>DATKDA010000115.1:0-5698 GCA_035512935.1 Pyrinomonadaceae bacterium | reverse complement strand
CTCGAATTAGTACCATTTCGCGCAACGGTACGGGCCGGAGTTGGCGCCGTGATGGTCGGTCATATCGGCCTGCCGCAAATAGATCCAACTGCGATTGAGCCTCTTCCGGACGATGTGAAGATCCGGCCGATTGATACCTATGAAGGTGGGGAGATTATTGTAGAGAATGCGACGCTGCCTGCGACACTTTCACCTGTGGTAGGAACTATTCTCCGGCGCGATCTCAATTTCAACGGAATGATTGTTACCGACGCGCTCAGCATGAGTGGGCTGACCATCTATTTCACTCAGGAGGAGGCGGCAGTACGGGCGCTCGAAGCCGGCGCCGACATGCTGCTGAAACCCGCTGACAACGACGCTGCTTTTCGTGGTGTGCTTGAGGCTGTCAGGAAGGGACGTTTGACAGAAAAACGAATCGAGGAATCTGCCCGCCGTATTCTCGCCGCTAAATATGATCTGGGACTGGTTAAACAGCGCCTCACGCCGCTTGATGAGATAGATCGCATAGTTGCGAGTCGTGAAGTAAACGCGCTCGCTCGCGAGATTGCTGAGCGCGCCATCACTCTCGTGCGTAATGACGACAATCTGCTTCCCTTAAAAGGCTTGGGGAAGGATGCGCGGATATTCAATCTTGCAATTACCAACGGCGACGATCGCTTATGGATTGCTAATCGTTTTGCGAGTGCGATGGCACGAGCAGGCCGCCGTGTCGAGACGATCGTGCTTGACGATCGCTCGTCTGAGGCTGAAGTGCAGAAGGCGCTCGAGCGCGCTACGGGAGCAGATATTGTGATTGCCTCTCTTTATGGTCGAGTAAGGACGGGACAGGCGCGCAGTGTCGGTTTGCCAGAGCCCGGCGAGCGCGCCCTCACAAAGTTGATTGCCGCAAAAGCGCCGATTATAGGCATCAGCTTCGGTAATCCTTATTTGCTTCAGAGTTTTCCGGAGCTCCGCACCTATCTTGTGGCGTACGGGGACATGCCAAGCTTGCAGCAGGCGGTGGCGCGGGCCATCGCAGGGGAGATCGACATTAGCGGCAAGCTGCCGATCTCATTGCCCGGCCTCCATGCTCGGGGCACTGGCATTCAACTAAAGAAGGAAGCGCAGGAAAGTCGTACGCGGTAAAGGGCTTCGGCCTTGGGGCTCTGGTCTTTGGTCTTGGGCCTTTGGACTTTGGCCTTGGGCCTTCGGCCTTTGGTCTTCGGCCTTCGGCCTTTGGCCTTCGGCCTTTGGCCTTTTGTCTCATTAACACCTAACTTCAGTTAGGTGGTCCAGAAACGACTAAGATCCGGGGAACCGTTTCAACGGTTTACGACACGTGAGAAGATCGTTGCTCTGCGCTAGCGGCGCAAACCGTTGAAACGGTTTGGGAAAGCGCTGAGGGGCTGGCCACCTTACTGAAGTAAGGTGTTAATGAGAGGGGAATCTCTCTGGCCACCTTACTGAAGTAAGGTGTGAATGAGAGGGGTGTGAGACGCCTCAGCCCTCCTTGATTCGTGGCTGGCTACCTTACTGAAGTAAGGTGTTAGTGGGACGGGAATCTCTATAGATCAGGCGAGGTCCTAAGCCCAAAAACCAAAGATGTAAGACCAAAGCCCAACTTGTACAGGATGAATCTAAAACACAAATCTATCATTATGTTCTGTGCCTTGATCTGGCACTCCGCACCGGCAGGGGGGACGCAAGTAAGTCAAAGTCGCGCTGCCAACGTCGCCGTCTCAGTCCAACAACTCACGGCGCTGGACCATATAATCGCTGAGTCAATCAAGCAACGTCAGTTGCCGGGCGCCGTGGTTCTTGCAGCACGCAAAGGACAGGTCGTGTGGCACAAAGCCTATGGAGCGCGTGCCCTTGAACCCGCGCGCGAGGCCATGACAACGAATACAATCTTTGACCTCGCAAGTCTTACAAAGGTTGTCGCCACAGCCACAAGCATCATGATCCTGGTTGAGCGGGGAAAGGTGCGGCTTAGCGACCCAGTTTCAACTTATATTCCCGAACTGAAGGGTGATGGCCGAGAACGGATTACCATCGAATATCTCCTAACTCATGTTTCAGGATACGCACCCGACTTTGACCTCAAGGAGCGTTGGACCGGCCACGATGAAGCCATCAAGCGGTTGATCAAAGAACCTTTAAGAAATCCTCCCGGAGCCCGCTTTGTTTATAGCGATATCGGTTATATCGCGCTTGGAGAGGTCGTGCATCGCGTAAGCGGTTTACCGTTGGACCAATTTGCACAAAAGAATATTTTCGGTCCGTTGAGAATGAAAGATACGGGGTTTCGACCATCCCGCGGGTTGACGGGACGGATTGCTCCCACTGAGAGAAGGCGCGGACAGTTGAGTTATCTTGGCGATACGGCAAAGGATGCGGGAGCCGAGGGTGAAAGATGGCTGCGCGGCGAGGTCCACGATCCAACCTCCTATCGGATGGATGGTGTTGCGGGCCATGCAGGGCTCTTTTCGACGGCGAGCGATCTCGCAAAGTTCTGCCAGATGATTCTCAACGGCGGGCAGAACAATGGCGTTCGCATTCTTGGTCCACTAAGCGTTGCTGAAATGGTGAGACCGAGAGTTATTTCACCTGGCGGTGCTGCTCGGGGGCTCGGTTGGGACATTGCTACGACCTTCTCGACAAATCGCGGTGAGCTTTTTCCGCTCGGCTCATTTGGTCACACCGGCTTTACGGGGACCTCGATGTGGCTTGATCCGGCAAGCGAGATGTTTGTGATCTTTTTCAGTAATCGGGTTCACCCTGATGGTAAGGGTGATGTAGGACCGCTGCGAGGACGGGTGGCATCGATTGTCGCCGGAGCGGTCAGCGATCCTGCCGTTGTCGCTAAAGCCCGCCTGCAACTCGAGCAATATTACGACGCGGTTACGAGGGACCAGGCGCGATTCTTTGCTGCCCGCGAGCAGGCACGCTCACCTTTGCCCGGACTCGGCGCCGAGACAAAGGTATTGACTGGCGTAGATATACTCGAACGAGATGGCTTTAAAGAACTCGAGGGGATGCGAGTAGGTCTGGTGACCAATCACACCGGGCAAAATCGGGCTGGACGGTCAACTATCGATGTCATTCATCAGGCGCCGGGAGTGAAACTGACGGCGCTCTTTTCTCCCGAGCACGGCATTCGCGGTCTGTTGGACGACAAGGTTTCGGATACCACCGATGAGAAGACTGGTCTGCCAATCTACTCGCTTTACGGTGAAACTCGCCGCCCCAAGCCGGAGCATTTGAAGGATCTGGACGCGCTTGTATACGACATCCAGGACATCGGGGCGCGTTTCTATACATATATCTCAACTCTTGGTTACGTAATGGAAGAGGCTGCGAAAGCAAAGCTTCCGGTCTTTGTGCTCGACCGGCCGAACCCAATTGGTGGCGCGGATATTGAAGGGCCAATTGCTGATGCGGACAAGCTTTCATTCATTGCTTATCACACCCTGCCCGTGAGGCACGGCATGACAGTCGGGGAGCTGGCCCAGCTCTTCAATCGCGAGCGTGAAATCAATTGCGATCTGCGAGTCATCAAGATGGAAGGCTGGAACCGCGGCGTGTGGTATGACGCGACCAATCTGCTCTGGATCAATCCTTCGCCTAACATGCGGAGTTTGACTGAGGCTACTCTTTACCCGGGAATCGGTCTGCTTGAGACGACTAACCTTTCAGTGGGACGCGGTACTGACACGCCTTTTGAGGTTGTAGGAGCGCCCTGGCTTGATGGGCAGAGCCTGGCTGAATTTCTGAACAGTCGCCGGCTCCCCGGCGTTCGCTTTGTTCCGTTGCGCTTTACGCCGCGGGCCTCGGTGTTTAAAGGCGAGGAGTGTAGTGGCATCAACATTATCATCACCGATCGCTCGGAGTTTCGGCCCGTCTCTACAGGTGTTGAAATTGCGGTAGCTCTGCGACGCGCATACCCGACTGAATGGAAGGCTGAAAGTTACAGCCGATTGCTGGTTAATGCCGATACATTGGCGCGCGTGATGCGCGGCGAGTCTCCGCAAGACATTGTGAAGACTTGGACCAGTGGTTTGAATGAGTTTCGCGAACGTCGCCGCCACGTGCTGCTGTATAACTGACAGTTGGTCCGTGGTCAGTAGTCAGTGGTCGGTAGTCGGTAGTCCGTAGTCGGGGGTCGGCAATCTGTGGTCCCCTAGCTAATGTAATACGTCTAACAGATTGTAACTCATGAATTGCCTCAGATGCGCAAAGACCACCAACTGCCGAAGCCGTGAAGACATTGAGCCCGGATGTTCCGAGCTTCAGTGAGCCGCCAAGAGTGTTTAGGTGGGACCACGAATTCAGAACATCAGGAGCGGAGGAGCTGTGAAAAGGCGAATGGGGATATCTGGGTGGTCCATCGGAAGCTGCGGTAATGAGACCCTTTTCACAGCTTCGCAGCGACCGGGTCCCCGCGGTTACTCACGTTGTCAGCCTCTCGGTGGCGCTTAATCCCGGACCACTGACCAATTCCGCTTTTCGCCACTTTTGCACGGAGTTGATCAAGAAGAAGCTTTCTGCTTCCTGTAACTCCTGGACGCGAATAACGCGCTCGCGGATCTTACCCTTTGCCAGAAGCTCTTCGCGAAATACACCCGGCAGTAGCCCTGAACTCAAGACGGGCGTCCATAAGTCTTCACCGTGTGGGAGTACCAGATTCGCGATTGTCGCTTCTGTAATCTCACCGCGTTCGTTCCACAGCAAAACGTCGTCGCAGTCAGGTCGGGCCCTGAGTGCCTGCTCGTAGACTGCCCGGTTCGTTGTCTTGTGAAACAGAAACCGATGATTCGATTGTATGGGGTCGCTGGCCAAGCCCACGCGTAAGGGCTGCGAATCATCCGCTTGAAGCGCTAAGACCTCGGACATTAACTCACCCTCTTTTGACAGCAGCAGTCGCACTTTCCAACGCCCGATTGAATGCTCGAGTCTCAATCGTTCGAGTTTCTCAAGAACTTCACTTCGCTGATGCCTGAACCCGAAGTAGCTCGCTGAGTCGTGCAAGCGTTTCAGATGAAGATCGAGAAGGAAGAACTCGCCGTCTTCAAGCAGGATGGACTCAAGCAGCCGAAAGGGTTGTTGTGGAGCATTGAGAAACGAGCTCTTAAGCAGGCACTCGTCATATTCTCGATCCGCCGTCGAATCGATGGTGACGCCGCCACCCACACCGAACGTTACATCACCGGTGGATGAATCCAGCAGCAAGGTCCTTATAGCAACATTGAAAGTGCAATCCCCGCCCGGCCGGATCAAACCGATTGCGCCGGTATAGATCCCGCGCGGGAACGGCTCAAGGTCGCGAATAATGCGCATGGTGCTAACTTTGGGCGCTCCGGTTACTGAGCCGCAAGGGAAAAGGGCTGCCAACAAATCAGCCAGACCAACGTCCGGACGTAGCGTAGCTTCCACTGTTGAGGTCATCTGCCAAAGAGTCGGATACTGCTCGACGTCGTAAAGTCGAGATACGTTTACCTGGCCCGGCACAGCGACTTTCCCGAGGTCGTTTCTGATGAGATCGACGATCATCACATTCTCGGCGCGGTCTTTTGACGATGCGGCGAGACTTTTGGCCAGAGCTTCGTCTTCAGCGGTCCAGCGCCCGCGTTTAATCGTTCCTTTCATCGGCCTTGCGAGAACGCGACTGCCCCGACGGTCAAAGAAGAGTTCAGGAGAAAGCGATATGACCTTAAGAGTG
>DATKDA010000114.1:0-13937 GCA_035512935.1 Pyrinomonadaceae bacterium | reverse complement strand
CGCAGCTTTCAGGTGCTCTTCAGACACCGTATAGGGTGCATGGGGCGCAATAGCCGGAACGATCAGATCGTGGCCCTGCCACTTCTTCACGTACTTTTCCGTATAGGCAAGTCCTTCCTGGTAGGTCTTATTGTCAGGCGCCGGGAAGTCGATAAGCGTCTGCCCAAGAAGGCCTCGCACACCAGCCTTTGCGGTCTCTTCGGCGATCGCGTCTTCAAAGTAATACATGTCGCAGTAGGTCGTTGTGCCACCGCGAATCATCTCCAGCAGGCCTAGACGTGTCCCCACTCGCACAAACTCTTCCGTTACATTCTTTGCTTCGGCCGGAAAGATATATTTCGTTAGCCACTCCTGTAGATCGAGGTCGTCGGCCAATCCTCGAAACAATGTCATAGGGATATGGGTATGGCCATTGATGAGGCCCGGGATGATGATCTTGTCAGTCACATCTATAGTCTCGGGAGCACCGTAACGTTTCTGGATTTCGGCTCGGGTCCCCACATCGAGAATTCGTCCCTGCGCAATGGCAATTCCGCCGTCCGTGAGGACACGTCGCTTCTCATCCATCGTTATTACGGTTCCACCGAGTATCAGCATGTCCACCTTCTTACGCTGCGGCTGGGTAAACACCTCCGGGAACGAGAAGCTCAGAATGAGGGCAATGGTGAACGAGAAGGTAAGCGCATTCTTTAACATAATCTGCTTGTCCTGGGAATTAATAATGGTTAACTATTTGGGTTTGTTTCAGCGAGAAACCTCGCGTCAAAAGCCCGGGGTAGGAGATCCTTGACGCTTAGAGTCTCGCTCTCGTCGTGAAGATTAGCTAACACGATTGTGGCATTGCGGCAGAACTCCCAGATAATCTGCCGGCAGGTCCCACAAGGCGGTGTCAGGGTTCCCGTATCGGCCACCACTGCGAGTTCAGTAAAGTCCCGTTCACCTTCTGACAAAGCTTTCCAGATTGCGACACGCTCCGCGCACACCGTCAGACCATAGCTCGCACTCTCGACGTTGCAACCCGTGTAGACCTTGCCGGCAGCGGTCTTTACTGCGGCGCCCACAAGAAATTTCGAAAATGGCGCGATCGACTGGAAGCGCGCCCGCTTCGCCGCTTCGATCAGCGGCTCCAACTCTTCTTCGCTCAATGATGGCCTCCGGCTGAGGCTAGCGCAGTGGCCAGCCGTTCACGAATCTTTCCGCTTATCAGATCAATACTCACAAGGTTATGCCCACCTTCGGGAATTATTACATCGGCATAACGTCGCGAGGGCTCAACAAACTGCACGTGCATGGGGCGCACTGTGCCGAGGTATTGCTCGATTACAGAGTCGACTGTGCGACCGCGTTCGGCGACATCGCGACGCAACCTTCTAATGAAACGAATGTCGTCGGGTGTATCAACAAACACTTTGATGTCCATCTGCTCTAGCAAACGAGTGTCGGTGAAGATGAGGATCCCTTCAACAATCAGTATTGGTTTGGGATCAACGCGACGAGTTTCAGGCAACCGCGTGTTGCTCTTAAAGTCATAGAGCGGCAGTTCGATAGGTTCTCCCGCCTTGAGTTTGCTTATATGATCTACCAGCAGTTCATTGTCGATTGCATCCGGATGATCGAAATTGGCAACCTGCCGGTAATCCAGTGGGAGATCTTCGACATTTCTGTAATAGGAGTCCTGCTGAATGAAGACCACTTCGCTTGCGCTGACGGATTCAAGAATCCTGTTTGCGACTGTGGTCTTCCCCGATCCCGTTCCACCCGAAATCCCAATCAACATGGACACAGAGTTGTTCATCACGCCCGAAGAGAATTTCTAGGTTAACCGGGCAATTACCCGCCCCAGCAGTTGAGTGAACGTCGCTTTGACCTTTTCGCCGGTTTCCATCACTTCCGCATGGCTGATCGGCTCGTCGCCAATCCCCGCAGCCATATTCGTGATACACGATATTCCAAGCACGTTCATTCCCATGTGTCGAGCAACAATCGCCTCCGGTACCGTACTCATACCCACCGCATCCGCGCCAAACGTTCGCAGCATATGAATCTCTGCCGGTGTCTCGTAGCTTGGACCCGCCAGGGCTGCATAGATCCCACGCCGCACTTCTACCTCGATCGCGCGGGCTTCTTCCACAACGATCTCCTGAAGCTCCTTCGAATAGACTTCGGTCATGTCCGGGAATCTTGGTCCAAAGCGTTCATCGTTTGTCCCGCGCAAGGGATTGACACCCATGAGGTTCAGATGGTCACTGATCACCATCAGACCTCCCTGAGTCAGTTCGACATCGATCCCTCCCGCAGCATTTGTCAATACGAGTGTCTTGACACCCAGGAGTTTGAAAGTCCTGATGGGGAAGGTTACCTCTTCCAATGAGTATCCTTCGTAGAAATGCACTCGCCCTTGCATTGCGAGGACCGGCACCTTATCGACTTTTCCAAGCACAAGCTTGCCGGCATGGCCTTCCGCCGTGGACGAACTGAAGCCCGGTATTTCCTCATAGGGAATCGCTGTTGCCTCACTAAGATCATCCGCGAATGCCCCAAGTCCGCTGCCAAGCACCAGGGCCACCCGGGCTTCTTCCGCCGTCCGCGCACGAATTGTTCGCGCGGCGTGCTCCGCTCGAGCATAGAGATTCGAACGGGCTGTCGTTCCCGACATAGTTGCTCCCACCTTGTTAAAGTCTGTTGTCATTGTCCTAGAGTATCGATGTCCAAACTCGTTTGATAGCTGCCCTATCTCTCTTTTTGATAGGGCCGGCCGAGCGCCTGGGGCGGACGCGATTGGCCAATAAAACCTGCCAGCACAATTATTGTCAAAACATAGGGAACCATTTGAATGAACTGTACCGGAATGTCTTCTCCGGATGGAAGTTTCACAACCCCCTGCATCTGAATCGACACTGCCTCCGTGAAGCCAAACAGCAGGCAGGCAAGCATTGTCTGGACCGGACGCCATTTGCCAAAGATAAGCGCCGCAAGAGCAATGAACCCTCTGCCGGCAGTCATATTACGAGTGAACAGAGACGACTGACCAATCGATAAATATGCCCCTCCAATACCGGCGAGCGCTCCGGCCAACAACACTCCGGAATATCGCAGCCGCGCGACGTTCACGCCGGCGGCATCGGCGGCGCCCGGATTTTCTCCAACCGATCTTAGGCGCAATCCGAAAGGGGTTCGATAAAGAACGTACCAGGTAAGAACCACCAATGAAAAAGCGATCACGATAGGTGTCCAGGGGATCAGGTGTTCTTTAGGGATTTGCGGTGTCGATCCTGAAGACTGAAAGAATGCGCCGCTCAGGAATCCGGGAACACCAATCATGAGAATGTTGATGGCCATTCCGCTTACAACCTGATCGGCCTTGAAGCGGATGCAAACTACGGCATAAATAGCAGCGACAAGCATGCCGGCGCCTACGCCAGCCAGAAGGCCTAGCCAGGGACTGAAAGCCCCCAACCCGAGTTTGGCATCAGCGGCGTAGGTTATCGCTGCCGCTGTAAATGCGCCGGCCAGCATCTTTCCTTCGAGGGCTATGTTGATAACGCCGGATCTTTCTGAAAACATGCCGCCTAAGGCTGCAAGGATCAGAGGGGTCGCGAGCCGAACTGTCGACCAGATCAGAGCAATTGTAAATAGCTCAGTCATATTTAATTCAAACCTTCGTGCGCTTCAACAAACCGAACCTTCCAAACGGTCCCCGGAACAGCGCTTCCGCGGCTACAAAAAGGATCACGATACCCTGCAATACATCAACAAGGTCCTTGGTAACATTGTCGGTAAAAGCATCGACAAAAATACCGCCCCTGAGCAGCATTCCAAAAAACAGAGCTGACAACAACACACCCACCGGATGATTTCGGCCCAGCAGCGCTACGGCAATTCCGGTGAACCCATAGTTCGCCGAAAACCCATCGTAAAAGCGGTAGCGATACCCCATCACCTCATTGATCCCGACCAGCCCGGCCAAGGCTCCCGAGACGACCATGGCAAGAACAATCTGTTTGCGAATCGAGATTCCACCGTACTCGGCCGCCCAAGGATTATTTCCCGTAGCGCGTATTTCGTATCCCCACTTCGTGCGCCATAGAAAAAGATAGACCAGCGCGCACGCTGCCAGGGCCACAATAAAGGAAACGTTTAGGGGAATGCGCTCGGGAAGCCCGGGAATGAATTTACCTAGTCGAGCAATTTCTGCTCCCGATCCGATCGGAACCGTCTGCAAGATTGGATCGCCGGGAGTCTTGTAATGATACTGAGTGAAGTAACTCACCAGGGCAATCGCAATGAAGTTCAACATTATAGTGTTGATGACTTCGTGGGAACCGAACCGCGCCTTCAATGCGCCGGGAATCGCGCCCCACACGCCCCCACCCAGAATGGCGGCGATGAAACAAAGTGGAACCAATACCCATGCAGAAAGATTTGCAAAGGTAATACCGACCCAGGCGACAGCAAAAGCTGCAATATAAAGCTGTCCTTCGGCCCCGATGTTCAGCAGTCCGCAGCGAAAGGCGACGAGGACAGCCAGGCCCGTGAATATCAGCGGTGTGGCGTAGAAGAGTGTGTAACCGATTCCATCGGGCCAGGAAAGCGCACTACCAAGCAGGAGGCGATAGGCTTCAATCGGGTTATCCCCAACTATAAGAACCAGGATCGCGCCGATAATAAAGGCGGCCAGCACAGCTATGAATGGAAAAAGGAGTTCGTGTAGAAGCCTCATTTAGTTTCGCGAATCTTCAGTGGCCCCTGGTCATCAACAATCCGATCTGTTCAATCGTCGCCACCTTTGGATCGACTTCACCAACAATGCGCCCTTCGTGAATGACCAGCAGTCGATCGGCGAGACTTGTCACCTCTTCAAGCTCCGCGGAAACGAGAAGGACAGCACAACCAGCATCGCGCATTGCTACCAGATTCCGATGGATAAACTCAATGGCGCCGATGTCAACTCCCCTGGTCGGCTGTGAAACCAGCAACAGTCGGGGTTTCAAATCCAACTCACGCCCGATGATCAACTTCTGTTGATTTCCTCCAGAAAGTGAACGGGCGGGCAGTTCAGGATCAGTGGGGCGCACGTCAAATTCACTAATGATCCTTCTGGCGCGCTGCTGAATAGCATCGTAATCCAGGACAATGTCTCCGGGATAAGCAACGACCGGCCTTCGGTAATGAACGCCCAGTATTGAATTCTCGGCGAGATCGAAATCAAGAAGTAGACCGCGTCGATGACGATCTTCCGGAATATGGGCGATACCGAGTTCACGCCGTGAGCGCGCGCCCTGCCGCGTTATATTCTGATCTTCAAACCAGATCTCACCTGAAAGTTGCGCAGGCTCGGTCAGACCAGCCAGAGCTTCAATTAATTCTGTTTGACCGTTTCCTTCGACTCCGGCAATGCCCACAATCTCGCCACGGCGAACCTCGAATGAAACGTTGTCGACCCTTTTTCCGTCATCGGCTGCCATAACCGAGAGGTTCTTGACCTTCAACTCGATAGCTTCAGGCTTAGAATCAGGCTTTTCCACTCTCAGCAGAACCTCGCGTCCCACCATTAAGCGGGCCAACTCAGCGGCGCTCGTTTCGCTTGTTTCTAATCTCCCAACGACACGACCATCTCGCATAACTGTAACCTGGTCCGATATGGCGAGCACCTCAGACAATTTGTGAGTAATGATAATGACTGTCTTTCCCTGCTCTCTCATGCTGCGCAAGATCGTAAAGAACTCATCGACCTCCTGCGGTGTAAGAACGGCGGTGGGCTCGTCAAGAATCAATAAACGGGCATGCCGGTAGAGGGCTTTAAGCAATTCCACGCGCTGCTGCTGTCCTACTGAGAGATTTTCGACGACAGCATGAGGATCGACCGACAATCTGAACTCTGCGGAAAGTTTACGTATCTCAGCGGCTGCCTCTGCCAGATCCAGACTGAAGACGCTGCCGGGTTCAGCTCCCAGCACGATATTCTCGGCGACGGTCATGGTGCCCACCAGCATAAAGTGCTGATGGACCATCCCCACGCCACGGGCGATTGCATCGTGAGGCGTCGTTATCTGTTGTACTTCGCCATCAATCAGGATCTCGCCGCCGTCGGCTTCATAAAAGCCGTAGGCGATGCGCATCGCGGTCGATTTCCCCGCGCCATTTTCTCCCACGATGGCATGAATGGTTCCGGGCTGGACCTCGATATTGACGCGGTCATTCGCCACCACACTGCCAAAACGTTTGGTTATGTTATGAAGGGACAACAATTCTGTCGGTCTTTGGCCTTTGGTTTTTGGCCTTTGATCAGATTAACTACTCGTTGCTTTTTGCACCTTTTTGAGTGCCAATTGCACGCAGATATGCATTCAGCTTAGGAGTGAGTTCACCAACAATTGGGACCAGATCGTTAACCTGTTTTTCCGTAAGCAGTTTACGTCGATAAGCGCGACGTAACCAGTGCTTTGTTTCATATAGGGACCCTCGGGCCATCCTTAAGATCCGCCTTAGATCAGGGTTGGTGCCTCGGCCGCTCCCCTCTGCTATATTCGCGCCGATGCTGTCCGCAGCTCTAATGAGTTGCTTACCTACCGTATCTCTTGCCAAGGTATCCCAACGGCACACTGCTCTCCATATCTGATCAGATAGCTTTTCCGAAAGTCGATACACTTGCAGCTTTTCAAAGTTCGTCTTTTCCATGTGAGGCCTCCTAAATGAAATTTAATAGAACTTCCATGGTGCAAAGTTTCCTATGTCGTCTTCCTGGTGACAATCAAAGACCCAAGGCCAAAAACCAAAGACCACGAACTGTTCATTTATTCATCGCGTCGGTTACTTTGATTTGACCGGAGATGATCTTCTGTTTGGCCTCTTCGACGGTTTTAAGGGCCTCTTCAGTGAGGAGAGACTGGTTGTGCTCGTCGAGGGAGTAACCGACACCGTCCTCTTCTAAGCCGTAGATATGTAGACCAGGGTGGAATTCACCTTTGACAACGTCGCCCACAATTTTATAGACCGCATTGTCAACGCGCTTCACCATGCTTGTCAGAACAAAACCGGGTTTGACCATGTTCTGATTAGAATCGACGCCGATTACAAAATGAGTGGCGCGTCCCTCGCGTTTTCCCTGCTGCTCGACGGCGTCAAAGGCTCCGAGACCAGAATTACCCGCGGCAGTAAACAACACGTCAGCTCCTTTTCCGATCTGGGCCAGAGCAAGCTCCTTTCCCTTTCCAGGATTGTTCCAGGCGTGATCGGTGACGCCTACATAATTTTGGACCACGCGAATATCGGGATTGACCGCTCGAGCACCCTCTTCGTACCCCTTCGCAAACCGGTGGATTAAAGGGATGTCCATGCCGCCAATGAAGCCGATTGTGCCGGTCCTGGTGTTCTGCGCAGCCAGCATGCCCACCAGATATGAACCTTCGTGTTCCTTGAAAACAAGTGAGGCCACGTTCGGCAGTTGGCTGACTCCGTCGATGATCGCAAAATTGATGTTGGGATAGTCTTTGGCAACCAGCTCCATAATCGGGGCTTGTGCAAAACCCACTCCGATTATCAGATCGTAGCCACGCTCGGCGAACGCGCGCATCGCGGGCTCGATTGAAGTCGGATTGCCGGGCTCGATATCGCGCAACACGATCGGCAGATCCTGAGCCGCCCGCTTCGCCCCCTCCCACGCGGCGGCATTGAAGGAACGGTCGTCCTTGCCACCAATGTCAAATACCATACCGACGTGAATTCTTGAGTTATCGGCTGCTGACTGGCTTTGCTCGTTGCAGGCAGATGCAAACAGGAGCAGGACGGAAATCGTCGCACCCCCAACCAACGCTTTAATGCTCATTCGTTGATGACTTCCTTAACCAGTTTGGGTATTTCAGGTGGACTGTCGCCGATTTCGTAGGCTGTTTGAATCCGCAATGCCGCCTCTCGAAGCTTGGTATCGTTTCCGCTAAAGACGACGCCCAGAGGCTCGCCCTCGCTAATCTTGTCACCGATTCTGGTTTCGGCGACAAATCCGACGGTTGGATCGATGCTGTCTTCGATGCGCACGCGACCCCCGCCGATGGCGACTATCGCATGTCCCACTTCGGCGGTTCTGATTTTTACCACGTAACCCGAGCGAGGCGATTCTACCTTAAGGGACCGGTCCACCAAAGGTAGAAAACCGGCAGGGTCATCGCACACCCTCGGGTCCCCGTGCTGAGCTTCAATATTTTCTCGAAGCTTCTCGAGCGCCGCTCCTGAGTTGAGGGCGCGCATCAACCGATATCGGGCCACATCAAGTGACGTCTCCATCTCGGCGAGCAGCACCATCTGGGCCGATAGCTCGATCGAAAGATCAAGAACGGGCCGTGCTCGATCGGCGCCTTCGCCCCGCAGTATCTCAATGCATTCTTTTACTTCAAGCGAATTGCCCACCGCCTGTCCGAGGGGTTGGTTCATATCGCTTAGTAAGGCTCGAGTCCGAATTCCGCAAGCATTACCCGTGCTTACAAGCGCATGAGCAAGGGCGATGGCGCGAGCCTCATCTCGCATGAAAGCTCCGGAACCCACCTTGACGTCGATGACCATTGCATCGAGCCCGGCAGCTCCTTTTTTTGAGATTATTGAGGCGACAATCAGGGGAATGGCTTCGACGGTGGCTGTCGCATCGCGCAATGCATATAACTTCTTGTCGGCCGGCGCCAGCTCTGCGGTTTGCCCTGTCATAGCGTATCCAACCCGCTCGAGGCAGTGATGAAATTCCGTTGCCGAAAGGTCTACGCGATAACCGGGGATTGATTCAAGTTTGTCGAGCGTTCCACCAGTGTGACCGAGACCCCGCCCCGAGATCATCGGCACACAGATTCCGCAGGCGGCCACCAGTGGCGCAATGATCAATGAAGTCTTGTCACCAACTCCACCGGTAGAATGTTTATCGGCTTTTGGTTTGTCTATATCGGAGAAATCCAGCATGCCGCCGGATTGCAGCATGGCTTCAGTAAGGGCGCGCTGCTCAGCCTCATTCATGCCGTTGAGATAAATCGCCATGAGCAAGGCACTACTCTGATAATCGGCGATCTCTCCCCGCGTGACACCGGCAATGAAGAAATCGATCTCATCAGACGTGAGTGTTTCGCCGTCGCGCTTTTTGCGTATGATGTCCTGGGGTCTCAAGCTTGTTATCTCTCAATCGCTCGTAAGCAGCACTATTGCCTGGGCCTTGACGGCAAGTCGTTGGCCCACTGAATCCAGCCCTTCACCGGTTTTTGCCTTGACACTCACTGCGCCAAGCTCAACGTCCAACACCTCCGCAAGGTTCTCACGAATCGAAAGCATGTAAGATCTTAACTTTGGCGACTCGAGAAATACGGTTGAATCGACATTGACAACATGGAGACCACGGCCTCGCATGAGCCACATTACCCTCGACAGTAACTGGCGACTATCCGCACCCTTCCACTGGGGATCCTTGTCGGGGAAATGCACTCCCAGATCGCCTTCACAGAGGGCTCCGAGGATCGCGTCGGCGATTGCATGGCAAAGCACATCCGCATCAGAGTGTCCATCGGCGCCTCGGTCAGAAGCGACATGTACGCCGCCTAGCACCAGGGGACGGCCTTCCACCAATCGATGCGTATCGTGGCCAATGCCGATGCGAAACATCTCATTACCTCAGCTCGTCTGACGGTCGCGGATCTCTTTTAGCAATGCTTCAGCAATCACGAGGTCCTGGGGTCGCGTGATCTTGATGTTTCGCGCACTGCCTTCCACAACGACCACCTTCTCGCCAAGACGTTCAACTAGCAGACTGTCGTCCGTCAATTGAGGATCCAGAAGGTCAATCTGCTCATAGGCGCGTCGCAAAAGCGAATGGTGGAAGCATTGGGGTGTCAGGGCATTACGCAACTCTCCGCGATCCAGCGTTGCTGCAATAGCGCCTTCCCTGACTCTTTTGACCGTGTCAGTAACGGGAGCAACGAGTATCGCAGCACCATTAAGTTTAGCGGCTTCTACTACCTCGCTAATCTCCACTGCCGTCACGAATGGGCGTACGCCGTCATGGACCGCGACAATTTCGGTGGTGGCATATCGCGTCTCCTGCAATCCACGAAAGACAGATTCGGCTCTGGTTGTGCCGCCGGGAACGACCTTCGACAATTTTCGAAGGGCGTACTTATTGGCCTGCGCCAGGAAATCAGTAGCTTCACCGGCCGGTAAAACCAGGATGATTTCCTGGATCGCGTCACACTGCTCAAAGGGCTTGAGCGTGTGAAAGATGATTGGCGTTCCGGCGAGCTCGAGAAACTGCTTCGCTCGCGTTCCGCGCATCCGGGCGCCCTGGCCGGCTGCTGCAATGATCGCAACGTTCATATGGAAAATGACGAGCAACAGGGCCAGGCGACAAGAAGGTGCGCGCTGTTTTCGTTACGTGGCCTTGTTACTCGTCACTTAAACGACTATTCAGGACTCGATTCGCCGTGGTCGATCACCCGCATTGGGCCAGTCGTGGTACGGGAGTCTCTACCAGGCCGGCGGGTACTGCCGTTGGTGCGATATTCACCATTAGACCCTCCGTTCTCTGAGTCTTCCCAAAGGCGACCAAAGATCATTTTGCCTGCGGTCGTTTGCAGTACGCTCGTAACCGCGATGTCTGTGTTCCTGCCAATCAACCGTCGCGCGTTATCGACAACAACCATCGTGCCGTCATCCAGATAGGCAACACCCTGGTTATACTCCTTACCCTCTTTAAGGATGAACACGCGCATCGCTTCTCCGGGAAGTACGACCGGCTTCAAGGCATTTGCCAACTCATTGATGTTCAGAACATTGACACCACGTAACTGAGCTACTTTATTGAGATTGAAGTCATTAGTGACGATTACTGCATCAAGCTGCTTACCGAGTTCAATCAATTTGAGATCAACTTCGCGGACGGAAGGAAAGTCAGTCTCAACAATCTGAATATCCAGAGCGCTGTTATTTTGGAGGCGGTTCAGCATGTCCAGACCCCGCCGGCCACGCTGCCGCTTTGAAGAATCCGGCGAATCGGCAACCTGCTGCAATTCGCGAAGGATGAACTGGGGAATAATCAGCGACCCGGTCAGAAAGCCCGTCTCGGCGACATCTGCAATACGACCATCAATAATTACTGAGGTATCGAGAATCTTCAGATCTCGGCGCAAACTCTTGTCGCTAAAGATGCCGCCCAAAGCCGATAGCTCGAGATAATCTCCCTTTGCGGCGCCGACCATCAACCCGACATAGGCCATAAAGAAGGTTAAAGACAGCGTGAGGAAGGTCTTAACTTCGGGCGCTACTGCCATCGATTCCTGGTGGCTGATCAGTGAGCCAATCAAAAATGCACCAACGATGCCCATAATCGAGCCAACTGCCGCCCCGATCAGCGTTTTTAAAGTTGCCCTTCGAATCCTGAGCTCGAAAAGGATAATACAGATGGCAATCAGCGCACCGACCCCCGCGGAGAACCACGGGTCGTTGGCAACAGGCCTCAGTACGTACCCAGCCGCGACCAAGATCGCAGTAAAAACCAACCTGATAATAATGACATCAGCATGCATGGCGGTCGCAATATTATCACGCGCCAAAGCTGCCAGTCACCAAAAACCTTTTGAAATTAATGAGTTCGGTAATGAGGGCGTCGGATAACTACACCAACTTGTAAATGGGTTCGCTTACGAGAGTTGGTAGTGTTGAGAGACTTGATACGAAAGCGAGTCAGAATAACTCTTCGAGGGCTTCGGCTACAGACTTTACTCCAATTATCCTCACGCCCAGGAGACGCTCGAGGCCGGCTGTATTAGAAGCCGGCAAGACGATTCTTTCAAAACCGAGAGCCTGTGCTTCGCGGGCCCGCACGGCGGCCTGAAGTGTCCCGCGGACTTCCCCTGTCAGACCCACTTCACCGAAAACCGCGGTCCGAGCGTCTATTGGAGTATTTCGAAAGCTGGAAGTAATGGCGGCAACGACGCCGAGATCCAGCGCAGGTTCGTCAACGGCCAGACCTCCTGCGATATTCACAAAAACATCGTCAGCTAGCATTTGAAGCCCCAGCCGCTTCTCGAGCATCGCAATCAGGAGCGCGACCCTGTTCTGGTCCACTCCCTGGGCCATTCGCCGGCCCGTGCCATATTTGCTGCTGGAGACCAGAGCCTGAACCTCGACGAGCAACGGTCGTGTGCCTTCCATGCAGGCCGTTACAACGGAGCCAGCAACATTCTCAGGCCGCTCCTGTAGAAACATCTGAGACGGATTGGTTACGGGCGCCAGTCCGGAAGCGGTCATTTCGAAGATGCCTACCTCGTTGGCCGCTCCGAATCGGTTCTTGATGGCCCGCACTATGCGATGATTGTGATGCCGCTCACCTTCGAAATACAGCACAGTGTCCACAACATGTTCGAGCGCTTTGGGACCCGCAATCGAGCCATCTTTCGTAATGTGACCGATCAGGAATACGGGGACAGTGCGGTTCTTGGCAAGGGTGAGGAACTGATGGGCCACTTCCCTCACCTGGGAGACGGAACCGGGCGCCGATTCGATTAAAGGCGAGAAGACCGTCTGAATGGAGTCGACGATGATGGCGCCCGGACTTAAGCGTTCTATCTCATGAAAGATGTTTTCTATATTTGTCTCAGGCAAGAGGAACAGGCTCTCGGCGTTTACGGTGAGACGCTCGCCGCGCAGCTTGATCTGACGCTCAGATTCCTCTCCCGATACATAAAGAACGACCCTGCCACCACCGCTTAATTTATCGGCCACCTGAAGCAGCAATGTGCTCTTCCCGATACCCGGATCGCCGCCGATGAGCACAAGCGTGCCTGGAACAATTCCGCCTCCGAGGACGCGGTCAAACTCAGCCACGCCTGAAGGGATCCGAACATCATCCTGAGACTCGATCTCATGGTAAGGAACTGCGGTGGCCTCTCTCCAACTGAGCCCATTTCTCGCTGAACCTGTCCTCTTTGGTCGCGCCCGCTCTTCGACCAGTGAATTCCACTCGCCGCATTCCGGACATTTTCCCAACCACTTTCGGGATTGGTGACCGCAACTCTGGCAAACAAAGATCGTTTCTGGTGTCTTTTTCAAAGCTAACGACTAAAGCAACGTCTTAACATTCTCGACAGGCCGCCCCAGCACTGCGCGGTTGCCACGTTCCACAATCGGCCTCTGAATCAGGTCGGGATTCTCAACCATCAAGGAGATTAGTTGCTCATCGGTAAATTCCTCTTTACCGATACCCAACTCCCGATAGATGGGCTCGCTCTTGCGCAGTAAGTCTCGCGGCGCCAGAGTCATCTTGCTGAGTAATTCACGAAGCTTCTTTTTGGTCAACGGTGCAAAGTAGTAGTTGATCTTCTCAAACTCAACACCACTCTCCCGTAACAGCCGGTCCATTTCCCGACACTTCGTGCAGGTCGGCTTTTCGTAAACAATGATTTTGTCTTTCATTTTTTATCTTTGGTCTTTGGTCTTTGGCCTTTGGTCTTCGGACTTTGGACTTGGGTTTTTGGCCTTAGACGCAACGATGTATAAGATCCAAACACAGAGGTTCAACGCCCAAGACCAAAGATCTAAGACCAAAGGCCGAAGACCTAAAACCTAAGACCAAAGCCCTATTATGGAAATATTCCGCGGACGCTGGTAGCCTCGGCCACTCTCTCCACTGCCAGGATATAAGCTCCGGTCCTCATGTCAGTATCATACTTCTCGGCGGTCTCCAGGACTGACTTGAAGGCAGTATTCATTGTCACCTCCAGGGTGTCGTTTATCTGACTCTCCGACCAGAAGAACGAGTACTGATCCTGTACCAATTCGTAGTAGCTGACGGTAACACCACCCGCATTAGCCAGAATGTCGGGCACGAGAAAGACGCCGTTGTCTGCAAAGATCCGATCGGCGCCAGGCGTAACGGGACCATTGGCCAACTCAGCTATGATCCGGGCCTTCACGCG
>DATKDA010000113.1:0-10287 GCA_035512935.1 Pyrinomonadaceae bacterium | reverse complement strand
AGCCGCATAGTGCATAGTGCTCTTGGCGGCCCAAAGAAGCCTGCATTACGTGGTCGCCAATTTTTTCACAGCTTCGCAGCCACCGGATCCTTGCGTCAACCTTGATTCAGCGCCACCGAGAGGCTGACAACGTGAGTAGCTGCGGGGACCCGGTCGCTGCAAAGCTGTGAAAAGGGTTTCATTTACCGCAGCTTCCGATGGACCACCCAGAGATCCCTATTCGCCTTTTCACAGCTCCTCCGCTCCTGATGGTTCTGAATTCGTGGTCCCACCTAACAGTGTTGGCGGCTCACTGAAGATCTATCTTCATCAAATACCCCACATGGCAAGCCGCCGGATTTCAAAGGCTATGCTTCTTCTTCCACGTCTCAGAAACCGCTCGACCCTTTTCAAAGTCATCAACAACAAGGATAAGTTGGTTTTGATTAGCTCTGAATGATACTAATTTTAGTTTTTACAGAATTTGCAATAAAACATTTCTCGTGAGCCAAACGATGTAGCTCATCCGCCTCGTCACGTGAAGGAGTGTGTTGGGCCCCGAAGATAACCTTAGGCTTCAAGACCACCCGGGTCATTGCCAGCTTTCCTTCCTCATCCTTCGCCAGAACGCCTTCGGCATTGTCCTCATAACTCTCGACAACGTAGTTTTTTCCCGCAGCAATTGATAGAAACCAAAGCATATGGCAGCTCGAAAGCGACGCAATAAATGCTTCCTCAGGATCTACGGCAGATTCACTCGACATCGGAAGCGGCACAACATGGGGTGACGAAGAAGCTTGAAGCTCGATCCCGCCATCAAAACTCCATATATGGGTTCTAGCGTATTTATTGTCGACAAAAACCTCTTCAGGCTGCTTTTGCCAAAACACCCTGACGTTATAAGACATGGATTTCCCTCAATAGAGATCATTCCACACTGATTGGACAGGTGAAACTATAGTGTTTCACTTGAGTTGATACAACAGCTATCGGAGGGGTGGGATGCGGTATTCGTGTGATTTTCTTTAGTGTAATTTCGTGTGTGTTAGTGGATCATTTCTTAGCCAGCCATAATCTTTAGGTCGAAGAGAATGATCCAAGACAACACATCACACGATTCTCAATCGTTGACATTGGCATAGACCATGGCGATAGGAAGGACGCGATCGCGGGTCAGTTTGTACTCAACTGAATCCACCAGCGCACGCCAGCTTGCTTCAACGATGTTTGCAGACACCCCGACAGTGCCCCACTCACCGCTTAGATCGCCGGAGGTGATCAGCACCCGCACCAGGCTGGCAGTACCTGACAGTCGACCGGGTATGACGCGCACCTTGTAGTCGATCAACCGCATCTCCGCAATGGTCGGATAGAAGCCTTCTAGCGCTCGCCGGAGAGCGTTGTCCAAAGCATTAACCGGACCATTGCCCGTGGCGGCGGTATGTTCGATCCGCTCACCCACCTTGATCTTTATCGTTGCCTCACTGAGAGGCATCAGCGCGCCGCGATGCTCGTCAATCACCCGAAAGCCCAGGAGCTCAAAGAACGACTGCTCGGCGCCGCAAAGCTTCCGCACCAAAAGCTCAAAACTCGCGTCAGCCGCTTCGAACTCGTAACCGTCATACTCCCTTTGCTTCAGCTCCTGGAGCACTCTCTGTTCATCATTGAGTTCCAGCCCCAACTCTCGAGCCTTGGCTGCAACGTTGGCCCGCCCGGAGAGATCGGAGACGAGTACCCGTCTGCCATTGCCCACGGATTCAGGCGTAATATGCTCGTAAGTCAGCGGATTCCGTTCGACTGCCGAGACGTGGACGCCGCCCTTATGGGCAAATGCGCTATCACCGACAAACGGCGCCCGCGAGTTGAACGAGAGATTTGCGATTTCGCTCACGAATTTCGATATCTCTCGCAACTTCCTGAGTTGCTCCCGTCCAATAACCTCAACCCCAAGCTTCAATTCCAGATTGGGAATTACCGAACAGAGGTTCACATTACCGCACCGCTCACCATAGCCGTTGATTGTTCCCTGAACATGAATCGCGCCTGCCGAAACGGCCGCCAGCGTATTGGCGACGGCGAGGTCTCCATCATTGTGGCAATGAATTCCGAGCGGTACCGCTATCTTCTCTGCCACCTCGCTTATTACTGATTCGATTGTGGACGGAAGCGTGCCGCCGTTTGTATCGCAGAGCACTATTCTCTGGGGTTGCCCGGCTGCCGCAGCGCGCAAAGTTTCGAGCGCATACTCGGGGTCGGCGGCGTACCCATCAAAAAAATGCTCGGCATCGTAGATAACGAAGGGAACACGAGCAACGAGGAAGCTCACCGTGTCGGCAATGATCTCGAGGTTCTCTTCGCGACTAAGACGAAGGGCATCGGTTACGTGCAGCAGCCACGACTTGCCAAAGATGGTGACAACCGGTGTTTCCGCTTTCAAAAGCGCCTGAATGCTCGGGTCGGACGCGCAGTCAAGTGACTTTCGTCTCGTGGCACCAAATGCAGCAAGGCGGGCATGCCCCAACTTGAGTCGCCGCGCTTGCTCAAAGAAAGCGATGTCGCGCGGATTTGAACCGGGCCAACCGCCTTCAATGAAATCGACGCCGAGATCGTCAAGCTGCTCAGCAACCCGACACTTGTCCGCAACCGAAAAGTTGACGCTCTCACCCTGCATTCCATCGCGCAGGGTGGTGTCGTAGATCTCGAGTAGCTCGCTCATTGCTCTAATTTCTCCCCATTGCTGACGAACTCCTTGTCGGTAACCGCGCCGAGGCTGCTGCTCGAAACAAGCCGGGCGTACTTAGCAAGTACGCCTCTCTGATAGCGTGGTTGCGGAGGACGCCAGGCGGATCGTCGTCGTTTCAACTCATCATCCGGGATATTAAGGTTTAGCAGTCGTTCTTCAGCATCGATCGTGATGGAATCACCCTCTTCAACAAGGGCGATGGTCCCTCCGACCGCTGCTTCGGGCGCCACATGCCCGACTACCATGCCGTAAGTACCACCCGAAAAGCGGCCGTCAGTGATTAACCCCACCGCGTCTCCCAATCCGGCCCCAATGATCGCCGAAGTAGGCGCCAGCATCTCGCGCATGCCGGGACCACCTTTTGGTCCTTCATAGCGGATCACAACAACATCACCCGGTTTAATGTGTCCCGCAAGAATAGCCTCAAGACAACCTTCTTCTGAATCAAATACCCTTGCCGGTCCGGTGATTCGAGGGTTCTTGATACCGCTGATTTTGGCGACAGCTCCTTCAGCAGCCAGGTTTCCCTTAAGGATGGCCAGGTGACCCTGCGGATAGACTGGCTCGTTCCAGTTTCTGATCACGTCCTGATCTGCGGCCGGCTCATCCCTGACGTCTGCGAGCACGTCTTCCACGGTCTGGCCAGTAATCGTCAACGCGTCACCATGTAGCAGACCTCTTCTCAACAGCATCTTCATGACCTGAGGAATGCCACCGGCGCGATGCAGATCCGTGGCAACATAGTGTCCAGAGGGTTTGAGGTCGCAAAGGACAGGGACTCGTGCCCGGATGTCTTCAAAGTCCTCGAGGATAAGACGGACGCCGGCGGCGTGAGCGATTGCCAGTAAATGCAGTACGGCGTTTGTCGAACCACCTACTGCCATTACGACAGTAATCGCATTCTCGAACGCCTTTCTTGTCAGAATGTGGCTCGGCAGAATGTCTTTATGAATCGCTGCCGCCAATACCTCAGCGGAAAGCGAGGCATTCTCCGCCTTCTCGTCGTCTTCGGCGGCCATGGTCGATGAATAAGGCAAGCTGAGGCCCATCGCTTCGATAGCCGCTGACATAGTGTTGGCCGTGTACATGCCGCCACACGATCCAGGTCCGGGACAGGCATGGCGCTCCACTTCCCGGAGTTCACCTGCGGAGATGCGGTTTGCGCAATACTGCCCGACAGCTTCGAAGGCGCTTACTATCGTCAGGTCCTCATTGTTGTAGCGTCCGGCCTTTATGGTGCCGCCATAAACAAAGATCGAAGGGATATTCATCCGGGCAATTGCGATCATTGCGCCGGGCATGTTCTTGTCACAGCCTCCGATGGCCAGCACGCCGTCCATGCTTTGCGCCTGACAGGCGGTCTCAATCGAATCGGCGATGACCTCACGAGAAACGAGGCTGTACTTCATGCCCTCAGTTCCCATCGAGATGCCGTCGCTCACGGTGATCGTGCCGAATACCTGCGGCATCGTGCCGGCTTGCTGGAGGGCCGCGATCGCACGATCTGCAAGCCGATTCAGGCCCATGTTGCAGGGCGTGATGGTGCTGTAACCGTTCGCAACGCCCACGATCGGTTTGTTAAAGTCCGCATCGTCGAAGCCAACGGCACGCAACATTGCGCGGTTGGGCGAACGCTCGATTCCACCCGTAATGACTTTGCTCCGACGGTTGTAATCCATCTCGTTCCTATCTCACTGGACAGTGCTCAACATAGTCTCTGGCATAACAGGCTCCCAATTAACCGGATACAGCCAGTCAGAATAACGTTGGTCCTGACCTGCGGTTGCCTTAAAAAAGACTCTTTGGATCTCCTGCGTGATTGGACCAGGCCCACCCGTGCCGATCGACACGCCGTCTACTTCCCGGATAGGCGTGACCTCTGCGGCAGTACCTGTGAAGAAAGCTTCGTCAGCAGTCAGTAAGTCGTCGATCTCGAGTGTCGTCACAGTCACCTCATAACCAAGATCTCGGGCGATTCTGATTACGGCATCGCGTGTGATACCCAGTAGAATCGAGTGGCGCTCATCGTTGGTAATGAGCTTTCCATCAGCAACCAGGAACAGGTTTTCTCCCGAACCTTCAGCCAGGTGTCCGTCGGCATCAAGCAGCAGGCCCTCCGCAAAGCCCCGGCTGACTGCGTCCCGAACAGCCAGAATCGAGTTAAGGTACTGCCCACAAGCTTTCGCAGTTGTCGGCATCATTCGCGACTGGAACTTCCGCCAGGGAGAGATCGTGATGCGCACTCCTCTCGCCAGGCCTTCGGCGCCAAGATAAGGCGACCAAGGCCAGGCAAGGATCGCGACTTCAACCGGGCAGTCGCGCGATTGAAGACCGAGGCTACCGCTACCCAGGTAACAGATCGGCCTCACGTAACAACTGTCAAAGCCGTTTCGGGTAATCACCTCGCTAATGGCTTCAGCCAACTGGGCCTGCGGATAAGGTATCTCGATACCATAGATTTCGGCAGAAGAATACAGCCGGTCCAGATGCGCATCGAGGCGAAAGACCGCCGGTCCAAGTTCGGTTGCATAACAACGGATCCCCTCGAAGACACCACTGCCGTAATGGAGCGCATGCGCTGAAACGTGGGTTGTGGCGCCGGCCCACGGAACCAGCCTGCCATTCATCCACACCCATTTTGATTGGTCGAACGACACTGGACCTCCCGATTGATCAGTTCTTAGCTTTGTCGACAAGGCGGCCCGCTGCGAGCCATGGCATCATTGCGCGCAACTGAGCTCCTACGCGCTCAATCTCATGCTCTTTGCTTTGAGATTCCAGTTCGCGAAAGCGCGGGCGTCCGGTGCGATGCTCGCTCATCCACTCACGCGCAAAGGCGCCAGATTGAATATCGTCAAGCAAACCTTTCATCCGGCTCTTTGTTTCGTCATTGATTACAGCCGGTCCGCGCGTCATGTCGCCATATTGGGCGGTGTTCGATATGGAATACCGCATCTCGGCGATGCCCCCTTCGTAAAGCAGATCGACAATCAACTTCATCTCATGGAGACACTCGAAGTAGGCCATCTCTGGCGAGTACCCTGCCTCGACCAGCGTTTCAAAGCCCGCTTGAATGAGTGATGTTAACCCGCCGCAAAGTACCGCCTGTTCACCGAAGAGATCTGTCTCAGTCTCTTCGCGAAAGTTCGTTTCGATAACTCCCGCGCGCCCTCCGCCAATCGCCGAAGCATAGGCCAGACCAATCTGTCTCGTGTCGCCGGTCGGATCCTGATGGACAGCAAGCAGGCACGGGACCCCAGCCCCGCGTTGATACTCATGGCGCACAAGATGGCCCGGCCCTTTAGGCGCTACCATGAATACGCTTACGTCTTCGGGCGGTTTGATGAATCCATAATGGATCGAGAAGCCGTGCGAGAAAGAGAGGTACTTACCGGGCGTCATCGATTCAGCGATATCACGGGCATAGACCTCGGCGCCCAGTTCATCCGGAACGAGCATCATGACGATGTCCGCGTCGGCAGCGGCCTGGGCCACGGGAAGCACCGGCAGACCAGACTGCTCGGCCTTGGCACGCGAAGGACTGTCGGCGCGCAGACCGACTGTAACGTCGCATCCCGATTCGCGCAGATTGTTTGATTGCGCAAACCCCTGGCTGCCATAGCCGATAACTGCAATCTTCTTATCGCGTAACACGCTAGTGTCTGCATCCTTGTCGTAATAGATCTTCATGTTTTTGTTCCTTAGTTAGTTTGGAATGGAAGTTGTGGCCGCAAACTCAAGCGTCATTCGCATCGTCCTGGTAAGTGGCCTTGCCGTTTTCCTCGATGTTTACCACCGGCGTTAAAGTTGAAAGTCTGCCGATCGCAATGCAACCCGTGCGCGTGACATCATGGATACCAAGCGGACGCAGTAGATCAAGAAAGGCCTCGATCTTCTCTTTGTTGCCCGACAATTCGAGGATCATTCGTGTTGATGAAATATCGACTACCTTGGCGCGAAATACTGTTACCAGATTGAGCACTTCCTGTCGCACCGCGCCCGGCGACGCCTCAACATCGATCAGAGCCATTTCACGCTCGATGTGCGGACGCGTGGTCACGTCCTGTACGTCGCGCACTCGCGCCAGGCGCATGCATTGCTTAACGATCTGGTCAATGGTGCGGTCGTCACCCCACGTTACGACGGTTACGCGAGACCAGCGCGGGTCGGGTGTGCGTCCAACGGCGACAGTTTCGATGTTAAAACCGCGCGCGCTGAATAACCCGATGATGCGCGAAAGCTCACCGGGTTGGTCGGCAACAACGATTGAAAGTGTGTGACGCATGGAATGTACGATTTTTGATTTTTGATTTTTGATTTTTGATTTGTTCGTTGCCGACTATTACTCGCCCCCCTAATTGTCATCAACCTTGAAGAATCCCAAAATCTAAAATCGCAAATCAAAAATCTCCCTCAACAATCATGTCCCGCGAATTGCCACCAGCGGGAACAATCGGAAAAACGTTCTCCTCTTTAGCAACTACAAGATCAAGCACCGCTACTCCTTTATGAGCCAGGCCTTCAGCCAGCACGTCCGCGAGCTCATCAGGCAGCGTGGCGCGCCGGCCAAACGCCCCGTAAGCCTCCGCAAGTTTCACGAAATCGGGCGAAACCGACAGATCCACTTCCGAGTACGTGCGGTCG
Source organism: Pyrinomonadaceae bacterium (assembly GCA_035512935.1). Taxonomy (GTDB): domain Bacteria; phylum Acidobacteriota; class Blastocatellia; order Pyrinomonadales; family Pyrinomonadaceae; genus PSRF01. The sequence continues at coordinate 2,921 of DATKDA010000113.1, read as the reverse complement.
TAAAACATCTCCTGCCACTGGCGCACCATGCCGAGATAGCCATTGTTCATGATTAGAATCTTAACCGGCAGGTCGTACTGAACGGCCATCGCCAATTCCTGATTCGTCATTTGAAAGCCACCGTCACCCACCACTGCCACCACTAGCTGATCACGCTTTGCCAGTTGAGCCCCAATCGCCGCCGGAACGCCAAAACCCATCGCCCCGAGACCGCCGCTCGTAATCCATTGCCGGGACCGCTTGAAAGGATAGAACTGAGCAGCCCACATCTGATGCTGCCCGACGTCCGTGACAATCAACGCTTCACCATCGGTCAGCCGAAAAAGTTCGCGTATAACGTGTTGCGGTTTAATCTGCTCGCTCGAGCCTGAGAATCGCAAAGGTTGCTCGCGCTGCCAGTCGTGAATCCGCTTCCACCACTTCTCGCGACGGCTGATACTCGTTTGGATTTCCGGCTCGAGCGCTGTGACTGACGCAGTAAGATCGACCAGAGCCTCGCGGGCATCAGCGGTAATTGAGATGTTGGGGGCACGGTTCTTCCCAATGTTTGCCTCATCGATATCGATGTGAATTACGCGGGCGCCGGGAGCAAACGTCGCCAGCTTGCCGGTAACGCGGTCGTCAAAACGGACTCCTACGGCGATCAGCAGGTCACTCTCGGCAACCGCCATATTCGCGGCATACGTCCCATGCATCCCCAACATTCCCAGTGATAGTGGATGTGCTGAAGGAAAAGCTCCCAATCCCATTAGCGTAGGCGTTACCGGAAGCTGTAGCGCTTCGGCAAGGCCACGCAACTCTTCTGCGGCGCCGGAACTGACGATCCCGCCTCCAACATAGAGCACAGGACGTTCAGCTTGCAGGATCTCGGAGACGGCGCGTGTTACCAACTTCGAAGCCGGCCGGTGACGAAGCTCAACGCAGGGGAAGCTGATATGTTCGAGCGACGAAGAGGCTGTGCTGGCGGCTGAGACATCTTTCGGAATATCGATTACAACCGGACCAGGCCTTCCCGTGCTCGCCAGGTGAAAAGCTTCATGGACCACGGCCGCCAGATCTCGCACGTCGCGCACCAGATAGTTGTGCTTCACACACGGTCTAGTGATGCCAACAGTGTCAACTTCCTGAAAAGCATCTGTCCCAATCAACGGCGTCGGCACCTGACCGGTAATGACCACAATCGGCGTCGAATCCATGTAAGCGTTGGCAATGCCCGTGATCGCATTTGTCGCGCCTGGGCCAGAGGTCACCAGCGCCACTCCAACCCTTCCCGAGGAACGCGCATACCCTTCAGCCATGTGGACTGCCCCCTGCTCGTGACGCACAAGATAGTGTGGTAGCCGGTCACGCACCCGCCACAATTCGTCGTAGATGTGCAGTACAGCGCCTCCCGGATATCCGAAGATCGCCTTGACACCCTCATGCAGGAGCGCCTCGACAAGGATCTCGGCGCCGCGCGGTAGGCGTTGTTCGTCAGGCCGGATTAGTGGCTCAGTGGTTGGTGTTAGAATCGCTGGTGCGCTCATCTTTGTTGAAACCCTCCGGCGGCTACGACCCTACTGTGCGGTAAGGCCGTCCCTTTCATCAGAAATCGATCGACGCCGGCCGCAGCCCGGCGTCCGTCTGCAATCGCCCAAACCACCAGCGACTGTCCCCGCGCAATATCACCCGCTGCAAAAACCCCGGAGACACTGGTCATCATCTCTTCGTCAACGCGAACGTTGCCTCGCTCTGTAATCTCTACTCCCAGAGTCGATAAGAGTCCTTCCCTTTCGGCGCCCACAAATCCGAGGGCCAGTAGGACCAGTTGGGCCGGCCATTCCTTAGTAGTCCCGGGTAATTCTCCCGGCGCCAATTGCCCGGTATTAGTCTTTGTCCATTCGACGGTGACAGTCTCGATGCCTCTCACGCGAACGCCCTCCCCGATAAAGCGAGTGCTTTGAATCGCGTAGACTCGCGGATCTTGGCCAAAGATCGCCGCAGCCTCTTCCTGACCGTAATCAAGTCGATATACGCGGGGCCAAAGCGGCCACGGATTGTCTACTGCCCGCTCCGCAGGAGGTTTTGGCAAGAGCTCGAACTGTACGAGGCTGCGACAACCTTGCCGCAATGCGGTGGCCACACAGTCGGTTCCCGTATCGCCCCCTCCGATCACAATCACGTCTCTGTCTTTTGCAGATAAGTGCTTTGGTACAGGGTTACCGTCGAGGAAGCTGGCGGTGCTCGTATGCAGAAACTCAAGCGCCAGATGAATGCCTTGAAGCTGCCGGCCTGGGATTGGCAGATCGCGAGCCCGAGTCGCACCCCCGCAAAGCACAACAGCGTCGAACTCTGTCGCTAATTGGTCCGCCGCATAGTCCGTGCCAACGTTGGTTCCCGTAACAAACCGGATGCCCTCAGCCGACATAAGATCCAGACGCCGTTGGATCACTTTCTTTTCCAGTTTCATGTTGGGAATGCCATACATCAGCAGTCCACCACTACGATCCGAGCGCTCGAAGACAGTGACTGAATGGCCGCTCTTGTTAAGTTGACTCGCACAGGCCAGCCCCGCAGGCCCCGAGCCGATCACTGCAACCTGTCGACCGGTTCGCGTCAAAGGCGGCTGGGGAACAATCCATCCGGCCGCAAATCCCTTGTCGATGATCGCCTGCTCGATGGTCTTGATCGTCACGGGCGAATCGTTAATACCCAGGACGCAGGAGCCCTCACACGGCGCCGGGCAGACGCGACCGGTGAATTCAGGAAAATTGTTCGTTTCAAGCAAGCGTTCGAGCGCCGTTTGCCAACGGTCGTGATAGACCAGATCGTTCCATTCAGGGATGAGGTTGTTGATCGGGCAGCCGGCGGTAGCCCCGTTTATCGCGATGCCGGTTTGACAGAATGGAACCCCACAGTCCATGCAACGGGCGCCTTGCTCT
>DATKDA010000112.1:0-3015 GCA_035512935.1 Pyrinomonadaceae bacterium | reverse complement strand
TTGAACCTATGATGGCGCGCGATGCTCAACCGCACGAAAGAGGCAGACGGGGAGTCCTCCGTCTGCCTCTACCTACGCATTTCGTTACGGTAGACGGAAGGGAGTTTCACTGAGCGCAACACGTCAACGAAATGTTGATACGGTTGTCTAATCGGCAGCGTGAGGTTCTGAAGTTAATTGCCGAGGGTAATTCAACAAAGAAGATAGCCTTGATCCTGAAGATCAGCATCAAGACCGTTGAGACGCATCGGAGGATGTTGATGGATCGTCTGGATATTCACGACGTCGCGGGTCTGGTGCGTTACGCCCTCAGGGCTGGGCTAATAAGATTGGAGACTAGGCCCGGCATTGCCAGTTGCTTCAGTGATTACGTACACTGAACGCATGACACAAAAGCTGATCTTGGCATGTTTCATTGCCCTCTCAACAACATCGGTCCAAGCCCAAGCTGAGCCCGCCAACGCCATCTTTTGGAAAGAACTGCAAGCGCTTTGCGGAAAAGCCTTCGCAGGGGAGGTGGCTGCCGCTCCCGCCGATGACACGACGTTTAAAGCCAAGGCTCTCCTAATGCACGTTCGTTCATGCGAAGGGGATCGCATCCGCATTCCGTTCGTTGTTGGCGAAGACCGTTCGCGAACGTGGGTGTTGACTCGGATGAAAGACAGGATCTTGCTTAAGCACGATCACCGCCACGAAGATGGCACGCCGGATAAGGTCACGATGTACGGCGGTTTAACGACGAGCATTGGAATGCCGACCCGGCAGATGTTTCCGGCCGATCAGGAAACCTTTGAGATAATACCGGCGGCCGCGACCAACGTTTGGTGGATCGATCTCGTTCCCGGTGAACACTTCACCTATAATCTTCGCCGAATGGGCTCGGAAAGACACTTCAGCATCAAGTTCAACCTGAAAACTCCGGTTAAGGCTCCCGAGGCTCCATGGGGCTGGAAAAATTAGCGCTCTGATTCTTCGACAAAGGAGAGGTCGAGTTATGAATCCGCCTAACGGTCGAAACACCGGCAGGACTAATGATTCGGACAATCCCAATTCGGACCACGACTACGCCGAAAAACTCAAACATCAGCGGCAGTGGTTCGAAGTCGCTCTGGCGAGCATTGGCGATGGAGTAATCACCGCTATGGAGTTGCTGATGGTAATAGCAAGTCTCGCGAACCGAAAGGTCATGACGCCGTAGGTCAGCTTTCCACCCTACCAAATACGCTTACCTTTGCCTCAGGTACCTCAAAGCTCTCCTTGCCACGTATTGCTCCTGCATCGTCACGCCTGACGACATTTTACTTCTGTGGATAACCGGCAATGTCCGATGCCAGACCGAACCCGTGTGATACTTTGTCAGCGCAATCCGCGTCAATTGATTTCAGGAAGGTGATGAAGGGTGGTCTCGTCGTTCCAGGGCCGGTGATTATCACGGGCGACGGATTCCCATTTCGGTGGAACCCATGTCCCAAAAACCCGCGCAGAGCGAAAACCGCATTCTTGCATCGCTTCCTGTAGAGGAGTATGAGCGTCTTCTTCCTTAAGCATAGCGAAGGGGTTTGTGCGCCTCGAAAAGGACTTGACGCTACTACTTGATCTTCCTTCTTTATCTTTTGTGAATTCAACACTTGCATAGGATCCCTTGTGCCGGCGCTGTCTTCAAACTCGCTCAAGCCAGGAGATCGAATGCCTGCTATCAAAAATTCCATCCTTGCGTCATTACCCGACGAGCAATATCAAAGAATTTTGCCTCGCATCGAGGAATTCGAGTTTGCTCACGGCCGGATCATTTACGAAATCGATGGGCCGATCGATTATGTGTATTTTCCTAACAATGCCTTAGTTTCTTTGGTGAAGCAGATGGTGGACGATCTTGCATCCCTCAATTAGAGCACTTTTAGCGCCCGGCTTTGGGCCTTTTCGGATTAACCGATTGCTTACCCGATCTCGAGGCCTCTTCCTCCTCCGCACTACCGATATTTTGCTTGGCGCTTCCGGCTTGTAGCACCTCAGCACGCTTGTTCAATTTGTTCGCTTCTCCAGATCGAGGACTCTGTTTCTTCCCTTCGCCAGCTATGTTAGCGTGTGCTAGGCGGTACGAAATTGAAACTGATGTTTCGATTTCATGCGGAGCAAACGCCAGTACGAAAACGGCTTGAACTCTACCCTGCGTGCCGTTGTAGGAATGCTAATGTTATCTGATTGAATTCCTCCACGTTCTCATACAGCGGTGCATGGGAGCACCCCTCGAAGATAAACAGCTCCGAGTCGCGAATGTTCTCTTTCATCCGATCCGCAAACCGAGTGGAGGTCACCTGATCGTGGCGCCCAAACGAGATCTGTGTAGGCGCCGTGATCCGGCCCAATTGCGCTTCGACATCATGAGCAACGACGGCATTCGACTGTTGGAGAAAGGCCGCCACGGGCTGCGCGGGCCGGCTCCGAACAAAGTCGGACAACGACTGAATGTACTCCGGCTTGTCCGCGTAGAGTTCAGGCGTAAAGCACCATGGGAAGATGCTGAGAACGACCATCTCGGGCACACTTTCCAACGCTTTGGCAGTAACCTGCCAACCTTCGACCACAGTCTTGATGAAGGGATCCGATTTCGTCCATCCGCTGTGCAGCGACAACGACTTGACCTTGTCGGGACGCTTGGCTGCCAGCCACATGCCAATCGCCGCTCCCAGCGACAATCCCGTGATGTGTGCCCTGGAAATTCCTATGGCTTGCATGAATGCAGAAACGTCATCAGCAAGAAGCTCAGTGGAATAGTCGCCGTCGGGTTTATCACTTTCACCAGTCCCGCGGAGGTCGAGGGAGATACAGGTAAAGTGTTTGGCGTACTCGGCGACCTGGAAAGCATAGCAAGCGTGATCGGCGGCTAAATAAGGAATGAGAATCAGAGGCTCTCCGGTTCCTTGTTGGTCATAGTTCAGAGTAAGGTTGTTGGCTTTAACTTTAGGCATGAAAAGTTTCTCCTTGTGAATGCGGCGATTATACTAAAGAAGTGTC
>DATKDA010000111.1:0-34476 GCA_035512935.1 Pyrinomonadaceae bacterium | reverse complement strand
AACGTCCCTCGTTGCTGGACATGATCACTCTGCTCCGTAGTCAGTGTAACGAAGCGTCTGTTTCGCACTTTCTTCCTCCGGATTTCACTAAAAATCTTGTTCTCTATGCCGATACTTGACCTTGAAATGTCCAAACTCCAGCAACCCCGTAGGGGTTATGCACCCCAGCGGGGTGCCATGTTTATAGCCCACGAATACCGCCGCGCTCGCACCCCAGCGGGGTGCCATGTTTTATCTCCATGGTACCGCGAATCCAAGACTCCATCATTCAAGGAACTCGAAAGATATTTCTCATCAAATGCGATATCAGATTTTCGCAATAGTGAAAGGTATTCGTCCCAGAAAGACCGCCGTGGTGATGTAGCTCCTGATGGTTTTGAATGTAGCGAATAATTTGTGTCCCATTGCGAGTGGCCATAAGAGAAAGCCCCGTAACCCGCTTGCCAACTAAATCTGCCGCGCACAAGTCGTTTACGGTTAATGAAGCTGGAAGAATCGGATTTGATGTCACGCACAACATTGCACCCCGCTGGGGTGCCGCTTTTTTGACGGGCGGGGCTATAGACATTGCACCCCCTCTGGGGTGCTCCCCCAACCTAACAGGGTTGGGGAGAATGAGAGGTCGATTCTCAGGCGCTCAAACTCGAGCTTCTCAGTGCCGTGAGTGGTCTTTAGCTCCGCTTTCAGGATCACTAGTTTCATCGCGTTGGTTGCGGCTGAAAGCCGCCCCCGGTCTCAGCGGTGAATATTCTGAGGGTGCACATAAAGCGCACCACATAGCTACTCAACTTCGGCTGCCGTCATTTCTGATCGCAACTGGTGATCGTGGCCTGGAGGAGTTCGAGGATTTCAGCCACAATCTCGGTTGGTAAATCCGGCCTTGTTAAGAGATCAACAAGTGCGGTCAAATCGATCATCCGGGCCAACTGCCTCCAGTCATCGGGTAAGGTCCCACCCCCATCAATGAATCCACGAGAGAAGTAGGGTTCTCTTAAAGGCTGTTTGTCTCGCTCGTAGCGAAGAAAGTGTCCGATATCAAAAAGCGGTGATCCAAAGAACGCAAACTCCCAGTCGATAATACCGACGACTTCCCAATCATTCGCCTTTTCCAGTCGAGCATTCACCAAAATATTGCGGGAGCCAAAATCACAATGCACCAAACTTTGCTCTTGCTCGATGCCTTCGAACCGGGGCGCCCAGGACCAGATCAAATCGTGCAGTCTATCCTGGATCTGTACCGTGACTCGCTTCTGAAGAATGTCCGAAGAAAGACAGCGGTCGAGGAACCTTGGAACTGGGTCTGGCCCCTTGATAAATGTTTCAGTAACGGCAAACCCGGTCCCCAATGTTCCAACATCAGCAAATTTGTAACGCCCGATCGTCGCGAGATTCTTACCAACATCGTAAGCGCTCTTTTGAATACCAGCGATGTCTCCGGAACGCTTTAGTTGCTGAAAGGTAATCCCACCGATGTAACTCAGCAGCGCGAATGGCCGGTCGGTGGCAGTGCCAAGCGGTTCCGCATAAAACACGTCCGGGACTGGCACGGCCCCTCGCAAGAGTTGCAGCAACCCGATCTCCCTGGCACACGCCGCCGGATCACGCTGGTAAATTCTGAGCACCAGGGTCAACTCGGGCGAATCGAGGCGAAGCTTAAAATTCAAATTGGCGAGACCACCAGTTAGCTTGCTACATTCCAGAATGCAAGCCTGGGGAAAGGCTTTGGCAACTAGATCGGGTATTAGGCCAGGATATCCGGAGCCAGCAGTCTGCACGCAACCTTCCGTTTTCACCAACTAGCATTCAGCGGCCGCACCAGGTCCAATACGTCCCGTCGGCCCAATCGATGCGATTGCCCTTGTAGTGACGGTCGCCTTTGATGTTGCCGCGCACAGAGTCCAGGTAGATCCATGGCCCTTCCAGGCGACCAGTCTCGTTGCCGTCCTCTGAAAAGATTGTCAGTCTTCCGGTTGCGTCGTGCGTGACCGTGCGAACACGATTTCGTTGTCCGTTGAAACACCATTTGCCTTCAACTCGACTCATGGTCCACGAACCGTCCTTTATCTGCGGGTTGCGCCACGGTCCACCCAGGAAATTTGCCCAACTGAGTTCCAACCATCCCGACCCGCCAATGCCACTCGAGTTACTCCAGGTGTGCTGTAAGCGCTTGCCAACCAACATGCCACTGATCGTTCCCGTGCGCCCGTCTGCATAGCGGATGACGCCCTTGATCTGCGACCCATTCTGAGTGAAGACCACCTCCGAATCTCCAAAGCCATTTCCTGTGGTCCACCATTTTCCATCAATCCGATCGAGGGTAGCGGAACTTCTACCACGGGGAGGTTTAGTTGACTCCTTTGAACCGGCGGGCGGTTGAGTGATTTTTCCGCCGGCCGCTTCGCCCTGGGCCTGCACAGGCGTCATGACTGCAAGCACGGTGAAGACGAGCCACAACAAAGTGTTTCTAGATCTCATTTCCCTTCTCCAAAATACTAGCTTGCGCCGGCTTTTGCGGCCTGGGCGCGACTGTATAGATCGATCACTCGTTCAATCGCGTGATGACAGACAGCACAGAAGTAATCGGTACGAGAAAACATTATGCAGTCCACCTGCGGCCGATAAAACCCCTTCGCTTCGTACATCGCGCCTTCGAAGGCGCCAACTCGCCCTGCGTACTTTTCGGCGCCAAACAGTTTTTTCTCCGCTTCAGCCTGTATTCTAAAGAGAGCTTCCATCTCCTCTTCGGGGCGCTGGTCTTTGCGTAGTTGCGCGCGACGTAACTGAATCTCGCGCGCATGGTTTTCGTAAACTTCTTTGGCCCAGGGCGTAGGCAATGGAGTGTCCGCGCTGACCAGATCCCGCCATTTCAGTTTCAGCGGATCCAGCAACGCAGTTACGTTTGGTTCCCATGGCTCTATGCGATCCGTTACCGGAGCATAAGCAACGGGCGAGGTGTAATACTCATCGGCAAGCGCCGCGAAGTGATGGCCGAATTCATGGATAAACAGATAGGACGCCCATGCACTGTCAACAGCCACCGTGCTGTACAAGTTGAAGATCCCGCCACCGCCATACGTGCGATTCTTGACCAGAATCTCGATGAATTCATACGGTGCGAACGCTGCTGCCTTACGCAAAGCCCGATTATCAAAGGTAAGTACATACCTTTCCGAGCCGAAGGCGTCGTAGGTGGCGCCAAGCGGAGAGTCGCGATGTATTCCGGTTGAAGGCCGCGAGATGCCGCTCTCCAGTGCCGGAGGACAGATCGCCCAAACGTTGAAATCGTTACGTCTCTCTTTGAATGGCGAAGTTTCAAACAAGGCTTCCGTGAGACGACGGGCGTCGGCCTCGAACTTCTTAGCTTCTGCGGCTGTATAACCGTCACCCATGAGGAGGAGATCGACTTTTGTTGCCGGATCTCCCATCTTCTGAATTTCGATCACCGGCGCCGGAGCGAGACTCTTCGAGCGATCGACAAACATATTTTGCGGATCGATTTGAGTCGTCCATCCTTCTTGAAACACATTTTTAGCGTCTCGCTTTTTCAACACTATCTCCACTGGAGATTCCGGCGCCGGAAACCGAAGCGATTCATGGAAGGTCCTCACCATCACCTTCGCCTCGCCGGTGGTCTCCCACTCGCCGTAGATTGAAGCAAAACCACGCGAGTAGATCAGGCGTTTAGTCTTTTGGTCCCTCACTTCGAACAGGTACTTACCCAGGTTTGAATTGTCGATTGCTAGCGCGGGATTACCCGGCCATGGCAGTGGCTCGATGACGACTCGATCGATGCTGAAGAGTTCTTGCGTGGCATTCCCGGTGTGATAGTAAGCGAGCCGCATCGTTAGCGGCGTAGCCAGGGCCGGGACTGAGAAGACGAGTATCAGAATCAGGGCCTTCATGTAAGGTAACGTCTCCTTAAAGTTCGCTGGGTCGCGTGCTGATTCTTAAGCGATCTGCTTCAGCGGGAAGGCCGGTGGGCCACAATTGATTCTCCGATGCAGCCACTATTGTCGCCACCGTCGCATCACCCGTGACATTGGTGACCGTGCGCATCATGTCCAGAATCCTGTCAACACCCAGGATCAAGGCGATGCCCGCACTCGGCACCGCTATCGCTTCCAGAATAATCACGAGCATGATGATGCCGGCGCCGGGGACTGCTGCTGTTCCGATTGATGCGAGAACCGCCGTTAAGACAATCGTCAACTGGGCCGTGATTCCCAGTCCCATACCGAGCGCCTGGGCGATGAATACCGCGGCTATTGCCTGATAGAGCGCCGTGCCATCCATGTTGATGGTTGCGCCCAGCGGCAGGACGAAAGACGACACCTCTTCTGAAACACCCAACTCTTCCTCACAACGCTCCATCGTAACGGGTAGCGTGGCGCCACTCGAGCTGGTAGAAAAAGCTACGAGTTGGGCCGGTCCTATTCCGGCGAAGAACTTCTTGATGCCCATGGGGCTGAAGAGCTTCAGCATCAACGGATAGGTAAAGAAGGTGTGCAGTGACAGTCCGGCAATGACGGCGATGCAGTAGAAGCCCAAAGCGCCCAGCAAAGCCACGACTTGGGCCAAATTGTCCTGTGCCACGGTTGTGATTGTGCCGGCTATCAGCGCGAAAACACCAAGTGGCGCCATCAGCATCACGACGTCCACCAGCCGGATGATGACATCGTTAAGCCCCTCAAAAAAGGCAAGCACGGGACGCGACTTATCTGGAGATACCTGAATCAATCCGATGCCGAACAGGATGGCGACGAAGACTATCTGAAGCATGTTACGGTTGTCGCCCGCCGACCCAAAGAAGTTCTCCGGCACCATATCAACGAACATCTGTAAAGGTCCGCGCTGCTTTGTCTTTTCTGCGGCAGCGGTCTGGGTCTCAACGTCACGTTCATAGGCAGATTGGAGTTGGTCGCGCATGCCTGGGGGCACACTATCTCCTGGCCTTAACACATTGACGATCACGAGACCGAGCGTGACGGCTACGACGGTGGTAGCGATATAGATGGCGATTGTTTTACCACCGATGCGCGACAGTTTGCGGAGGTCGGAGAGTGAGGCGACACCGGTAATCAGCGAAGCCAGCACAAGAGGTACGGCAATCAGTTTCAGCAGGTTGAGAAAAATGGTCCCAAAAGGGGCAATCCAGTTACGAGTAAAAAGTCCCCAGCCATTGGCGGCCGCAATGACGCCATAAATAAGACCAAGGACCAGTCCGATTATGATCTGCCAGTGGAGTTTGCGGTACCATTTGATGCCGGCTTCTTCAGGCATTGAGTTTCGTTACCTTTTCTAGAGTCTCGATGGCAGGAGCGGACGCTTATAGTAAACGGCTTTGCTCGAAGAGGCTAGCGTGAGTGGTAATCGCCCAATCTGATCTCTTTGATCCCTGAGACAAGTCCAACCACGAAATCACCATGAACTGACTCGCACTTTCGTGTCAAACTAAATTTCTCAATTGATGTCTGGGACAAATTCAGCCACCGGAGAGAAGCGGTGTAGCCAAGCACTGGGATGCGATACTCGTGTGGTGTTTCATTCGTGTAATGTTCGTGTGTGTTGGGCGATCATTTCTCAAAACATACCGATCCACGAACTCACACGAACAGACTCACACGAACACCGAATTCCCCACCCTTGGTTCACTGCCCCCATCAGCGGCCGATTCACTTCACGTCCCAACCTAAAAAATCCCGAGGTTGAGGATTCCCTGGAGGATTACATCAAGAATGCTATATGAGCCCCCGACGTTCCGGCCATATTGGAACCTACCGTAGTAACCATCTTCGTACCCGCGTCGGAAACCCTCGCGAAAGTAGTAACGGTACTCGCTGAGATCAACGTAGTAGCCGCTATACCCGAATGTCCCGTCCTGGTAGGCAATGGAATCCTGATAGCTGAACGTCCAGCCATCCTCCCGGTCCGCCATTCCGGCTCGATACCCCTCTTCGTATCCGAGATTAATGGCCTGCCGGAGCATTTCGGCGCCGTAAGGGCTCGTTTGGTAGTAAGCGCCACCGCGACTATACCGATAGTTGTATGGGCCGTAGTAATCATAGCGCCAGTTCTGGAGCCGAAGCTGGTCCTGATGAAGTCGCTGTAAATAGCGCTGCTGAAACCGCAACTGGGCCAGACGTCGCTGCTGCTGTAGCAGGACTTGGCGCTGTCGCGCGAGCTGTTGTCGTCGTTGTGACTCACGGCGGTAGTGGTTCAGACGCTGTTGGTGCCTTCGCTCATTCTCCCGTTGGCGGGCCACATTTTGTTGGTTGCGTTGTTGGTTGCGTTGTTGATTGCGCCACTGCCCCTGTTGGCGCTGCTGCGATTGACCCTGCCGTTGGTTGCGCCACTGCTCCTGTTGGCGGCGCTGCTGAGACTGACGCTCCTGTTGATTGCGTTGATTGCGCAATTGCTCCTGTTGGCGGCGCTGCTGGACCTGGCGATCCTGAGACCGCCGCTGCTGAACTCTCTGGCCGTCCCGACGCTGCTCTGCACGGCGCTGCTGGTTCCCGCGTTCTAATCGCTGCTGTTGTTGCCGCTGTTGTTGAACCTGACGCTGTCGAAGCGCCGCATCCCTTTGCGGCCTGGGACGAGCTTCACGCCGCTCCTGCCTTTGCTCTTGTCTTTGCGCACGATCCTGCCGGCCACGCTGAGCGTTGGCAATTGTACTCGCGCCGGCAAACACAAAGATCGCAATCACTGAGGAGATAGCTAGTCTTGTGAATGTCTTAACATCCATCTGGATCCTCTTCTCTTAATATTCTTTTAAACCCGGAGAGAATAGTTTGCTGAGTTCATGCGCAATTCCTATTCCGTGTACTAAAGTGGACCTGAGAGGTACTTTGGCTCGAAAAAAGATACGCTTTGCTACATGCGTTAAACGTTATCGTTAAAATCAGGACGATTCGAAAGGCAAAGCTGGTTGTCTAGCCGGCCTTTGTTGCTCGGCTTCAGGAGGCTTGCGGTGCAGAGCAAAGGGGTAACGAAGTATGCCGTTTTCCTTCGCAAGTCTGTTTCGTTACAAACAAAAAAAGCATCGACCCTTTGACTTGTAAAAAACAAAACGATAAGTTCTGTAGAAAGCAATTTTCTTTTTTCAAGGAGACATCCCGAAACTAATGGCTAAGAGCGGTCATAAGGGTATCAGTCGGATTGATTGCCCGGAGAATAAAACGGTCGGATGGTACGTGAGAGTGAGATTAGGAAACGTAACTCGGTCCAAGTTTATCAGCGACAAGGCAAACGGCGGTAAAGATGCCGCGTTGGTGAAGGCCGTAGAATGCCGAAATCAACTCGAGCGGGAACTTGGCAAGCCACGCACGGACTGGGTATTGGTAGGAACCAATCCACGAAACAAGAGCGGCGTTGTGGGAGTTCGTCGCACCACAAAGAAGTACCGCGGCAAAGATGGCACGATTTACCACAACGAGGTCTACGAAGTGTCGTGGAACGCCGGTCGCGAGAAAAGGGGCCGAACCTCTGTATCGATCGCCAAGTACGGAGAGATGGGGGCCTTTCGTCGCGCCTGCGCCATTCGTCGCCAGAAAGAGCAGGAGATGTACGGAAAACCAGTCGTCAGCAAATGGGCGGACGCGCTCGCTAAAGTTGTAGCTTGAGCAGTTGCCGAAACTGCTTACTTACTTTTTCTGCCGAACGTCGTACGCGTAGATGGTGTCCTGATCGCGCAGGTAGAGGCGCCCTCCGGCAACTACGGGATGCGACCAGGTCGGCAAAGCGTCCTGCTCGATTCGGAAGCGCCCTTTCTCGCGGTAGCCGTCTGGAGTTGCTTCGACCAGTCCCACCACGCCGTTTTCGCTGAAGCAATAAAGGTGACCATCGGCAAACGTCAGGGCTCCTTTGCCGACGCTTCGATCCCTCCAGGCAACTTCACCGGTGTCAAACCGCATGGCAGTAAGAATGCTGCCCGAGAAACCATAGAGATAGTCCCCGACCAATACGGAACTGCTATGGTGGTTGCGCATTTCGCGCGTGAAATAGACCTCCTGGGCGCTGACTCCGTTGCCGTCGGTTTTTATCTCAACCACGCCGCCTCCCGTGCCATAGTCTGACGAGATAAAGACGCGATTAGCCCGCGCGATAGGGGTTGCTACATTGGCCACCCGGTTTGAAGGTCTCGGGTACTCCCACAGAAGACGACCATCGCGCGAGTCGAGACCAACTGCCCGGTTTGAAGTAAAAAAGACCACCTGCGTGATACCACCTACCTGGACCGGGATCGCCGAGGAATAACCAGCCCGATCACTTTGGCTCTTCCAGATCAACGAACCGTCTTTCTTGTTCAGCGCCACGATCGAGGCGTCTGGACCACCGGCGTTAATGAGCACTTTGTCGCCGATTACAAGTGGAGACTCACTGATGCCCCACGTTATGTTCGATCCGCCAAACTTCTTCAGGACGTTCAGTGTCCAGAGCACGCGTCCAGTGCGCGCTTCCAAACACGATAGATCTCCCGCGCCCCCTAAGGCATAGATATTGTCGCCGTCCACCGTGGGTGTTCCGCGAGGGCCGTCACCACGATCGTTGCGGAACGCGCTACCGTGTGCGGTGGCCCATGCTTCTTTACCGTTTGCAAGGTCAAATGCGATGACGAATTCCCGATCGCCACGCAACCCCATCGTGAACAGACGGCCGTTGGTAAGCGCAAAGGACGAATAGCCTCGTCCGGCGCCAGTGGTCTTCCAGACAAGCGGTGGTCCTTCAGCGGGCCATTGCTTAAGCAGACCAGTCTCCTTTGAGATCCCATCACGATTCGGACCACGCCACTGAGGCCAATTAGCCTGAGACTGGGCAACCATCTCTGTTGAAAAAAGCAGCACCAATAACCCCACACCGAGAAGGAACCTAACGCACAAAGCCTTCATGACTGGATCTCCTTTATTCTTGTTCTGGCGACTTAGTAAAATGAGGCGTCTATTATAGCCTCGTAACGTGCATCCGAACTTAAAAGTTGCAGGAAAGTAACCGTTGTAGCAGGCACACCCGTTATGATGGTTTTCTCAGGCAAGTTTCGTATAATTACAACGCCCTCGTTTCAGGGTTTCGTTCAAATATCCGAGGTTTCGTTTCAAGAGGTAACCATCGATGCCAATATTTGAGTACGTATGCAGCCGAACAACTAATTAGCTGCACGGCTCTTTGGTTATCTCAGCTTTGACCTTGTCTTCACTTCTCTGCACCGACATCACAAAAGTTCACTTCGTGTTTTAGGGGACATTCGGGTATACTCCGGGCTAGCTCGCCCTGCCGGAGGTTTCCTTTCGGGGTTGCAAGTGCCGCCTGAAAAAGCTTTGAAGCATCAGACAGCAAATTCGTTTTCCGCATACCAGAACAGGGGAGCTGCGAAATTTTTTGACGGTTGTCTATTGAAGACCACCCAGTATTAACACTTATTGAGAGCCGCTGAGGGGCCCGGATGGTCCTCACGGACAGAGCGCGCCGGGTGCTTAATCCCGTCGAACACGCGGACCGCAGAGCAGGTTGCGAGCACAGTTTAAGCGGACTATCGGAGTGCCCGGTACTCCTTAACAAGTTTGCCAAGTGGTGCTCCCTGTTATCCGGGTTTGGTACTGTGCGCGTTGCGGCTAGTCAGGTTTTCTGTTGAATCTTTCCAGTCAATGTCGCGCTGTGGATGAAGTTATTCCACTGTCAAAGCTACTTGCGCGCAAACCTCAGAACTTTCCCAACAGCCCGTTGATCTTCCCGCGGGCCGGCGCTAACGCCAACACTCTCACCGAGTGGGCGGTTTCAAACTATTCAGAGCAAAGCATGCGCCTCGCATTCAGGCTTGTAGGCCGCACAGCTCTGCGTTCCATCGGATCAAAAATTATCTCTGCTTCAGTAGCCCTGAGTCTGGACTTCGCGAACCGCCGATTGCGGTCCCTGCCCAGAAACCAGGATGGCTACTCGCGGACACTTCAGGAGACATCAAGCTAGACCATGGCAAAAGAACTCATCGTTTGCGTCAACGGACGCGAAAAGAAGATCGCAATAATCGAAAACGACAAAGTCACCGAATTCTATATAGAACGCGGCGAGGATAATCAGGGCATTGTCGGCAATATCTACAAAGGACGGGTCATGCGCGTCCTGCCCGGTATGCAGTCGGCGTTCGTCGATATCGGACTCGAACGTGACGCATTCCTTTACGTCTCAGACTTTTTTGATGAAGAGGAAGAGTTTGAAAGGATTGTAATTGATAAGTCCAAGAAGGGCGAGGTCGATGCCGCTCGCGCCGCAGCCGATCAGATCGCGCTAGCCCGAGTAGAGCGAGAACATCGCATTGAGACCACGCATGAGCGGGCCGAACCCCTTCGCGAGGCTGAAGTCGAACCTCCACCCGTTGAAGCGGAACCGGCGGATGCGGCAGAGCGCCGGCGCGGCAGGCGCGGGCGACGTCGCGGACGCGGGCGCGAAGAAGAGCGACCAGTGAGTGAGAAGCCCGTAACAACACCGGCTTACACCGCTGAAGAACTCGAAACCCCATTCGTGACGGGCGATCCGGCGATTCAAAGAATCATCGACGACGAAGAGACGGCCGCCGTTAACGGCGAAATGTTTAAAGACGCGCGTTTGCAGGAGCGCATCTTCGATCAGATTCACGCTGTCGAATTCAATCTGGAAGAGGATATTCGGGTTGTCGAAGTTGGCACTGTGGTGCCGGTGAGTGGGTACGAGCCTGGATCATTCCAGCGTGTTGATGATGGTGACGATCCAGAGCGCAGTCCCATTGAATTGCGTCCTTATGAACCCGTAGCCGCCCACCTCGAGGGCTTTGTTGACGATGTCGAGGACGAGACGCTGGGGGCCGGCTCTTTCGAACGAGTAAGTGACGACGAGGACTCGAAAACGGTCAGCAAGCCGTTGGTCTCACCTCTGACAGTTGAATCTGAAGAGCAATCCGAAGGGGAAGAAGCCTCTCTCACAGAGGCAGCGACGAAGAGACCGCGGGCGACGCGCAAGGCCTCAGCGTCCAAGAGCAGTAAGAAGAAGGCGCCTACGAAAAAGGCTGCGACGAAGAAGGCTTCGAAACGTAAGGCGGGTACTGATGATGCGGCCGAATCAGAGGAAGGATCTGAGCCGTCCCTCTTTGGAGATGGCGAAGCGCGTATCACCGGCAGTCGTTCACGTGGCGAGTTTGCAACCAGACGAGGAGGACGACGCAGACGCCGGCCCAGCAAAGGTAAGCAGGGCCCGGTCGACAATGGAGCCAACGGTCAGGATGAATCCGGCATGGAGGAGACTGAAGCTTCGGCTACGTTGCCCGAGGTCGCTGCCCAACCCGCATCTCCAGAGCCGGCAGCCCGGGAGCGGACCCAGAACGGCCGCAGCCACAGGGGTTCTCAGCGGCGCGACCGCCAGCAACCCGCAATAACCGATCTACTTCGTGAAGGGCAGGAAATTCTCGTCCAGATCGCCAAAGAACCGATCGCCAAGAAGGGCGCGCGCATTACATCTCATATTGCACTCCCCGGTCGCTTTCTTGTCTATATGCCGACGGTGGAGCATGTAGGTGTCTCACGAAAGATTGAATCAGACAGTGAGCGACACCGCCTGCGTAAACTCATTCAGCAGCTTCGTAGCGAAGAAGATGTGCCTTCGGGCGGCTTTATCGTGCGAACAGCGGGCGTAGGCATCAGTGAAAGGGATTTGCGGGAAGACGTTCGCTATCTTGTGCGCACCTGGCTTGATATCCGTAACGGAGCGGAAAAAGCGAAAGCGCCGTCACTGGTCCACCGCGATCTCGATCTGGTCCAGCGGATTCTTCGTGACCAGTTGTCGGATGACTTTGCGGCAATCCGCGTCGACTCGGAGGAAGAGTACGAACGAATAGTCGAGTTTGTGAATCGCATTCAGCCGCGAATGGTCAAGCGCGTTAAGCTTTACACCCGCGATCAACCGATACTCGAGAGCTTTGGCGTGCAGGCCGAAATCGACAAGGCTATCAAGCCGCGCGTTTGGCTCAAGTCGGGCGGGTACCTGGTAATCAATCAGACCGAAGCCCTTGTTGCGATCGATGTAAACACAGGCAAATTCGTCGGACGCGGCGGCGGCAGATTGGAAGATACGATTACACGCACGAACCTCGAAGCAGTCGACGAGATCGTCCGCCAGATCAGGTTGCGCGATCTTGGCGGCATCATTGTGCTCGATCTGATCGATATGGAAGAGCGTCGCAATCGGCAGAAGGTCATGCAGGCCCTTCAGGATGCATTGCGCTCGGACAAGTCGCCGACCAAGGTGCTTTCTTTCAATGATTTTGGTCTGGTAATCATGACTCGTAAGCGTGTCAAGCAGTCACTCGAACGCACTCTTTGCGCACCTTGTCATTATTGCCAGGGAGCAGGTCTGGTTAAATCTCCCCAAACAATCTGCTACGAATTGCTCGAAGAGGCGCGACGTCTTTCAAAGGGCATGAATGGCGAGACCGCAAATACTCAGGCGACGCTTCGAGTCAACCCTGAAGTAGCGCGCGTCTTAAGAAGTTCCGAGCAGGACGTGCTCGCGGAGATTGAGGAATACCTCGGCACTGTCGATATTACGAGCGATCCCGCCGTTCACCAGGAGCAGTTTGACTTCGCATTCATCTAGCGTTGGCAATACAGAAGGCTTGCCTGCGCCGCCAAAACACCATGGGTAGGTTGGGAACCCTTTGGAAAACCATTCTCGCAGGCGGCGCGGGTGTAGTCACACTTGCTGCGGTGAATGCCAGGATTCGCCGCAATGCGAGCGAACCGGACAATAGCGCGCTCGGGGGCAATGCGCACTTTTTTGCCTGGCAACACGGTAAGATCTTCTACAAAGCGGCAGAGCTGGGCCACACTGGGCCATCCGTGGTCTTTATTCATGGGATTGGAGCGGGCGCGTCCAGCTTCATGTGGCGCAAGAATTTTGACGCGCTTGCAGACGACTTCAGGGTATTTGCGTTTGATCACCTGGGCTTTGGCTTTTCGGAAAAGCCAGCAACCGCTCCCTATGCCGCCGATCTCTATGTTGCTCTCATCAGGGATTTCATTCGTGAGGTAGCAGGCAAGCCAGCCCACCTGGTGGCGAGTTCGCTTGGGGCGGCTTACGCTATCCGTGTGGCTGCCGAGCATCCCGATCTGGTGCGATCCCTGATCTTGAACGCTCCCGCTGGGGCTGACACTTTCAGCAATCGCCCGGGGATGGCGGGCGCCGCCTTTTATGGTCTGCTTCAGTCGCCGGTTCTGGGCACCTCCTTCTACAACGTCATGGCCAGCGAACGCAGCATCAGGGACTACGCTTCCAGGTATCTCTTTTACGACGCTCGCCGCGTTACCGATCGGCTCGTGGCCCATCTTTACGCAACCAGTCATCAGCAAGGCGCACAACATGCAATTGCAGCGTTCCTGGCCGGTTATCTCAATACCGACGCGCGAGCAGCTTTTTCAAGACTCACACAGCCGGTCCTGCTTGTTTGGGGCAAGCAGGATTCAGTCAACTCCCTCGAGCATGCCGAGAAGCTTTTGCAACTGAATCCTCGGGCGCGCCTCGAGGTCTTTGATAAATGCCGGATGATGCCCGAGCAGGAGGATCCGGAGAGGTTCAATGCGCTGGTCAGAGAGACGTTTAGGAAGAGTTAGCGTGGTGATTGCCCTTGCTTGACAGTGTGAAACCCGCCTCGTAATATCAATCGCTCGCTTCACAAAATGCACCCGTAGCTCAGTTGGATAGAGCGTTTGACTACGAATCAAAAGGTCGCACGTTCGAGTCGTGCCGGGTGCACCAGACTTTGAGGTCCAC
Source organism: Pyrinomonadaceae bacterium (assembly GCA_035512935.1). GTDB lineage: Bacteria > Acidobacteriota > Blastocatellia > Pyrinomonadales > Pyrinomonadaceae > PSRF01. The sequence goes on along the minus strand of DATKDA010000111.1, from coordinate 20,691 downwards.
ACACAGAATCGCACACAGAATGGGGGCTGTTTCGCTCGAATTTGGTCGACAACACCTGTTTCCTTAATTGACTTCAAGGCCGCTTTATGAATATTGCCGTTTCCTGGATTCGTAAGATGCCGGAGAAATGGTACTCTCCGAAACCTGTAGCGTCCTAGCAATTTCTGCCTGACATCCGCGCCGAATGCCGGTCTCTCGGACAAGGTCAGCAATTTGTCCATGACGAACAATTACATTCATGCGACGCAATGCCTGATGGTCCCGAGCACGGTCCCTGGGCAGCTTTCATCTCGCGCCTGGTGGCATCGGTAGCATTCTCGGTGGAATCCTTGGACGACCGTAATTTTGGAGCCTGCTGTGCGGGGAGTCGCTTTTACTGCCGAGATGTTCTTGAGCTCAGTTTCGCAGGCTCATCTCTTTTTTGAAGCTTTCGAGTTACTGCCGCTTGGTTTTTCGTCGCCAGGGGTCCCAGGCTTCGCGCGGCGCAGAGGCTCCTGATACCAGCGTCCACCCGTTCTGTACTCCCCTTCTGTTCGACCCAGTATCGCGAGAGCGCGCTGAGGCCGTAACAGAGAACTGGCGACAATAATTGAATTCATGAGCGCCATCGGAGCCACGTATGAGCCTGTGAAAGAAGGGCTGCTGATTGAAGCGAGCAAATAGGCATCACAGTGCATCGCAATCGGAGTAATGTCGCTGTCGGTGATTCCAAAGGTGGGCACGCCCCGCTCACGCGCCCTGATGACCGATTCTACCGTCTCCCTGAGACACCGCCCGAAGCTGATGGCTATCAGCAAATCCTTACTGGTCAAAACATCAATCTTGTGTTGCAGATAACCAGTGCTTCCTACCGGTGCCTCGGCGTCGAAGCCAAGTGGCGTCAAACTGTAGGCCAGAAACCAGGCGAGGGAAGCTGCCAAATCGACACCAACGACTAGAATGCCCCTGGAGCGATGAATGATTTTAGCCAGCTCCACTACACGATCAGCATCGAGGCTTGATCTCAGCACGCTTAAATTCTCTGTGTCCCTATCGACAACGTGGCGTACCTGATCGGTCAGACCCCGTTTCTCTTGGGTGGCTGCCTTGAGCGCCGTATAAGGAGTTATTTGTTTGACGAAATGTCGACGGAGGTCTGCAACAAAATCTGCGAAGTGTTCGTAGCCCAATGCCTGGACGGTGCGCACGATGGTCGCTGCGTCAACGTTGTAGCGCTTGGCCATTTCGCGGGATGAAAGAAAGAAGGTCTCTTCGTAGTTGTCCAGAATTGCCCTGATCAATTGACGACGATTGCGGCTCAGTTGTGATTGAGCGAAGCGAACCTCAAGGGACGTAGGCGAATCCTTGTCATAATTCCCATCCTGACCATCCAACTCGTTTCTGGCCGCCATATTTTCCTCCTAAATCAGACCGCACAAGATGAGACATAAGAAAGAGTGATCCAGGAAATCGCACGAAATAAAGACCGCGGATTTTGTATCTCAGACTCCTGTTGTCTCGTGTGATCTCGTGGATCATGTTTTCCTGTCTGTTCTAATATCTCGTTTTTTGCCGATTTTAGCTAAGTCTTTCATTCGATGCGCTAAACAGCCCGATGAGCGACGAGTCAACCTCACATGAACCGAATGTTTTTGACTCTCCCTGCTTTGACAGTGAAATAAGAAATCTTCCCCTGCCCGCCACGCATGAAGGTGAGACTTAAACCGCCCACGCCGAACGCATCCTTAAGCGAGGGCGGCGGCGGTTTCTTCGACAGTTCGGTATCTCTGTTTAGGAGTCGAAGAAAGAGGTCGCCTTCTTGAGAGGCGAGCGCCTGCAACTCATCGCTGTAGTAGTCTCCACGCGAGCGTTCAAGCTTCTTGCGGTGATCCCGAGGCCAGAGAGGACAACCACACTCAAACAGGTAACGAAACGAGCAGTGTCTTCATTTCCGCGCCATCTTTCAAAGAGGAGTGTCGCATGGCGGAGGAAGATAACACACCGGATTTTGGGGCGCAACAACTGTTGTAATCATATTGACAGACTGCAACGATAAGTGTTATACATCGCGCCACTCTCTAGCGTAACGCCTCGTTATGGTGTGATACGGATCGGAAACGTTTACTGGATAACGCGCAGTAGCTGACAAGAACAGCGGAGTGAGCCCGACGCGTTGGATTCTCCATCATCATCTCTTAAACATTGCGGCTTCGAGTAACTTTTCTTAGAGGAGGCATCAGAGGCTATGAACAGGACTGTCCTAACACCAAGCTACAATCTGATAGGAGCTGGCGGGCAAGCCAAATTCAGGAGGTGTTGTTCCTCGCTGATAGTCCTTCCGCTGACTCTCTTCATGTTCCATCTCTGGTCCGGGAGCGTCACGGCCCAGACTACTACTTCAACCATTGAAGGAACCGTGACTGATGCTAATGGCGCACTAATCGCTGGCGCTGAGGTCAAGGCGAGTGGGACGCCGCTGGCCTCCGAGCGCAGTGTCACAGCCAACGCGGAGGGTTTCTACCGTATCACGGCATTACCTGCGGGAACCTACACCTTGACGGTTTCACGGACGGGCTTTGCCACGAGCACCTCCAACATTGAGTTGACGCTGAATCGCGTCGTCACTCTCGATATCCAGCTTCAAGTCGGGGAAATAGTCGGGGGTGTGGCCAATGTTACTTCAGATGCGCTGCCCTTACTGGAGCCGAATGCGTCTTCCACGGGCTTGACCGTCACTCCGCAGCAGATCCAGAACCTGCCCGTCAACGGGCGTAACTACCTCGACCTCTTGCAGCTCGTGCCGGGAGTCGCCATCAACCGGCAATCTACTGGCGACAACGCCAACCCTGTACTGGGTGAGCGAAGCGGCAATAACAATTTTTTCATCGATGGACAGCCGAATAAGGATACCGTCGACGGCGGGCCTGCAGCACAGTTTAACCAGGAGACAATTGCGGAGTTTCAAGTTCTGACGACCGGCTACAAGGCCGAGTTCGGGCAAGCGTCGGGAGCGATAGTTAATGTCATCACGAAAAGCGGCGGGAATGAATTTCACGGCGTCGGTTCACTGTTTCATCGCAACGAGGCTTTTGATTCCGTGAACTCTTTGGATGAAACCGTAACGGAACCACGGCACCTCCGCCGATTCGACTATAGCCTGGCAGGCGGCGGTCCGATCTGGAAAGATAAGATATTCTTCTTCGGCTCGTCGGAGCGTATAACGGAGGACCGGGGAATTGATTTCAATTTCCCGACTTTTCCTTCTTCGCCTGCATCTACGCGACTTCTTCAGTTGCTGCACGAACAAGAGGATCCGCTGGACGGTCCGCAGCGTAGCCGCGAAACGCGGAACTTTTTGAAGCTCAACGAGAACTTCGGGCGTCATCAACTGGTTCAGGAGATGAACTACACAAACGTACACAACCGGGGAGCGGGCACTGGGATTCCGTCATCCCGAAGAAACTCCAGCGGTCGCCATCTGCTGCTGGGGTTCGGCGACACTATGCTGCTGGGCGATCAGGGCGATCCGTGGATAGTGACATTGCGTGGTGCCTTTCGCGGCGAGCCGTCCGACAACCGTCCCGCTAGCGCTGCGATTGCGGGGTCTACTCTATTAAACTCCTTCTCCGCCCAACAGATTTGTCCGCCGACATGCAGTTTTTTTGGGACCGCTGTCGATCCCCCTTCGGTTCTTTTCGGCAGCGCCGCCACGGCCTCAAACCTGCACCAGAAATACACGTCGTTCGCGGCCAACGCTAACAAACTTTTTGGCGATCATGACGTGAAGTTCGGGTGGCAGTTCCTTCGCACAAAGGCTGACGGCCTTGATTCTCAAACTCTGACAAATCAGGTCTTTGCCACGATCGATGACTATTTAACGTTTGGACCGGTAAACAGCGGCATTTTCTTGCTCCTGGAGGGCGGAGGACCCACGCCGGAGGCCAATGAGATTCATTTGCAGAACAATTACAACGGGCTGTATGTTCAGGACGACTGGAAGCTGTTCAAAAGCCTGACGCTCAATCTCGGTCTTCGGTGGGAACACGACTCCGAATTCACTTCCAAGGATAATTTTTCGCCCCGGCTGGGAGTTGCCTGGGCGGTAACGCCCAGAACGGTTATCCGGGGTCACTTCGGCAAGTTCTATGATCAGTTCCGGCTGGGCCTGGTTAGTCGGGTTCCAGCATTCGGTGGCAGTGACCGGAGACTGGTACAGTCGTTGTATTTTCCTCGGGGGTTTTACGGGTCCCCCAGTTTGGTCTCCAGTCTGGCATTCGCTGTGGGCCTTCCTGGGCCATGCATTTCGAACCGCCTGACAGATGCTCAGATCAGCTCAACGGGAGCGACATGTCCCTTCGGTGGTCCGATGGTTGGCGTAGACCGGCTGAACAATGTTGTCGCTCCGGGGCACGCGCCGATTCCGGCTAATGCGGTGATCAACATCAGCAACATCCAGACTCTTTCGGGGCTTACACCCGATCAATACGCGACGCAGGCAGCCGCGGCTATCGGCCAACCGGCCGGATATTTTGTCTGGGGCCAGTTCGGGGTACTGAATAATCCCATCATTCCGCCGGCGCCATCGCCGACTGCGGTTGACAGCACCTTTAAGACACCACATACCCTCAGCTTTAGCGTCGGCGTGCAGCGCGAGCTAACCAACGACGTGGTGGTCGAGGTGGACTACTTTCACCGCGAAATGCGCAATCTCCTCGGTGTACGTCTCAGCAATCTTGCCTTCAGGTCACGCGTCGCCGGTATCGGCCGAAGCTTTGACCCTCCAGGCTCCCCGGAGTTGCCGACTTTCGGGCCCTTTTTTGAGGGCAAATACGACGGCGTGGTCGCCAGCTTGAATAAACGTCTTAGCAACCGCTACCTGCTCGGCGCGAGTTACACATACGCCAAGGCCACCGACAACTCGCTCGGCGTCAACTCGTTTCCGACGGACCAATTCATCGGAATCGTGCCTGAAGTGACCGAACCCTGTCCGGCCTCAAACCCGACGTGTACTCCTCAGAACAACCGAAATGGACCCTTCACCAGCAGGAACGGAAACCTCGTACAGCAGGCCGGAACATTTCACAACGGCCCCGATCTTGACAAAGGCCCGTCAACTTTGGCGCTGGATCATATCTTTCAGATCAACGGACTGGTGGATCTTCCTTGGCAATTCCAGATCGGCGGCATCTTCAGGGCGCAGGGTGGATTTCACTTCAGCCGCTTCGACGAGGCGTCTCGGGACCCGGACGGTAACGGTAATTTCAACGGCATCGATTTTACCGCCGGTAGGAATGCCTTCACCGCTCCGCCCTTTATCAATTTCGACTTACGCTTCTCCAAGCGGTTCGATATCGGAGAAAGGGTCAAGGTGCAGCTACTGTTTGAGTTCTTCAATCTCTTGAATCGTCAAAACCCGGCCGCCATCTTTAATCGGGTGAACCGTCCGGCCGAACCTTTCGGAGAGGCAAGTCAGGTTTTGCCCGGACGGGAAGGTCAGATTGGATTCCGTATCTCGTTCTGATCTGAAATCAATAATTCCATTCGCAAACTACCGATGCTCAGAGTCATTGTTTATTCGACCACGATCGCTTTTTTGCTTTGGCCGTCGTCGCAAGCGGCGGTGGACAAGGCATGCGGACAATTGCCTACCTCTGGCTGACATTCGAAAAGCCGTCGGCCGGCCGTCTTGGAGGAATCGGAGTAAGAGAATCTGGAGCAAACCCCAGGCACCGATACTCACGTTGACGTGCCTCGGTTTCATGTAGTTCGGCTTTGGGGGAGATCTACTACATTTCAGCTCGGACTATTGAATGTGATTGAGCAGATGAAATCACAACTGGAGAGAATCGAACTGAGAGAGATCGAACTGCCCCTGCTGTCCCCGTTCGAGACCAGCTTCGGTTGTACCACGCGGCGTCGCATCCTGATTGTTAGAGTGTTCGACAAAACCGGGGCTTCGGGTTACGGCGAATGCGTAGCCCCCGAAGGACCTTTCTACAATCACGAAACCGTCGATACAGCATGGCTGATCACGGCGAAATACGTTGCACCGCTTTTGACACAAGCCCGCGTCGAAACTGCACGCGAAGTGAATGCCGCGCTCGCGCCAATTCGCGGCAACCAGATGGCCAAGGCCGGTGTCGAGGCGGCGATTTGGGACCTGGAAGCGAAGCTTGTGGGCCGTCCTCTCTGGCAGCACCTCGGCGGCGTGAGGGATGAGATCAACTGTGGCGTTTCGATTGGTTTACAGGAAACGACAGAAACGTTGATTGAAAAGGTAACTCATGAACTAGAGTCCGGCTATCAAAGGATTAAGATAAAAATTAAGCCTGGAAAAGATGTTCACTTAGTCGAAGCAATTCGGAAACGATTCCCTGACATCACGCTCTCTGTTGATGCAAATTCTGCCTATTCTCTGAATGGGGACTTAAGTGTTGTTAAACAACTCGATAACTATAACCTGCTGATGATCGAGCAGCCGCTGGGACCCGGTGACCTCGTTGATCATGCAAAATTGCAGCGAGAGATTAAGACGCCAATCTGTCTGGACGAGTCGATCGTCAGCTATGCGGATGCACGTCATGCATTTGAGTTAGGCTCATGTCGGATCGTTAATCTTAAGCTCGGGCGCGTTGGTGGTCACACAGAGATTCGAGTGATTCAAGCTCACGCGGTTGAGCACGGCGTACCCGTATGGTGCGGCGGAATGCTCGAAGCGGGCATCGGTAGAGCCCATAACATTGCCCTGTCGACGTTGCCCGGCTTCACCCTGCCTGGCGACGTCTCGGCTTCGGAGCGCTACTGGGAAGAGGACATCATTGAACCACCGGTCACCGTCTCCCGGCAGGGCACGATCAAAGCTCCCACAACTCCCGGTATCGGCTACGAGGTGAACGAAGCACGTATCGAGGCCCTGACAGTGCGGCGAGAGATGGTTCAGCTTGGTTAGCTTGGGAGTTCGGGCTGAGCTGACGCGTGGTCGCCAGCGTTCAAGTCGCAACGCTTTCCCGTTTTCAGCGACGTGACTTTCTCTAGGAGCTGTGTATGAACCCAACACACCTGTTCTGCGGTTTACTGCTGTGTCTTGCCATGTCCAGTACTGTGATGGCGCAGGAGACACGTCTGCTTCGCCATCCCACGGTGAGTCGTGACCTGGTGGCATTCGCCTTTGCGGGTGACTTGTGGGTGGTGTCGCGAAGCGGTGGGCAGGCGCGCCGACTTACGGTTTCACCTGGGATCGAAATCGATCCTTACTTCTCTCCAGATGGTTCCCAGATCGCCTTCACAGCAACCGTCGCCGGCAACACGGATGTGTATGTAGTACCCACCAGTGGCGGCGACCCGAAACGATTGACATATCATCCAGCTCTCGATCGCGTACGCGGCTGGACCCGTGATGGTCGCAATGTGCTCTTTGCTTCAGTGCGGACCAGTGCGCCCCAACAGGCGTACTTTCGCCTTTGGACCATTAGCTTAGAGGGCGGACTTCCAGAGCCGCTTCCAATGCCTCGCGCAGTTAGCGGCGCCTACTCTGAAGATGGATCGCGCATCGCCCATGAAGAGATCTCGACTGCCTTTATTCCGCAGTGGCAGGAGGCGAGTCAGTGGCGTCATTATCGTGGTGGCCGCACCCATCCAATCCGGGTCATGACGCTGGCTGATCACTCAGTGGAGAAGCTTCCGTGGAACAATAGTAATGATACAAGTCCGATGTGGATTGGTAATACGATCTACTTCCTATCAGACCGAAATCACACAGTTAACTTATTTGCCTATCGCGTCGACACAAAACAGGTCACACAACTCACGAAGCACGACGACTTTGACATCATGAATGCGTCTGCCGGGCCCGATGCCATTGTCTACGAACAGGCTGGCTATATTCACCTGGTTGATAGCAAGACGGGGCAGGCCCGCCAGCTCACCATTGATGCCACCGGTGAACTACCCTGGGCTCGCCGCCAGTTTAAAAAAGTATCTTCGATGATTCGCAGCGCCGTCCTATCGCCCACCGGAACTCGGGCTGCCTTTGAAGCGCGAGGCGAGATCTTTACGGTTCCAGCGGAAAAAGGGGATTCTCGAAACCTGACACTGAGTAGTGGAGCGCATGACCGTAGCCCTGTGTGGTCCCCCGATGGTACTCAAGTCGCTTGGCTGTCCGATGCCAGCGGAGAATACCAACTCATTATCGGCGAGCCAACAGGGGTTACACGGCCGCGGCCCGTGTCTTTACCGTCAACCGCCTTTTTCTCAGCACCTGCGTGGGCTCCAGACGGAAAACAGATCTTACTTCAGGACAATCACCTAAATCTCTGGACGATCGACGTCGCCACCGGACACGCTGGCAAGATTGATACCGATGCTTACGCCGACCCGGGTCGCCAATTCGATGCAACTTGGTCGCCTGACTCGCAGTGGATCGCGTACTCCAAAAGCTTGGTTAGTCATCTGCGGGCGATTTTCGTTTACTCAGTGGTGGAAAAGAAGAGTTACCAGATTACTGACGGGCTCGCGGACGCAATCTCGCCAGCTTTCGACACCGGAGGCAAGTATCTCTACTTTCTTGCAAGCACCGACTACGGTCCGAGAACGGGATGGCTAGAGATGAGTTCGCTGGATCGTCCGGTGAGACGATCGATCTATCTTGTTGTGCTCAGCTCAAGTGAGCCGTCTCCACTTTTGCCCGAAACAGCAGACGAGCCACGCCCCGCGCCTCGTGAGGAACCTCGTGAGGGTGCTGCGCCGCGTCCTAAACCGAGTCCTACGACCGTGCGGATTGACATTGATAAGATAGGGCAGCGTATCTTGTCGCTGAATGTTCCGGCGGCAGATTACAACAGGCTCATAGCCGGCGCGCCCGGAACGATTTTCTACACAGAACCCACAGTGCCTGGCGGTGGCCCTGGAGGTTCATTGCGATTGCAGCGTTATCAGTTGAAAGAACGTAAAGCCGCACCCTTTCTTGAAGGTATTCGCTTTTACACCCTCTCATCGGACACGAAGAAACTCCTTTATCAGGCTAGCGGCGGTGGTGCGTCGGGAGGCGCTTGGGGAATCGTCACAACTGAGCGCCCAGGGAAAGCCGGCGATGGGGCGATCAACGTCGCGCAACTCGAAATGCAGGTAGATCCTCGTGCTGAATGGGAGCAGATCTTCCGTGAGACGTGGCGAATACAACGCGAGTTCTTCTACGACCCGAAGATGCACGGTGCAGATTGGCAAGCGGTCTATGACAAGTATCGCCCGCTTCTCTCTCATGTGGGCCATCGTGCTGATCTGGCATTTTTAATCGCCACGGTTGGTGGCGAACTAGCGGTAGGACACTCCTACTTGACTGGTGCGGGCGATGAACCTCGTGAGGATCCGGTATCGGTCGGGCTTCTAGGGGCCGATCTTAAAGTCGAGAACGGCCGTTACCGCATTCAGCGAATCTATACAGGAGAAAATTGGAACCCGGATCTGCGGGCGCCGCTTAGCGCTCCCGGAATTCAAATAGCCGAGGGAGACTACTTGCTGGAGGTCAACGGGCAGCCGCTCATTCCTCCAGCCAATCCTTACAGTCTGTTCGAGGGAACGGCAAACCGCCAGACGTTAATCCGAGTCAATAACGTTCCTTCGTTGGAAGGGTCACGCGTCCTTACTGTGGTCCCTGTAGCAAGTGAAGATACTCTCCGAACGCGCGCGTGGATTGAAGGCAATCGGCGGGTGGTGGACCAGCTTTCAGGCGGTCGCCTGGCCTATGTGTGGCTGCCGAATACAGGCGGACCAGGGTATGCATCGTTTACTCGCTACTATTACGCGCAGCAACATAAGGAGGGCGCGATTATCGACGAGCGTTACAACCAGGGAGGGATGGTAGCTGACTACATTGTCAACGAACTGGATCGAAAACGTATGGGCTACTTTGCTATGCGAGACGGTCAGCCATTTACCTCGCCGATTGCTGGAATATATGGTCCAAAAGTGATGATCATCAACGAATCAGCTGGCTCAGGCGGTGACGCGCTTCCCTATTACTTCAGGCTACGAAAGCTGGGCCCGTTGGTGGGGACGCGCACCTGGGGCGCGCTGGTCGGCACTCTTGGAATACCGGCCACTATCGATGGGGGTGGCATTACCGCGCCTTCACTGGCTTTCTATGATCTTGACGGCAAGTTTGCGGTGGAAAATGAAGGCGTGGCGCCGGATATAGAGGTGGAATACACGCCTGTTGAAGTGAATAAGGGACGGGATCCCCAGCTGTTACGAGCTGTCCAGGAAGCCCTAAAGCTTCTTGAACAGAACCCCGTAAGGCCAGTGCCGCGACCGGCGCCGATTAACCGTGTGACGAGGGCCAGGGAGAATTAAATATGGCGATCTCTTATAAAGTGTTTTCGCGCTCGTTGCTAACTCTAATCTTCCTCGCGGTCTCTTCCGTTAATGCCCAACAAGCGGCTCCCCAATTCGCACGCAACGACGCGATGATCCCGATGCGCGATGGCGTGCGTCTTTACACACAGATCTACACGCCTACAGTTGACGAACAGTTTCCAATCCTTCTGCTGAGGACTCCTTACGGGTTGGGCAATTTGAGTCCCGCGCAACTTGCCGCTGTCCTGCCGGAACTTGCTGCTGAAGGGTTCATCTTCGTCCGGCAGGACATTCGCGGACGGTTCAAGTCGGAAGGGGAGTTTGTGATGCTCCGGCAGCCGCGCGATCGTACCGACAAGAAAGCGATCGACGAAAGCACCGACACCTATGACACTATTGAGTGGCTGCTCAAGAATGTGGGTAACAACAATGGTCGAGTCGGAATGGCGGGTACGAGTTACGGCGCCTGGCTCAGTGTCATGGGGATGTTAGATCCCCATCCGGCGCTCCAGGCGGTTGTGCAACAAGCTTCTCCGGCAGATATGTGGCTGGGCGACGACTTCCATCACAATGGTGCGTTCCGGTTGAGCTACGGTTTTGAGTACGCCTACATGATGGAATCGTCGAAGGAGATTGCCAACGTCTCGACTGTTATCGATCGCTATGATGCTTACGAATGGTATTTGAATCTGGGTCCCCTATCGAATGTGGACGCGAAATACTTTCATGGCAAGATTCCGACGTGGACCGACTTTGTAAACCGGCCCGACTATGATGAATTTTGGAAACGGCAGGCCTTTGCCCCGTGGCTGACACGAGTCACTGTACCGACGTTGAACGTAGCCGGCTGGTGGGACCAGGAAGATTTTTACGGTCCGATTAAGATTTATGAACTACTCGAGCAGCATGATAAATCGAATCAGAACTTTCTCGTGGTTGGTCCCTGGAACCATGGTGGGTGGTCTCGGGGAGAGGGTCGCAAGCTCGGTCGCATCGATTTTGGTAGTGCAACAGCGGAGCATTATCGTCGCAACGTTTTGGCGCCATTCTTCGCATACCATTTGAAAGGTAAAGGAAACCCCGAACGTCCTGAAGCTCTGACGTTTAGAACCGGTGCTAATGAGTGGATAGGACACGACGCATGGCCGCCGAAACGCAATGTGGTCGCGCGGAAGCTCTACTTCCATGCGGATGGGAAGTTGTCGTTCGATCCACCCCCAACGACAGACGCACAAGCGGCGTTCGATAGCTACATTTCAGATCCCGCGAAGCCCGTCCCCTATCGTCCGCGTCCGATTGAATTGCGCTCAGGGTGGTCCACATGGTTAGTCGAAGATCAACGCTTTGTCGATCATCGTCCCGATGTCCTTACATGGGTTACCGAGCCACTCCAGAATGATGTCACAGTTTCTGGGAGAATTGTTTCTCATCTCTTCGCGTCGACGACGGGCACAGACAGCGACTGGATTGTGAAGCTTATCAACGTGTATCCAGAGAAGTACGAGTCCGATCCCAAGATGGGTGGTTATCAACTAATGATCGCGGGTGAAGTCTTCCGCGGTCGCTATCGCAAAAGTTTTGAGAAGCCGGAGCCGATTGAACCTAACGCTGTACTGCCTTACCAGATAGGATTTCCAGCGAACGATCATGTTTTTAAGAAAGGACACCGGATCATGGTGCAAGTCCAGAGCACTTGGTTTCCGGTGATCGATCGCAACCCGCAGCGTTTTGTGGCTAACATCTTTCTTGCGCGAGAGTCAGACTTCCAGCCGGCCACACAAAGGGTGTTTCGCTCCGGTCAGCAATCCTCGTACATCGCAGTGCCGGTTGTGGAAACAAAGTGACGGTATTGCCCATGGCCAAATGCCGATTGCCGATTTTTATAACCAGAATTGCGATCGAAAACCCAACTTCAAAGACAAAACTAAATGACTTTGAACTTATTGAAATGGGCATTTGGCAACCGGCAATTGGCAATCATCTGTTAAATATGTTTCGCCCGGATGGATCGACATGATGGATCAGTCCGGTAGTGTGCTGCCACGAAACGGCCTTGCAGAAAATAAACTCATGATGGGGGTAACCACGGCTATTGGTGGTGAAGCGGGGACACCTGTCCCGGCGGAGAAGATCAGCGAGTATTTTGCGCAACTCGAGAAGAGCGGCATCAGTTTCAACTTTGGCAGTTATTTTTCAGAGACACAGGCCCGAGTCGCCGTTCTCGGAGAAGACTCAAGAGCGCCCACGGCTGAAGAACTATCACGTATGAAGTCAGTGATGGAAACGGCAATGAAGTCTGGCGCGATGGGGATGACCACCGCGTTGATCTATCCGCCATCGAGTTATGCCTCAACCGACGAACTGATCGAAATGGCGAAAGTTGCGGGGCAGTTTGGCGGCCTCTATGCCAGCCACATTCGTGGCGAGGGAAAGGAACTCATACAGTCGATCGAAGAGGCGATCGCGATCGGTGAAAAGGGCGGCTTACCTGTAGAGATCTTCCATCTGAAGGCGGCCTACAAACCTGGCTGGGGAACGCTGATGCGCGCGGTGGGCGAGAAGATTGATCAGGCGCGTGCGCGCGGAGTGGATGTCGCAGCGGATCTGTATCTGTACACCGCCGGAGGTACAGGCCTGGAAGCAGTGATCCCCTCATGGGCATTTGAAGGAGGCGCGGAAAAACTCTTGGCCCGTCTTAAGGATCCTGCCACACGCGCTCGGCTCAAGAAAGAGATTGCATCGGGTTCACCCGGCTGGTGGAACATTGTCGAAGCTGCGGGCGGCTGGGACGGCATTGTCGTAGTCAATGCTCGGAACAAAGAGAACCGCCGTTTCGAAGGTAAGAGCATGGCCCAGATAGCGAAAGAATGGCAGAAGGACCCGGAGGATGCGGCGTTCGATCTGGTGACCGAGGGTGAGGGAAGAGTGCTTGCGCTCTTCCACATGATGAGTGAGCAGGACATCATTACAGCACTCAAGTTTCCGTGGACAAGTATTGGCAGCGATGCTGCGGCAGCGCTTCAGCCCGGAACTGTTGACGTGCTGGGACTGCCTCATCCACGCAGTTATGGAAATTTTCCGCGCCTCATCGCCCGCTATGTACGGGAACAGCGCGTGCTCAGTCTCGAGGAAGCGATTCGCAAGATGACATCCTGGCCGGCCACGCGAATGCGCCTGGCTTCACGCGGTCTAGTTAAAGAAGGTTGTTGGGCAGATGTAGTCATATTCGATTACGACAAGATTCAAGATCGCGCAACCTACGAGCAGCCGCTCGCTTCTCCGGAAGGAATCAATTACGTGCTTGTGAACGGGCGGATTGTGATCGAAAACGGAAAACATACCGGCGCTCGGCCGGGCCAGGTCCTTTACGGGCCGGGTCGGAAGTTTTGATGACGATGTTCTAGAGAAGTATCCACGATGTCAGCTGCAGTGGAAATATCCAACGTTATCTAATCGAACATAACCGCATGAAAAGAGACACAATAAATCGTAGAGAAATGCTCAAGGGAACGGTTCTGGCCGGCTCGGCAGTTCTGGCGGCGCCGATGTTCAATCGCCGGCGCTATCACATCTTTGCCAACTCCCCCAGTGAATATTCGGCGCGGACGGTCAATCTGATACAAACATCAACTGTCATAGACATGCTCGCACCAATGACGCTCGACTTTGATAAACAGGCTAAATGGTTTTCCGACCCTGAGAGCTTTACCGAAGCCGACTTGCAGCCATTTAAAGACTCAGGCATCGATGTCTTTCATCCTGCTATTGGAATAGGCGGGCCCGAGGCCTACGACAGGGTGCTGCGGTTTTTCGCATTATGGAACGGCTTTATCGCTAATGGCGAACGACATTTCATCCGAATCGACAGCGCCGCTGACCTCAACCGAGTGAAGAAATCCGGCAAAATCGGCATTCTGCTCGGGCTGCAAAACTCAGATCAGTTCCGTAGGCCAGATGACGTCGACTTTTTTCGCGGGCTCGGCCAACGCGTATCTCAACTCACCTACAACTCGCGCAATTTAATCGGCAACGGTTCAACCGAAAGACGCGACGAAGGCATTTCGGATTTCGGTGTCGCCATCATTGAGCGAATGAACAAAGTGGGCATGGCGGTTGATGTCTCGCATTGCGGCGACCGCACCACTCTTGAAGCCTTCGAGATCTCCAAGAAGCCAGTTTTGATTACCCACTCCAATTGCCGTGCCCTCGTGAAAGGTCACCCGCGCCTGAAGACCGACGAAGCCATCAAAAAAGTGGGCCAGGCCGGAGGTGTAATGGGGATCACCGGCGTGCGCATGTTTGTTAAAGGTGATGAACCGACAACCATCGAGCACGTTCTGGACCATTTTGATCACGTACGGAGCCTGATCGGGCCCGAGCACTTAGGCGTCGGCAGCGACATGGACCTTTACGGCTACGACGCAATGCCGGCGGAAATGAACAAGAGACTTCGCGCTGGTTACAAGGGTAGTTATGCGTTTCGCGAGAAGATTGACATCGAAGGAATCGATCATCCGAAACGGATGTTTGATCTAACAGAGGGACTGATTCGGCGACAATACAGCGACAGCGAGATACAAGGGATACTTGGTGGGAATTTCGCGCGGGTGTTGTCCCAGATCTGGTCGGTGACGCCCGAAAAGCCATAATGAGGTTTGGTTTTCGCGTTCGTTTCCAGGGTTCGTATTGTCCTTGTCTTCAGCAAAACACGATAGCAAAACGCAAAACACGATCCGCGAGCACACGAAATAACAAAACGGCTCGCGGGTATTGATTCACCAATCTGTTCACCACTATCCGGAGATATCGTATGAAACTGAGGCTAATCACCAATCTATTACTGCTCACGGTGCTGCTGTTGGCAGGGCTTCAAACAGCTCAGGCACAGCAAGTAGCAGGACCGGGACCGGCATTTGATGAATATGTCGCCAATGCAATTAAAGAATGGCAAGTGCCAGGCATCGCTATAGCCATTATCAAAGATGATCGCATCGTCCTTGCAAAGGGTTACGGAGTACGTGAACTCGGCAAGCCGACGCCGGTAGATGAGAGAACTCTGTTTGCCATCGGATCGTCCTCCAAGGCCTTCACCGCCGCTGCGATTGCCATGCTCGTTGACGAGGGAAAGCTCAAATGGGACGACCCGGCGACAAAACACCTTCCCGGTTTTCAACTTTTCGATCCTTATACCACGCGCGAGTTGACGGTAGGCGATCTGTTGACGCACCGGAGCGGCCTGGCACGAGGTGATCGACTCTGGTATGCGTCGGCTTACGATCGGGACGAGGTAGTTCGACGAGTTCGTTACCTCAAGCCCAGCTGGAGTCTGAGGTCCCGCTTCGGTTATCAGAACATCATGTTTCTCGCTGCAGGCCAGATCCTACCTTCGGTAGCGGGGAAAAACTGGGATGACTTCATTCGCGAACGTATTTTCATGCCGCTCGGCATGAACTCGAGCAGTACGAGCATTAAGGCCTTTGCAAATTCAAACAATGTTGCCACCCCGCATTCAAGGATTGAAGACAAGGTTCAGACCGTCCCCTGGCGTAACATCGACAACATCGCCCCAGCAGGTTCGATAAACTCCAATGTTGTTGATATGGCTCAGTGGGTGCGACTGCATCTCGGTGGTGGGACGTACGAGAACAAGCGGTTGCTGAGTTCCGGCGCCATAAAAGAGATGCATATGCCGCAGACCATCATTCGCTTGGAGGGACAAAACGAGAGGCTTTATCCCGAGGCGCATTTTCTAAGCTATGGAATGGGTTGGTTTCTTAGCGATTATCGTGGCCGGAAAGTCGTCGAGCACGGCGGAGCCATTGATGGAATGAGAGCCTTGGTAGCAATGATGCCGGAAGAGAAGCTCGGAATGGCGATCCTTACCAACTTGCATGGGACCGTGCTGCCACAAGCCCTGATGTACTGGATCTTCGATTCGTATCTTGGCGCACCTCAACGTGATTGGAGCGCTGAGATGCTGAAAACGGTCAAAGCACTCGAGGAGCAGGCGAAGGCAGCGGAGAAGAAGATCGAGTCTGAGCGAGTGATGGGCACTGCACCCTCGCTCTCAATCGACAAGTATGCCGGCACCTATAACAGCGATATGTACGGCGAAGCGAAGGTCGCGGTTGAGAATGGAAAGCTGGTGACGCGCTTCGGTCCGAACTTTACCGGGGATCTCGAACACTGGCATTACGACACATTCAGAGTGACGTGGCGCGATCGCATGCAGGGCAAAGGCTTTGTGAATTTTAGACTCAATGCTCAGGGTAAAATTGAGTCCATTAATATTGAGAATCTCTCCGAGTTCACACGCGCTCCTGATAAACCTGAGGCTGTCGCCGGCATTACATTAAGCGAGGAGGATCTGAAGAAGTTTGTTGGCAGGTACGCGTTGGAAGCTCCGCCTGTTGAAATCAGCATTGAACTGATAGGAGGTAGTTTGAAGGCAACGGTGCCTGGTCAGCCGGTTTATACATTAGTGCCCGTGGCCGCAGATCGCTTCCAGCTCGAAGGTGCGCCCGCCGGTTTTTTTGTGCAGTTCGAAATGGCGGACGGTAAGCCGAAGAACCTGACTCTGATACAGGGATCAAGGCCGAGCATCGTGTTGCTACCGAAGCCGTAATTTTACGATGCCGCTTCGCTATTGCTGTGCGGCTTCTCTTGTGTTGTTAGTGTGATTTCGTGGATCGTATTTTCCGGTTTCCATCCATTCAACAGAGCGGAAGACGCGATCCACGAAATCACACGAAACCTCACGAAGAGAGTCTATCGTCCTGCTCACCTTCGACGACGATTAAAAGTATTTGTACCCATCACACGGACGACCCAGGAGCTGAAACATTGAAACAATTTACGGCAATCGTACTGTTTGCTTTGATTTTCTCTTCCGTGCCTGCTCAAGTGCCACAGTTGCCGGCCACTCCCACCAAAGATCCGATCGAGCAACCACCTGTGGTGATCAGGACTCCCTCAGAAATTCCTGAGTTGACAGCTTCAGATATCGGCGCTTTCCTGGATGCCGCAGTGCCATTGCAACTTCAGCGCGAGGACATTGCCGGCGCGACAATCGCCGTTGTGAAGGATGGCCAGCTCCTTTTCGCAATGGGGTACGGATATGCAGATGTCGAGAACAAGAAGCCGGTCTCGGCCGAGGAAACGTTGTTCCGACCTGGCTCAGTCTCAAAGCTCTTCACTTGGACCGCGGTGATGCAGTTGTATGAGCAGGGCAAGCTCGACCTCGATCGCGACGTGAACGACTACATTGATTTCAGGATCCCAGACGCCTTCGGCAAACCAATCACTCTGAAGAACATAATGTCGCACACTCCTGGATTCGAGGAGCAGATCAAGGATCTATTTACCGACGATCCGGCAAAGATTAATCTAGGACAGTATGTAAAGACACATATACCAACTCGAATCTACCCGCCAGGTACAGTTCCCGCTTACTCCAACTATGCCACCGCGCTTGCCGGATACATCGTTGAGCGCGTTTCTGGTCAGCCGTTCAATGACTATGTGAATGAGAAGATCTTCAAGCCGTTGGGTATGACTCGATCGACGTTCGTGCAACCTCTGCCGGAAGGTCTCTCTTCATTCATGTCAAACGGATATCAGCTTGGGTCAGGTGAACCTAAGCATTTTGAATTGGTAACCGCATTTCCAGCCGGCAGCATGAGCAGCAGTGCGACGGACATGGCCCGCTTCATAACTGCACATTTGCAGGGAGGGCAACTGGGCGAGGCTCGCATACTGAAGCCTGAGACTGTAGAGCTCATGCACAGTCGATTGTTTTCTCTGGATGATGGGGCCAACGCGATGTGTTACGGCTTCTACGAGGAGTCGAGAAATGGAAGCCGAATCATCGGACATGCGGGTGACACGCTTTATTTCCACAGCGATCTTCATCTGATGCTCGACAAAGGTGTTGGCTTCTTCATCTCGTATAACAGCGGCGGTAAGTCAGAAGTTTCGGGACGCACCATAATTTGGGAGGCTTTTCTCGATCGTTATTTCCCTTACCAGCCCGCGACCACTACTACTCCTGATTCTGCTAAAGCGGATGCAAGCTCGGTAAGCGGCACATACGTTCTCAGTCGCCGGAGCGAGACGTCGTTTCTAAAATCGGCATCCCTGATCGGGGCCTTCACCGTATACCCGGTTGGCGAGGGATTGATCGAGGTTGAACAGTTAACAAAACCTAACGGAAAGCCAAAGAAGTTTCGAGCTATAGGGTCGATGAACTTCCTCGAGGATGGCGGTCAGGACAAACTTTTCTTCAAACCTGATCAGAGTGGACGCATGCAGATGCTCATCCCTTACCCTTTCTTTGTTGGTCAACGCGTCGGACTGTATGAAAACAAACGAGTGCTCCTGCCGGTGTTAGGAGTATCTCTTGGCATCATGTTGTTGACCCTGCTGTTGTGGCCCATTGCTTGGTTTGTGAGAAGACATTACGGCCACAAGTTGGAGTTAACACGCAAAGAGCTGCTTCTGCGGATAGGGGTTAGGCTGGTCCTGGCGCTAAATCTGGTTTTCCTTGTGGCGCTGATTGCTCTGGTGACCTATGGACTGACGCATCTCTGGATCTTGGGCGATCGTGGGACCATCTGGTTTCGGCTCATTCAAATCTTAGGCGTATTAGGCGCCCTCGGAACTTTAGTAGTTATCTTTAACGCCGTTCAGGCTTGGAGGAACAAGCAAAGGAGGATCTGGGGCAAGCTCCAGGCGACGATTCTCGTACTCGCGTGTTTTGGCTTTCTCTGGTTTGTTTTTGCCGGCAAGTTGTTGAGTTTTAGTTCGAGCTATTAGGTCGGGTTACATATGTTGGATTAGCTATGAAGGATTTCGTGGGGCATAGGGTAAAGCGAAAGCGGTGGCGCGGCGCAGGGCGCCTTGCCACCGCACTCCCAATTCTGCTCTTTGTAATTACCGAGGTCGTTTCCTCCGAAATCGCGGCCCAGGAAAACGGAACTCTACAGACCAAAACTGCCGTTGAAAATTTTCCACCCAAGCCTGGACCAGCTCCGGCACGTTGGCTGGGATTGATTGGCGAGTACGGCCCCGACACCAACATCCTGTACCTCCTGGAAAAAGACGGGAAGCTTTGTGTTTCCTTCAAGCGTGGCCAGCCCGAATGTCTGCAAGAGGTCTCGAAAAATTCTTTTAGATTTCCCGTCAGCAGTTCGCGTGTAGGTCAGCGACTAATTGTCACTCGGGACCGACGGGGACGAGCGACAAAAGTCGCAGTCGACAAGGCTGTATACCAACGTCGCCAGATCGGACCTGAAGAAGGCACGATGCAATTACGCGTTGCACCTGTCAGACCAGTAGCAGAACTTTTGAAAGAAGCACTTGCCGCACAGCCGCCAAAAGAGAGCGGAGAGTTCTTAGCGTCTGACTTAGTTGAACTCATTAAACTCGATCCAACGATAAAACTCGATATCCGTTACGCCACCACTAACAATCTTTTTGGCTCAGTCTTTTACTCTGAACCAAGAGCCTTTTTGCAGCGTCCTGCGGCAGAGGCCCTAGTGCGAATCAATCACAGGCTGAGAAAGATTGGCTATGGACTGCTCGTTCACGACGGGTACCGGCCATGGTATGTGACGAAAGTATTTTGGGACGCAACGCCGCAGGATAAGAAACTCTTCGTTGCTGATCCAGCGCAGGGATCTCGCCACAACCGAGGTGCGGCAGTGGATCTGACTCTCTACGATCTGAAAACCGGCAAGGCGGTTGAGATGGTGGGCACCTATGACGAAACCACCGACCGCTCTTACCCTGACTACCGCGGAGGCACTTCGCTTCAGCGTTGGCATCGAGATTTGCTGCGCGCGATGATGGAAGCGGATGGCTTCACGGTCTATGAGGCGGAGTGGTGGCACTTTGACTATAACGATTGGCAGAAGTATCCCATCGGAAACGAGTTGTTCGAAAAATTGGGAAGCAAAGTCGAAATCGGGGTGGCAGAATTTCAGGTGGGGGCAGAGCGAGCGGACACTCAATCATGTCTTCGTTAGGTCATATTTCCGCGCGCCCCGACTCGAGGCTCTCTTCGGATAGTTTTGGATTTTAAGGTAAAAACGACATGCTCAAAATTGCAATGGGCAACTCCTTGCACAAAATCGTTGGCTTCTGCTTTTTGGCGCTTTATCTTCTTTCGGCCTTCGTCCCCGCGACTCAAAGTCAGCAATCAGGCTCCTCCGACAGACCACCTGCCCAAACGTCATCTCCACAACCCCATGAAGTAAAGATAGAGTTCAATCACCGCGTGCGAATGCGTGACGGCACAGAACTGTCAGCAGATATTTACCGGCCGGATGCACCCGGACGATTTCCCGTTATCCTTTCACGCAC
>DATKDA010000110.1:0-9514 GCA_035512935.1 Pyrinomonadaceae bacterium | reverse complement strand
TCGCTGTATTCGGCAATTCGCTGCCGCAGTCTGAGAAAGATTGTCGTTACACTCTTGCGCGTTAAGCCGGTGAGCTTCGCAACTTCCGTTGCCGACCTGTCCTCGCTGAAATATCGAATCAGCTCGCAGAATTTAGATTCGCTGATCCTGGAATGACGGTAATAGCGCCTGGGTTGTGGCATGACTAAGTCGCCTTCGAATGAAACAGCTTTTCGGGTTCCAGCTAAGCCCTTCTTAAAAGTGCTTGGATAGAACTTTAGCCATTGCATTGGAGCAAGCTATATGCCGACTCGAATAGATTAGTTTCGCAGGCGTTTGGTGAGCGTGAGAGGGCGAAAACTGCGCGCTTTTGCCCAAAGATTGCGGAACTTTCCACAAGCAACCTGATTCGTGGGGATTCTAGATCACTAGTATTTGGATTGGTAAAGTTCTTTTGCAGCCGGCGCGGTTGAGTTCTTTGTGAGCTTGTGAGATTGGGTGTGAGAAACGAAAAGGCGCAACGGTTTTGGGCCGTCGCGCCTAATCTTAGTGTGGTTACTGTCCTCACCCCAGCAACCACTTGATGGAAGGATTCACCAACCATCTAATTGCCGCAGACTATATACAAAACTTTCCAATTTTGCAAACGCCGCGGTCAAACCAAATATTTGCGTGTGAAGGAATGAGGTCTGTTTAACGTCTTTTATCCGATTCACCCCGACCCACCCCGGAGGGGTGGCCTGTCTATAGCCCCCGCCTCACAACGAACTCCCCACACCCCGGAAGGGGTGGTATGTTTCTCTGCTCCAACCCGCCTCAATGAAGCGAAAAACCTAACCCCTCATCAACGAGTACTCTCGTCTGTGCCTTAGACATTCCACCCCTCCCGGGGTGGGTGAGTCATTGATGGGCCGAGTGCTATAAACATTCCACCCCTCCCGGGGTGGGTGAGTCATTGATGGACCGAGTGCTATAAACATTCCACCCCTCCCGGGTGGGGTGAATCATGAATGGGCCGAGTGCTATAAACATGCCACCCCTCCCGGGGTGGGTGAGTCATTGATGAATCGAATGCTATAAACATTCCACCCGGGGTGTAGAGTTGAGTTGGAGCATGCCGGTGGTACCTTTTTTGATTTTTAACACAGCCTCGGACATTGTGGCTGACGGGCCTCCTCCTGATCCGGGTGGCCCCACCTAAACACTCTTGGCAGCTCACTGAAGCTTGGGACGTGATTCTCAGCGTGCAAAGGCGAACAGCCACCGCAATTATCACTTGCGTAGCGCCGGAGATTCACACTGGAGACTACGTCGAGGTGAAGTGAGGGACTTAACTCGGCTAAAGCGTGTGTGTGGAAGCGAGGTCGCGCTATGTCATCGAGGTGACGCAGTGTCCTGGAGTCAGAACGTAACGCGGCAGCGTCGGGTGTTCGTCCAGGCAGCTATTCAAGGATAAAACGCCTCAGGCCTGTCCTTAACTAAACATCCACAGCCTCTCGTGGAATATCTTCAAGTGACCCGAGCTCCTTCAAAGACTCAGCCTCGAGCGCTGCCTGCGCAGACGCCAGACGCGCCACAGGAACTCGATACGGCGAGCAACTCACATAATCAAGCCCTATCTCATGGCAGAACGCGATGGAACTGGGATCGCCACCATGCTCGCCGCAGATGCCAATCTTTAGATCCGGCTTGACGCTTCGGCCGCGCTCGCTGCCGGTGCGCACCAACTCTCCCACGCCCTCGCGGTCCAACACCTGAAACGGATCGTCGGGCATGATCTTGCGATCCACGTAATTGGGCAGGAACCGGCTCGAGTCGTCGCGGCTCAGCCCGTAAGTTGTCTGTGTAAGATCGTTGGTGCCGAAAGAGAAGAACTCGGCATGTTCCGCAATGCTGTCGGCTGTCAGGGCCGCCCGCGGCAACTCGATCATGGTCCCAACCTTATATTCGATGGTCATGCCGTGCTCGCCCATTACCTGCCGGGCCACTTCATGAATCTGTTCGGCCTGCTGGCGCAGCTCTTCGCTTACCGAAACCAGCGGGACCATGATTTCGAGCTGAATCTTCTTCTTCTCGCCCTGCACTTCGCAGGCGGCTTCGAAGATTGCGCGACACTGCATCCGTGTGACTTCAGGAAACAGCAAGCCGAGCCGGCAACCTCTGAACCCCAGCATCGGATTAGCTTCCCTGATCCGCATCACCTGGCGCAGGAGTCGCCGGCGCTCGTCAATCTGATCGAGCATACTGTCCATGTTGCCGAGGGTATCGGCGCCGCGTAGCGCCAACTTCAATTCCGCAAGTTCGCTCAGAAGGTCATCGACGCTCGGCAGAAACTCGTGCAGTGGCGGATCGAGAAGACGAATCGTCACCGGTAGTCCCACCATCTCGCGAAAGATGCCGACAAAGTCACCGCGCTGGAGCGGCAGGAGTTTCTCGAGGGCCTTCTCGCGAACGCCGACGCCTTCGGCAAGGATCATTTCGCGCATGGCTGCGAGCCTTTGATCGCCAAAGAACATGTGCTCGGTGCGGCACAATCCAATGCCTTCGGCTCCAAACTGCCGGGCGACCTTCGCATCCTTGGGCGTGTCGGCGTTGGCGCGTACGCGCAGTTTTCGAAACTCATCGGCCCAGGTCATCAGTTCATAAAAATCGGGCCCAAGGGAAGGCTGGATCGTGGGCACCCGTCCAAGAAAGACTCGACCGGTGGAACCGTCTACCGTGATCCACTCGCCTTTGGTGATGACGCGACCCTCAACGGTCAACTGCTGCTGGCTGTAATCGATGTTGAGGTCACTGGCGCCGCTTACGCAGGTCTTCCCCATGCCGCGAGCAACAACGGCAGCGTGACTCGTCATGCCGCCGCGCGCAGTGACGATGGCCTGCGCCGCAACCATGCCATGAAAGTCGTCTGGGCTCGTCTCTTGCCGGACCAGAACGACCTGGGCGCCCTCGCGTGCCAACTCCTCTGCTTCATCGGGACTGAAAACCACCTGTCCCTGCGCGGCGCCGGGACTGGCAGGCAGACCCGTTGCCAACACAGTCGCTTCCGCTTTTGGATCGACCGTGTGGTGGAGAAGCTGATCGAGTTGCGCGGGAGTCACGCGCTGAACGGCGGTTGATTTATCGATTAGCTGTTCATGAACCATCTCTACCGCGACACGCACGGCGGCGGCCCCGGTCCGCTTACCGGTGCGTGTCTGAAGCATCCAGAGCTTGCCGCGTTCGATCGTAAACTCGACATCCTGCAGGTCGCGGTAATGCCGTTCGAGAAGATCTGCATTTGCTGCAAACTCGTCGTAGACCTCGGGCAGCTCTTTTCTAAGTTCGGCGATCGGGTGCGGCGTGCGAATGCCGGCAACCACATCTTCACCCTGTGCGTTCAGCAGATACTCGCCATAGAGCCGCTTCTCACCGGTGGCGGGATTGCGGGTAAAGGCGACCCCTGTGCCGCTTCCGGCGCCCATGTTGCCAAAGACCATTGCCTGGATGTTTACCGCAGTCCCCAGTGAATCGGGAATGCGATTGACGCGACGATAATCGATGGCGCGCCGGCCCATCCAGGAGTTGAACACGGCTGCGATAGCAACCCGCAGTTGTTCGTAGGGGTCCTCGGGGATTGCATGTTGTTCGGCAAGAATGATCTGTTTTTCAGCCGCAATGACCTCGCGCAGGTCTTCAGCCTTCAGATCCGTGTCGAGGCCTCCGGTGGTCTGGGCCTTATAGCGGTCCATCACCTTCTCGAACTTCTCGTGAGCCACGCCCATGACGATTTCGCCAAAGAGAGAGGCAAATCTTCGGTAAGCATCGAGGGCAAAGCGGAGGTCTCCGGTCTGCGAGGCGAGACCCTGAACCGTCTCTTCGTTCAGACCCAGGTTCAGGACAGTGTCCATCATTCCCGGCATCGAGAAGGCGGCGCCCGACCTGACAGAGACAAGCAGCGGGTTCTGCGCATCGCCAAAGCGTTTACCTACCTTGCGTTCGATCTCTTGCAGGCCTTCTTTGACCTGCTCCCACATGCCGTCGGGAAAGTTCTTATCATTGTCGTAGTAGGCGTTGCAGGCCTCGGTGGTAACAATCAGGCCGGGGGGCACAGGCAGGCCGGCGCGAGTCATCTCGCAGAGTCCGGCGCCCTTGCCACCCAGCAGGGTTTTGTCTTCGCCGCTTCCTTCTTCAAAAAGGTAAACCCACTTAGCGGAATTGTCTGGCGCCACAGTTATCTCCTCGTTTGATTCTGGTTAGTAATTGATCCGTCGAGCTGGTGTATCAGCTCCCGGGCTCCGAGAGCAAGAGACGTTCCAAGTGGGAATTATCTCACTTTTGCGCAATTAGCAAAGTGTGAGTGGGAAAAATTCCGTTGTGGAGCATCCCGTCCTGGTTGCGTTTGGTGAACAGACAATAACTTATTGAACCCAATACCGTGATTTATCAACGCGAACCGTTCCGGCTAAATATCATTTTGAGCACCAACGCAACCAGGACAGGATGCGCAACTCCCAGGAGCTGCTGTCGCTTCCGATAACGACGCGAATGATGAGTGGCGAGTTGGCCAAAAGCATCGTCAGCCACGTAATCGGGCGGTTAAAGTCTTCGGCAAGAAAGAAGATGCGCGGGGGGAAATATACAAGGAGGGCAATGAAGGTCAGGAAAAAGAGCCTGCCCGCGAAATCCGTAAAGCTCGAGACCCGGTCAAAGGGGATCTGGCCGGCTACGTTCCAGACTATCTGGAACAGGAGCATGTTGGTGAGGAGGAAGAGGTCGCCGAGCTGTTCGCTCCAGGGAGCGCGCAAAAACTCACTCTTCGGTTCCTTCTTCGGCGGCACGAAGTACCTGTAGACGAGGATGGTGAGGACGACACAGGTGATTAATGACCCAACCACCATCGGAATAAATATTTCCGGATTGTTGGCCGCTTTGCCAAACAGCAGGTTCCCGAGAAACATGAAGACCACGGAGGCTAAGACGAGGGAGAAGCAGAAGTAGAAGATGGGGTTGAAGAGACATCCGGCCACAGGATTGGACGAGAGTTCGAGCGGGTCGAAGGTGGTCCGTTGCGGCGCGGTTTCGGCTTCAGTTTGTTGTGCACGCCTCTGCTTCCGGCTGCGCTTTTTATTTTGTTGGGGCTTCGGATCGGTCGCGTTCTTCGGTTGAAGCGGTTGCTGTGCTTTGCGGCGTTGATGGAAGTGCCAGCGTTTGAGCACGGCGCCGGCGGCGGGGAACACAAGCATGCCGAGGCAACCGAGAAAGAGACCCATCTGGGCCAGAGAATCTTCTTCGTTTGCGAGACGAACGAGTTCGGTGACGTGGCGGGCGATGACGCCCATTAGCGTGAGATTTATTACGAAGATTACAAGGTCCAAAAGTATCCCGCGGTTAGATTCGGCCAGGATATTTTGGATCTTCATGCGTGAAGTCCTCCAGACGCCCACACCTCGATATTTATTTCACAGGTCCCCGAGTGTCGGACACCCGGATCCAGGGACAGTTCGTGTGGTTTTCGTGTGATTTCGTGGATCTTTCTTTAACTCTCCGAACAGTTGATCCACGAAATCACACGAAATTACACTAACAGCGTTCTCGCGAATACCGGACAAGCATTTACGGATCTGGATGGAGGAGGTTTCACAAGGGACTTATTTGACTATGAAGTCATCGGAGGCCTATTGCTGTTTGGTGCATTCACCCTTGCATACTGGGGGAGTAGTGGCGAGCTGAAAGATGTTCGGTAGAGGGCCTTCAGAACCAGAAAAGATTTCTTCGTCACTCATCTGGGTGACCTTTGCGTCGGAGTGCGTTGATGGACTCAAGTTAACCGTGCCTCGCCAAGCGCTGAAGCGATAGATTGACGAGGCACGGTTCCCCCCGCACGCGGCTGCCGATGGTTCCCACCTCGCCTGGGCCATCGGCAGCTCGTACGGCGGTTGACTTGGGGTGAGGACTGCGCTGTGCAAGATAGTTTTCTATTCGCTTAAACACAAGCGATTTGTCTTGGCGTTAACAGCTATCTATTGGCGAATCGCATGATCCCTTGCTAGAGCTGTACATTTCTTATCAGAAGCGACAAGTCTCTTATCGGGAGCGACAAGTCTCCTCAGCCTGAACTCCGTAGGCGTCACGCCATACATTCGTTTAAAGTCTCTAACGAAGTGGCTCACGTCACGAAAACCCACACTTATCATCACTTCCTTGACAGTGAGGTACGAACTCAATAATAGATGGGCCGCGCCGCACATTCTGAGTGTTCTCAGATAACGAAGAGGAGGAACTCCTGTCTCTTCTTTAAACAGATGTGAAAATCGGGTTGGGGACAAATTTACTAGATGGGCCATGTAACTGACACTTAGTCGCTGCTGAAGATTGGCATTCATAAGGTCGATTACACTCTTTACTCTCTTATCCATAGGTAGCGATCCCTTCAAGTCGGTGAGGAAAACGATCTATTCTCGACGCGCGGCCTTCATTTTGTTTCGCCGTCTTTCCGATCAGTATTAACTTGGGTCAACTCATTGTGAGACTATGCTGACCTCGCTTCCCATTGAGTCCTGAATTGAACTAGAATATGGAACTGTTTGAGCAACAAGTACCTCGGTAAACTTCTCGACAGAAGCTACTCACGGTTCTGTTCAAAAGTACTTAGCAATCTCTCAAAAAGTTCTCAGTAAATTCTTAGAAGCTTATGGTGCGAAATACCTCATACCGATTCGGCCCGTACCGGCTGGTACCAAAAGAGCGGGCTCTCCTGCGAGACGGCCGACGAATCCGGCTTGCACCAAAGGCTTTCGACACCCTTCTTTTACTTCTTAACAACCGGGGGCATCTGATTGGGAAAGATCAACTTATGGCGCAACTGTGGCCCGAAACCTGTGTTGAAGAAGGGAATCTGACGCAGAACATTTTCATCTTAAGAAGAGTGCTGGGTGAGGGAACTGACGAGGGGCAAAAATATATTGAAACGGTGGCCCGGTGTGGATATCGCTTCGTCGCTGAAGTGGAAGAGTTGTCAACGGACCACACTGAAATTAAGCAAAGCAATTCTGAACGACCTTCGAATCTTCTTGCAGTTTTACCGTTTGTTAACAGCGACGACGATCCGAAAATGGACTATCTTGCTGACGGAATTACCGGAAGTACTATCAATAGTCTCTCAAACCTTCCACAATTACGGGTAATGGCTCGTAGCGCGGTTTTTCGCTACAAGGGGCAGGACCGTGACCCGAGAGAGATAGGACGAAAGTTAGATGTTTCTTATGTGTTAATGGGGAGAGTAAGCTTGTTTGAGAACCGACTAATGATCGAGGCGGAATTGATAGATGTAGCCGACGGTTGGCAGCTTTGGGGTGCAAACTACAGTCGTGATTCAAAGGAAATATTCGACGTCCAAGAGGAGATAGCCAGGGAAATTTCGGCCGCGTTGCAGCTAAAGCTCTCTAAGGACGATAGCAATCGGTTGGCAAAGCGACCCACGGTAAGTCCAGATGCGTATCACAATTATCTTCGCGGTAGGTATTACTGGGACAAATATACAAAGTCGGCGCTTGAAAAGGCCATAGATTACTTTGGACGCGCAAGTGATGCAGACCCAGCATACGCGCTTGCCTATGTGGGCATAGCCGATTCGTATTTCCGCTTGTCGACGAGCTTTGTAGCCCCAAGGGAAGCTCTGGTAATGGCGAAAGCCGCAATTCTCAAAGCGCTCGAGATTGATGAGTACTTGCCAGAAGCTCGTGCATCGCTTGGCATGATTAAAATGCGTTACGACTGGGACTGGGAAGGGGCAGAGAAAGAATTGTTATGCGCCATCGACTTGAATCGCAACTATCCCCGGGCGCACCAATGGTACGCCACTTATCTGGAGTCAAGAGGCAGGTTTGACGAAGCATTGACCGAGATGAGAACCGCGTTGAATTTGGATCCGCTTTCACTTCAAATAGGCGTGAGCTTGGCGGTAACGTTCTGGAAGATGCGAGCCTATGATTGTGCTTTGGAACAACTTCTAAAGGTTGTGGATTTCGAACCACAGTTTCAACCCGCCAGGCTGGCACTCGGAGTAGTTTATGAGCAATTGGGTGCCTTCAAACAGTCCGTCATCCATTTTAGAAGGGCTCTTGAACTTGGTGAGACGTCCATGATGCAGGGATTCCTTGGTCGGGTCTATGCTTTGATGGGTAATGAGCGGGAGGCTCACCGTATTATCAAACGACTCGAAAAGGAAGCTAACGAGCGATTTGTATCGGCTTACAGTGTAGGGTTAGTGCATTCTGCAATGAATGAGATTGATAAAGCCTTCGATTGGTTCGAGTTAGCCTTTCAACAAAAAGACGAGTTTCTGTCTCTTCTCAAGGTAGATCCTAGACTCGATAGCCTACGGACGGATGATCGATACCATGATTTATTAAGAAGGGTGGGCTTGGATTAGCTAAAGACCAATAACGAGAAGCCGGGCCACTTCATAAACTCATTGCCCTTGGAATTAGCTCCAAGGGCACAAGTAGGATTTCTTAGAGGAAAGTCGTCGAAATCCCTAATCCGCGAGCATGATGCCATCCGCCAGCATGATGCCATCCGCCAGCATGATGCCGTCGGCCAGCATGATGCCGTCGGCTAACATGATGCCGTCGGCTAACATGATGCCGTCCGCGAGCATGATGCCGTCTTTGTAGAGCTTACCATCCGCGAGCATGATGCCATCCGCGAGCATGATACCATCCGCCAACATGATTCCATCGGCCAACATGATGCCATCCGCGAGCATGATGCCGTCCGCGAGCATGATGCCGTCGGCTAACATTATTCCGTCCGCCAACATGATCCCATCACTCAGAACTAACCGGCCGTCAGAAACCACTGAACCACCAAGTTTCACGCCGTCCGCGAGCATGATGCCGTCTGCGAGCATGATCCCATCCGCCAGCATGATCCCGTTTCCGAAGATCATCCCATCGGCCAGCATGATCCCGTCCGCCAACATGATCCCGTCCGCCAGCATGATCCCGTTCGTCAATACCGGGCGGTCCGCAAATACCACTCCGTGCGCATACAACACCCGGTTCGTTACCTTGATCTCTTCCCCACCTATCGTCACTGTGCCCAGGCCGCTCAGCTTCTGATTCCCCCGCAGGATCCGATCCCCAGCCTTCAGATTTCCCGCATTCGGGAAGATGGCCCGCGACAACTCGACTGCCACCGCCGCATTCACCAAGCCCGCACCCTGGGACAATATCGACTGCGCCTTGCTCGAGAAACCCGGCAGCTCCTGCGCCGTCTTAACCAACGCCGACTTGACCAGCAGCGGCGTCAGCGACCGGTTCGCTTCGAGCATCAACGCCACCGTGCCTGCTACCACCGGCGCCGCAAATGACGTCCCCGAATAACTGAAGTACGCATTCAAGCTCGCGGCGCCCGCAGTGGGTTGGACCACCCGGTCGGGATAGATAGCAGCGAGTGTCGGGTTCGGATCCTGTGACATGGCCGCCACTACTCGACGGCCGGGAGCAACCACGTCCGGCTTGACGAGATGATCAAAGCGCGTCGGTCCCTT
>DATKDA010000109.1:0-10777 GCA_035512935.1 Pyrinomonadaceae bacterium | reverse complement strand
AATGATTTGGCAGGCATCTGTGCAGCAAACCTTGGTTTTTTGCAAAGTTTCTGCTGATATCCGAGGCAATCCCCCATACGGCAGAGACTCTGGCAACGAATAAAAAATACGCCACTGCTTTAGAAGCTGTGAATAAAAGGGCCTGCGCCATCAGCGACGAAGAAGCGGCGGCAACAAAAAAGGTGACGTCGAGGCTGAGTTTTCCTTCCTGTTGAAGAAGCACGAGCGAAGCGGCAACGAACTGCTTTGCCACGGAGCCCGACTCAAAGATTGTTTGCGATGTATTCGGGACATTATGCTCGACCTCGGCCCGCGTCCCACTCCCGTCAATGCCATAACCGAGCCCCAATCACGAAGCCCTGCCGTATGATTCAGAAGATGGCGGATGGTCAGCCCGCCATTCCATACGCCATGCCCCTTCTAATCCTGATAATAAGGTCTCGGTCGGCGTGTTGTGCAACGGTACTTCGCCGAGTGCCGGCGGACTTGCCGCGAATATAACGGATGAGATATTAGGGCCGTTCTCGCCGCCGCCACCACAGCCTGATGGTGTGAAGGTGCCGGAAGAGCAACTGCAAAAATTTGTCGGGGTTTGGCGAAATGAAAAGACGAGGATGCCGGGTCGGTTCACTCTGGAGGGTGGTGTGCTGCGCCTTAACGGCACAACTCTCAGGCCGATGGCGGAGGGATCATTTTTGCTCGGCTCGACAAGGCTTGAGTTCAAGACCGACAAAGACGGGCGTCTCATATCCGGTGAAAGCGTTGGTTCGGATGGTGTAGTAAACCGCTATTTCGCCGAAAAGGAATGGACGCCAACCGCAGCCGAACTTGCCGAGATTGCCGGCGATTGGTACAGCGAGGAGGCCCAGGCGTCTGTTACGTTTTCGGTTGAGGGGAACAACGCCTTTATCGTTCAACCTCCCTCGACCAAGCTGCCTTTGCGACCGTTATATAAAGACCACTTTTCCACGCAAGCATTTGTCGTCTGGGTCACACGTGATGCGTCAGGCAAAATCGATAAGCTGCACGCTGGCGGTGGACGACTGCGTGACATGCCGTTTGTGAAGGTCAGACCCAAGTAAAAGAGCCTAAGGAAGCGGCTGGATCTCGCCAACAATGGATGCGATTTGAGACCGTTATTTACCCGTACCGATCGACAATGAGAAAGCCGACGCACGGCGTTCCCTGGATCGATTACGACGAGGAAGAATTGCACCAGGAGATCGCTCATCTTACCAAACTCATCCCCTGATGATAGCTGTTGCTGCGATGAGACGGGCGATGGAACTCGAGCCGCTTTCGATCGTGCAGTGTGCAAATTACGCCGCCGTTCTGATGTAAGCGGACTTGGTCAAATGCCTCAAACTGCCGAAATGATTGTATGAAAACATGCCCTAAGTGCGGCCATGAGTATGATGATTCGATGAGCTTCTGTCTCGACGATGGAGCGAAGCTTTTGGAAGGACCCGCGTTTGCGGATGAACCCGCGACAGCGATCCTGCCGGGGTCCGGTGTTCAAGCTTCGCGACAACCGGTGGCCATTGAGAAGGCGGCAAGTACGAAGAGCTTTGATAGGCGTCTCCTTTTTGCCCCGCTGGTGCTCGTTGTCATCGTCCTCGTTGGTTTCACCGCGTATCGATATTTGCGATCAACAGGGGACGAACAGATTCGCTCGATCGCTGTCCTGCCGTTTGAGAACCGCAGCGGCAGCGCCGATACAGACTATCTTTCTGAAGGCCTAGCCGATTCACTAATCTATCGTCTCTCTCAGTTACCAGATTTTAAAGTCAGCCCGACGACTTCGGTAATGCGCTACAAGGGAAAGGAAAACGAGCCTGGAAAAGTTGCTGGTGAGCTGGGGGTTGACGCGGTTATGACAGGTCGCCTTGCCCAGATCGGCGACGACCTCAACATCAGTGTTCAGCTTATAGATGCTCGAACAGAGAAGTTGATCTGGGCCGAGCAGTACGACCGCAAAATGTCCGACCTGCTCGCTACCCAGCGAGAAATAGCTACTGCGATTACGCAAAAGCTTCAGCTAAAGTTGAGCAAGGACGAAAGTGGGATTACCAGGAAGTACACGGATAGCAACGAAGCGTATCAGCATTATCTCAGGGGCAGGTTTTATTGGAACAAACGCACCGGCGAGAACCTTCGCCGAGCAATCGAGCAATTCCAGGCGGCGGCCGATAAGGACCCGAATTACGCCCTGGCCTATGTCGGCCTTGCCGATTGCTATGTCTTGCTGCCATTCTACGGGACTACGCTGTCGCAGGAAGTACTGACAAACGCAAAGGCCTATGCGAACCGTGCACTAGAGATCGATCCGTCGTTAGGAGAAGCCCATGCTTCACTCGCTTACACAAACTATATGTTATGGAATTGGGCCGAAGCTGAGCCCGGGTTCAAACGAGCTATCGAATTGAGCCCCAACTACGCTACCGGGCATAAGTGGTACGGGAATTTTCTTGAAGATTCGGGACGACTCGAGGAGTCTCTGCAAGAATTCAAAAAGGCGCAGGAACTCGACCCTCTATCGCTCATCATCGCCGAAAATCTGGCCGAGCAATATATATTATTGGGTGATCTCGATTCAGCCTATGCGCAGTGCACGAAAGTGATCGAGCTCGACCCAAATTTTGCCGGTATTAGTCGGGCGTTGAGCTTGATCCATTTCAGACAGGGTCGGAATGCGGAAGCATTGGCCGAGGCACAGAAGGGAGTTCAGCTATCAAACCGTTGGAGCCAGCTACTTGCAAATCTCGGTTTCATTCACGCTCGGACCGGCAACCGAAATGAAGCGTTGAATCTGATCAAGGAACTCGAGGGTCTGTATTCCCAAAAACGGGCGAACGGCCACGACGTTGCGGCCGTGTATGCGGGGCTGGCTGATAAAGACAATGCTTTCGGTTGGCTGGAGCGGGACTTCCAGAACCGTACATCGACGATGGCTGCGTGGGTGGGCTTCATTCACTTCGAGTCGTTGCGAGATGACCCACGCATGGCGGACCTTCGCCGGCGAATGGGCTTGCCGCCTTTGTAGTTTCGATCGAATCGCAAGCAGACTATGAATCGATGCCTTGAATGCGTGTCGTGACGCTGTGACGATCTCAAGAAGGATCGGATTTGGACAGTCACCTTTATATTGAATGTAACCTCGAAAGGAAATTAATGAAATGGCACCCCCATCAAAATTAGCGCACGTGGTCTATATGACCAGACGCTTCGATGAAATGATCTCGTGGTACCAAAACGTTTTCGAAGCTAAGGTGCAACACAAAAACCCGGCGTTCGCGTTTCTTACCTACGACGACGAGCATCATCGATTCGCATTCGCCAACATGAATGTGCTTAGTCCTAACGGCACAGACATAGATGCAAGTTCCACAATTGGCGTTAACCACGTCGGCTACACCTATTCGAATGTCGGCAAACTCCTCGATACCTATGACCGTTTGAAAGGGTCAGGCATTACTCCTTACTGGCAAGT
The DNA here is from genome assembly GCA_035512935.1 of Pyrinomonadaceae bacterium. Classification (GTDB taxonomy): domain Bacteria; phylum Acidobacteriota; class Blastocatellia; order Pyrinomonadales; family Pyrinomonadaceae; genus PSRF01. The sequence continues at coordinate 7,287 of DATKDA010000109.1, read as the reverse complement.
CCATCATGGCGTGACGCTGTCTTTGTATTACCAGGACCCCGATGGCAATCGCATGGAATTTCAAGTTGATTGTTGTGGCAAGGCGGAAGAGGCACATGAATATATGAACAGTAACGCATTTGCAGCGAATCCTGTTGGTGTGGAAGTTGATTTCGAGGCGTTGCTTGCTCAGTACAGAAACGGCGCCGCTCCTGAGTCGTTGCTTCTTCAACCTGAGGGACCACCATCGCCAATACCAATCGCTCATGGCTTATAAAAGACGAGACATACCACCGACATAAAGCTCACTTTTCAAACAATGAAGCCAATCCTGATAACCGCTATCCTGATCATCACTACCTTATTGAGTCCAACGGCTCGAAGGGTCAGTCAGCCAGTATTGGGCCAGTCGCAACTAGCTGTCAGAGCGACCATAACTCCAAGTCCTTACCTTTTTGTTTGGACGGCAGATGATGATGAGAAGGACTCCGACTTCATCGCGGTCATCGATGCGCAGCCATCCTCGCCCACGTACGGGGAAGTCATCACTACGCTGCCTGTAGGTGTGAGGGCCACAAGTCCACATCACACGGAATATGAATTCCCGGTCGGAGGCACTCTGTTTGCCAACGGTTGGGGCGCCGGGCGCACATTTATTATTGATCTGAAAAATCCGAGGAAGCCCAGGTTGGTCGGGCAATTCGCGCAAACCCCAGATTATGGTTTTCCGCACAGCTTTGTGCGCTTACCCAACGGCAATGTCCTTGCCACCTTTCAGGTAAAGAGCAAAGGCTATGAGCCGCCGGGTGGCCTGGTTGAGTTGAATGCTCTTGGTAGGGTGGTGCGGGCTACCAGCGCAGACGTACCAGGTTTTGAAAAGAAATTGCTTTGGCCCTACAGCCTCACAGTGCTTCCGCAGATCGATCGGGTGGTAACTACAAGTACGGAAATGGGCCTACCCAGTTGGACTTCACCCGGTGCGCACGGCTCTTCAAAGCACCAACACACGTTAACCGATACCAATCACATTCAAATCTGGTCGCTCAAGGACCTGCGATTGCTGGCAACCATTCCGCTCCCGCCCTCGCCAAACGGCAAAGCTCAACTCAATCCAGCAGAACCGCGTCTCCTACCCGACGGCACTGTGTACGTGAACACTTTCAATTGCGGACTCTATCGCGTACTTGGGCTTGAAAGGTCTGATCCAAAAGCCGAGTTTGTGTACTCATTCCCGGGAGCAGATAAGACGGGATTCGAGTGTGGTGTACCTGTCGTCCTGGAGAAGTTTTGGGTTCAGACTGATCCGTCATTACCGGGGCTGATTGCACTTGACGTCAGTAATCCAGCAGAGCCCGTTGAGGTATCACGTCTGGTGTTCGACAAGCGTTTCGAGAATTCGCATTGGGTGGCGGCGGATAGAAGTGCTAGCCGCGTAGTTGTAACCGGCAACCATAGATCCTGGGTGTTGATCGTTAATGTTGACAGTGAGACAGGCAAGCTGACAATGGATGAGACCTTCAAGGTCAAAGGCGCAGACTATCCCGGGCTCGATTTCGACCGACCGCGATGGCCTCATGGGCCAACCGGTAAGGGGGTTGTTCATGGAGCGCTCTTTGGCCCTTCACTGAATGGAAAGGAAGGAAAGTAATCAGCACAGAACTTCTAGCCAACACCACTCTGTCGCATTACCGCATTATCTCTAAACTCGGCGAGGGCGGGATGGGCGAGGTTTATCTGGCACAGGATACGTCCGAGCTTGCCCGCACGGTTGCACTGAAAATTGTTCCTGCTGAAGTCGCCAAAGACAAAGATCGTCTACAACGATTCACTCAGGAAGCTCGCACCGTCTCAAACCTCAACCATCCAAATATTCTCACTGTTTACGAGTTCGGCCAGGCTGATTCGGTTTCCTTTATTGCCACTGAATACATCGATGGCGTGACCCTACGAAAGCATCTCTCTGGCCGTCGTACGAAGCTAATAGATATCCTGGATCTGGCAACTCAGATTGTCGCCGCACTGAACGCTGCTCACGAAGCCGGCATTACGCATCGAGATCTCAAGCCCGAGAATGTGATGGTCCGTAAGGACCACATCGTAAAGGTACTCGACTTTGGCCTCGCGAAACTGAGCGAGACTTCGCCGCAAGGACAGATCGACTCTGAAGCCGGCACTAAGGTGTTCGTGCAAACTGAACCCGGTGTAGTGATGGGCACGGTGAGCTACATGTCACCCGAACAGTCGGCCGGTAAACTCGTTGACCACCGTTCCGACATCTGGAGCGTGGGTGTTGTACTTTACGAGATGATTGCCGGAGTAGTGCCCTTTCAAGGTAAAGATATTCACCGGCAGATCATTGTTATTCAGGAAACGGATCCGCTGGCACTTTCACAGTTGGTAGAAGGTGTGCCGGATCGCCTGGAGGAGATCGTTGGCAAGTGTCTGGCAAAAGAAAGAGATGAACGCTATCAAACAGCAAAAGACTTGCTGATCGACCTACGCAACCTGCGGCGGAAGCTCGATGTCGACGCGGAGATTGAACGAACTGTCGCGCCTGAGTTTCGGACCACTAGCGGTGCCGCATCGCGGGACAGCACAGAAGGAACAGAGACAGACTCTAGTGGTGCGACCATCGCGTCGTCGGCTCACCCGACCTCGAGCGCCGAGTATCTCGTCACGGGAATCAAACAGCACAAAACTGCTGTGTTCATAGTTATTCTTGTACTCGTCGCGGGAATAATCGGGTCTGGTTTGTACTGGCGCGCTCGCAACAGCAGCGGAGGCGCAATCAACTCGATCGCGGTGCTGCCTTTCCAGAACCGGAGCTCAGACGCCGACTCCGAGTACCTTTCGGACGGTCTCGCCGAATCGCTTATTTATCGCCTGTCGCAACTGCCGAATCTGAAGGTCAGCCCGACGAGTGCGGTGATGCGCTACAAGGGTAAGGAGGTCGATACTCAGAAAATAGCCGCGGAACTAGGTGTGCAGGCTGTGCTGTCCGGAAGAATGACCCAACGCGGTGAGAATCTCAGCATCAGCGTTGAGCTGGTCGATGCTGCAAATAACAAGATCATCTGGGGTGAACAGTATGAGCGCAAGATGTCTGATCTGCTAGCTACCCAGCGTGAGATCGCGACCACGATCACGGAAAAGCTCCAGATGAAGCTGTCGGGAGAAGGGGCGAGGGGCATAACGAAGGAATATACCGACAGCAACGAAGCTTATCGGCTTTATCTCAAAGGGCGTTTCCAATGGAACAAGCGGACGATCGAATCCCTCAAACAAGCGGTTGAATACTACAACCAGGCGATTGGGAAGGACCCCACCTTCGCGCTCGCCTACTCAGGATTGGCCGAGACCTACGTGCTGTTCCCAAACTACGACGTTGCTTCGGCGAAAGATTCAATGCCGCAGGCTAAGGCAGCCGCGCTGCGTGCGCTGGAGTTGGATGACTCATTGGCTGAGGCCCACACCGCACTCGGTTGGTATCTCATGTCATTCGAATATGACTGGGCCGGTGGCGAAAGAGAATTGCGTCGGGCTATCGAACTCAATCCAAATTATGCGACCGCCCACCAGTGGCTCGGCGAGCTCCTTGGCCAAATGAAAAGGTTTGACGAAGCTGATGTCGAAAAGAAGCGGGCTCTCGAATTGGATCCACTATCGCCGATAATAAGCTTCAACATAGGTTGGCAACTTTTTGTTACCCGTCGTTACGATGAGGCCCTTAGGGAATTCCAGCGTACGGCTACCCTCTACCCCGACTTTGCGCTCGCAACGAGCGGTTTATGCTGGGGCTACTTTGCAAAGGGTGCGCTTGACCAGGCAGTTCCTGCCTGCCGCAAAAACCTTGAGCTAATACCGGATGCATTTAATAAGGGTCACCTAAGCCTCGTGTTAGGACGGGCCGGACAGCGCGAGGAAGCAAGAAAACTGCTCGATGAGTTAAAAAGAGAATCCTTGCGGCGTGATGTCCCGAGCATGGCTCTCGCGATGGCACATCTAGGGCTGAATGAAAAAGAGGAAGCGCTACAGATGCTTGAGAAAGAGGTCGACGAACGTGGATATTGGGCGAGCACATTGGCGGTAGCGCCTGAGGTTGATGAATTACGTTCTGAGCCGCGATTCAAAGCGTTGCTGAAGCGAATGAATCTGCCGGAATAGACGTATGAAACGCTGCCCCCAATGTAATCGCGTTGAAGCCGACGACACCCTCGCTTTCTGTCGCGCAGATGGCGTCGCGCTTATTAACGATTCTGCTTCGGTCGGCGGTGACACGGCAACCGCGAGGTTTGGCTCCGATCCAGTGTCGAGCGAGATCGCAACTAGTCTCCTTACCCACCCATCAACGACTCCTGAAATCAACCGAAACACAGGACCAACAACGGCACTTCCCATACCGCAGAGTCGGGGAACGACGCGCGATCTTACTAAACCGAAGCGACGAGGATTAGTATTCGCGGCCATTGGCGTGGCGCTGGTTGTCATTTTTGCTCTTGGTTATTTCTATTTGTCGCGAAGTCGAACCGCTGCAATAGGATCAATCGCGGTGATGCCGTTTATTAACGAAAGCGGCAGTGCGGAACTTGAATATCTTTCCGACGGCATGACCGAAACGTTGATCGGCAACCTGTCGCAGTTGCCGAATCTCAATGTCAAATCACGTTCTTCAGTGTTTCGTTACAAAGGGAAAGAAACAACTCCGCAGACAATCGGCAAAGAGTTGAATGTGCAGGCACTCTTGAACGGGCGCGTCGTCCAGCGCGGTGACCAGTTAACGCTGAGTTTGGAATTAATTGACGCGCAAACGGAGAACGTCATTTGGAGTGGGCGATACAACAGCACGCAATCCGACCTCGTTACACTCCAAAGCGATATTGCGCGGGATGTATCGAGCAAGCTCAAATCTAAACTGTCGGGTACGGATGAAGCGAAGGTAGCAAAAAATTACACGGCAAACCCCGAAGCGTATCAACTTTATCTCAAAGGTCGTTTCTACTGGAATAAACGAACAACCGATGCGCTCAAACAGGCGGCTGAATTTTACAAACAGGCGATTGAAAAAGATCCGACCTACGCGCTTGCTTATGCTGGTCTCGCTGAAACCTATGTCCTTTTCACGAGTTATGGCGTTGCTTCGGCAAAAGACAGTATGCCACTTGCGAAAGCGGCCGCTTTGCGGGCGTTAGAACAGGACGATTCGCTGGCCGAAGCACACGCCGCACTCGGACGGTATCTGAACTATTATGAGTGGGATCGAATTGGCGCGGAAAAGGCGTTTCGCCGCGCCATCGAACTTAATCCGAATTACGCCACCGTCCACGATTGGCTCGGTGCAGAGAATCTAGCACCGAGGAAGAAGTTTGATGAAGCGCTTATCTCCCAGAGACGCGCCGAAGAACTAGACCCGCTTTCCTTATCTATAAGCGCGAATGTTGGCTGGACGCTCTTTTTTGCCCGCCGCTATGATGAAGCGATTGCCCAGCTCAATCGCACTCTCGCGCTCGACCCGAATTTTTATGTCGCCCGCGCTAATTTGTGTTGGGCTTACAGTGCCAAAGGTATGCATGGGGAGGCCATTGCCGAATGTCGTAAGGCTCGTGAATTGAATGATGACCCTTTTATCAAGGGCTACCTTGCTCTTGTCTTGGCACGGTCGGGCCAGCGCGAAGAGGCAAGGAAACTGCTCAATGAGTTAAAACTGGAATCCACCCGGGGCTATGTGACTAGCTATGGACTGGCGCTGGCCCACATCGGGCTTAATGAAAAAGAGGAAGCCTTAGTGTGGCTGGAAAAAGAGGTGGCCGAGCGTGGGTATTGGTCTGGTGTTTACGCAGTTGCCCCTGAACTGGACGATTTGCGTTCCGACCCGCGCTTCAAGGATATGCTGAAACGTCTGAATCTCCCGTAATAGAATTGAACCAGATAAACAAAGAACTGCCAGCCGGTTCCACTCTGTCGCATTACCGCATCGTTTCCAGGATCGGTGCGGGCGGGATGGGTGAGGTGTACCTAGCCCAGGACACAAAACTAGATCGCAAAGTGGCGATTAAATTCCTGCACGAAGAATTCAGCAAGGACGCGGACAAGTTGAATCGTTTTGTCCAGGAAGCCAAGGCAGCGTCGGCACTAAATCACCCGAATATTTTAACCATTCATGAAATCGGTGAGGTAGACGGCAAGAACTATATCGCGACCGAGTTGATCGACGGTCAGACTCTGCGCGAGCATATCTCGCATAAGGAACCGTTTCAGCTAAATCAGATCCTGAAGATCGGCGTGCAAGTTTCGGAAGCGCTCTCCGCGGCACATCAGGCGGGCATTATTCATCGAGACATCAAGCCCGAGAACATCATGCTGCGGAAAGATGGCTACGCGAAGGTGCTGGACTTCGGGTTGGCGAAGTTGTCGGAGCAACGCGGCGAAGAGGAGACGGGGGGACACGGCGACGGCGAAAGCAACACATTGATCGCCGCGTCTCCCCGTCCCCCCGTCCCCCTGTCGGTTAACACCACACCCGGAATGATCATGGGCACGGTTTCCTACATGTCGCCCGAACAAGCACGTGGCAAAGAAACCGATGCGCGAACCGATATCTGGAGTCTGGGAGTCGTCTTGTATGAAATGCTCGCCGGTAAAGTTCCTTTCAGCGGCGAGACCATCAATCACACCATTGTCTCGATCCTCGAGAAAGAGCCGCTGCTTCTGGAAAACGTACCGGCTGAACTTCAGCGGATCGTCCGCAAAGCGATGACCAAAGATGTGGAGATGCGGTATCAGTCGGCGCGCGACCTGTTGATAGACCTCAAGAATCTGCGCCGGGAACTTGATATTCAGGGTGAGCTTGAGCGTTCGATCGTACCGAACCGCGAGACCCTTGCGCAGACATCAGACGAGAGTGAGACGCAGCTCTACACCGGCTCCGGCAAGCGAACCGCGAGCGGCCAGATGGCCGCCACGCAGAATGTTACAACCTCATCGTCAAGCCTTGAGTACGCCGTAACGCAGGCAAAGAGTCACAAGCTGGCGACCGCTGTGATCGGTGTAGTGTTGATCGCCGTGATCGCCTCGATCGGATACTTCGCAGTCTTCTCGCGAGGCGGCGGTGGCCAAATCAATTCCATCGCTGTACTCCCGTTTCAAAACGCCGGCGGAAACGCGGATTCCGAATATTTGTCCGACGGTCTCGCTGAGGCGTTGATCTATCGGCTCTCGCAGATTCCCGACCTGAAAGTGAGCCCTCGCAGTTCGGTCTTTCGATACAAAGGACAGAATGTGGATGCTGAGAAGGTAGGAAGTGAACTTGGC
>DATKDA010000108.1:0-32290 GCA_035512935.1 Pyrinomonadaceae bacterium | reverse complement strand
TCTGTCGGGTGATTTCGTGGATCAGGTAGTTCAGTATCAATGTTGACACTCTCATTTGATCAGCCAAACCGCTTTGGACCATCGCGTTCGCCCGTGATGAGTAAGCAGGGAATGGTGGTGAGCAGTCAACCGCTGGCCTCTCTAGCAGGTGTCGAGATCCTGCGTGAAGGAGGGAACGCTGTTGACGCTGCTGTTGCCACTGCCGCTATGCTGAATGTGCTTGAACCGATGTCAACCGGTGTTGGTGGCGATGCCTTCGCCCTTATTTACGAGGCAGGCACTGGAACTGTCCGGGGGTTAAACGCAAGTGGGCGATCTCCTCACGCGGCAACTTTGGAGGAATACCGCCGGCGTCTGGGATCAGGTGCGAAGGAAATACCAAGCAACAACCTCCTGGCCGTCACGGTCCCAGGTACCGTCGATGGTTGGGCTACCGCGCTCGAAACCTGTGGGCGGATGACTCTGGCAGAAGTGCTGAAACCCGCGATCCATATTGCCGAGGAGGGGTTTCCGGTGGCTCCGCAGACGGCTGGCGCCTGGGCCGAGTGGCAGCACGCATTGACGCACCATCTGGATTCCTTGCGAACGTGGCTCCTTTCTGATAGCAGAGCGCCACGTCCCGGCGAAATCTTTCAATCTCCTTCTCTTGCCGCAACCTTGCGGCTGATCAGCGAAGGCGGGCGTGATGCGTTTTATCGTGGGCCAATAGCGGAAGCGATCGTTCGCTTTTCGGATCAGCACGGTGGCCTGTTGAGCCTCGCTGATTTTTCAGAGCACAGTTCAACATGGGTGGATCCGATATCGGTGAACTATCGCGGCCACGAGATTCTGGAACTGCCTCCAAACGGACAGGGCATTGTCGCCCTTGAAGCTCTCCAGATTCTCGCTCAGGACGATCTCGCCACTCTGGGACATAACACCCCGGACACCATGCACCTGCAAATCGAGGCGCTGAAATGTGCCTTACATGACAGCAAGCAATATGTAACTGATCCCGAGTTTACAGACGTGCCCGTACGAGAATTACTATCGCTCGAATATGCCCGCAGACAAAGGACCGGGATTTCGCTTGAACAGGCCAATCGCCATCCAGGTCCGGGATCTCCGAAGCAAGGCGACACTGTATATCTTTGTGCGGCAGACGCTGAAGGAAACGTCGTCTCATTTATTAACAGCATCTTCTATCCCTGGGGTACTGGGATTACTGTAAGCGATACGGGGATCGTGCTTCAGAATCGTGGATCAAGTTTCTCGCTTGATCCGAACCATCCGAATTGCATTGCTCCACACAAGCGCACCCGCCATACGATCATCCCGGCCATGATGATGGAGAGAGGCAAGCCGCTCATCTCGTTTGGTTTCGTTGGTGGTGATGTTCAGCCGCAGGGTCAGGTCCAATTCCTCTGTAACGTCGTCGACTTTGGAATGAATCTTCAGGACGCGCTCGATGCTCCGCGCTGGCGTTACGAAGGCACGGGAGCCAGCATTGCCCTCGAGCAGACGATCCCCACGTCCTCACGGCAGAACCTGACAAACCGCGGTCATGAGATTACGGGAAGTGGGGGATTTTTTGGTGGTGGCCAAGCACTTCTGATTCACCCAGGCTACGGCACTTTTCAAGGCGGCTCAGACTCGCGTCGTGATGGATGTGCGATCGGTTATTAGAAAAGCATCGAGTTCCCCAGCGAAAACCAATGGCAGCCACTAATGAGAAAGGTGACGAAGCCCTGGGGCTGAACATCTCGATTACACGGCGAGATTTTCTCAATGGCGCTTTGCTTAGTGCCGGTGCAGTGTGGGTTGCAGATCTTTCGCCAATGGAGCTACTCGCTAATGCTCGCCAAACGAATAGCCGCAAGGCCCAGCCTTCCTGGGGAGGGAACACAACCGACGTTTTTGAGGCGGGTCATGCTGTACGGGATGGGATTTTCGATGATCCGAACCCGGGCGCTGCGGATACCGGTGAAATGTTCGACCTGGTAGTTGTTGGCGGCGGCTTCAGCGGCCTCGCCGCCGCCTATTATTTCAACCAGGCTCGGGAAGGAAGAGCTCGAGTTCTCGTCTTGGAGAATCATGAGATCTTTGGCGGCAATGCTCGGCGAGATGAATTCAAAGTTAAGGGCGAGATGCTTTATGCGCCCCAGGGATCGATCGTTACCCAGGATCTACCTCCTGCTTTTGCACCGTCTCCGCCGGTTGATGACATCTTTCGCGAGCTAAAAGTGGATTTTGAAAATATTCGAGTGCCCAAAGAAGCTTCAGCCTTTGGCGCCTTTTGGGACCAAAAGTCTCACGGGGTCAATCCAACTTGGTATGTAAATGTCTTTGCGGCGCCGTTGCCGGCTGATGTGAAGCGAGATTTTCTCTCCTTCATAGAAAGCATCATGCCTTTCTACGAGAAACCAAACTGGAAATCGGAACTCGAGCGTTTAGACAAGTTCACATTCAAACATTACGTAGAGAAGGAGCGTCGTTGGACTCCGGCCTTGTTTCGCCTGATGCTTCCCGACCTTGTCAGTTTCTTCGGTTTTCCTGACACAGTATCGGCGGCGGCGGTGTATGCCCAATACGGAGGTGGCCCACGTGCTCTCTACTCTTTCCGGGGCGGAAACTCCGGTTTTCTCCGTCATCTGATCAAACACTTGATTCCTGAAGCAATAGGTGGAGGCTTAACTACCGAAGAGATCGTCAACGGGCCAGTCAACTTTGCCGCTTTGGACCAGAAAGACCGTCCGGTTCGTATCCGGCTTGGCTCAACTGCGGTGCGGGTTGAACACGAGGGAAATCCTGAGACTTCCAGCTCCGTGCGTGTAACTTTCTCACGCAATGGCAAGCTCTACCGGTTGCGGGCGCGCGGCGTGATCATGGCGGGAGGCGGATACATGACTCAGTATGTTGTGAGGGATCTGCCCTCCGAGAAGCGCGAGGCTTACAGCAAGTTTCATTATGCGCCGGTGCTCTGGATCAATGTTGCACTTAATAACTCGCGGGCGTTGGACAAAGCAGGTGTGAATTTCCTTTCTACTTATCACGATGGATTCGGCGTCATGCTGGCTTTTTACGAAAAGATGGCGCCTGCCGATGCGGGCCGGCAACGAAATCCGAACCGGCCTAATGTTATTGGCATAGGCGCGCCAAAGTTTTACCTCGGCATGTCTCCCAAGGGTCAGGCGCTGAACGGGCGGCTCGAGATGCGGGAAACCTCGTTTCGCGAGTATGAACGCCGGATCAGGTTGGAGCTCGTTCGGTTGCTTGGTCCATGGGGGTTTGACCCTCGCCGCGACATCGAAGCCATTGCCATCAGCCGGTGGGGTCATCATGGTTATGTCTTCCCTTATCCCGGGTTCTTTACCAATGGAGCAGTCGAGACCGCAAAGAAGCCTCACGGACGAATTGCCTTTGCTCATACTGATCTCGAAAGGTTTTCCCACATGATGGGCGCCATCGGCCAGGGGCATCGTGCCGTTCAGGATATTCTTCAGTTGTAGTTTTCCATAGTGCAATTTCCCGTTATCAAAGCAGTTTCTTACTCCTTAGCGCACACGCCCAGTCTGGTGCGTTATGGCTCTAAGCCTGAGCGCGAACTGCGAAAAGATCCGAAATTGGACCAGCAGATTACAGAGCATCTTAGAACTTTCGATCAGGCTTGCTCCTATCATCCAAATCAGGTCTTTATTGGCAGCCTGCCGCCCGAATCGTTGTGGGACATCCCACGACCATGGTGGGAATCAAGCGCAAATGGCTCGGCGCGCTTTGGTCCATTCGGAGAGATCATGCCTGAGGACGAGTTTTACGGCCTGCTTCGCATCGTGGACGACTTTGATTTGGTCTCGCTGGAAGCGAAGTTTCAGGAGTCCATCCGAGCACGCTTGCACAAGCACCCGCTCATCGGCGAGACGGATCTGGCGCGCCTTGGAGCCGGGGCTGCGCTCGAGACTATTGAAGCGAAGGTTGCCAATGAGGCCGCTTTGCCGCTCTACCTTGAAGGTCGAATGGTTGGTTGTATGGCAAGCGGTCACGAGGAAGACCCCTTTCTTACAGCAAGCATTCTGTTGGAAAACCTGGCCTGCAAAGCCACCGGCGTTCTGGCGCTGCGCTGGTTGTTCGAGCAGTCGAGCCGCGACGGAATTGCAGCTTCAGCGATCGACTATGTCATCAACTCGGGCGAGGAAGCGGTCGGCGATCGTTACCAGCGGGGCGCCGGCAACCTTGCCAAAGCCATGGCCGAACTTAGTGGTTGCCAGAACAGTACGGGGAGCGATGTAAAGGCATTCTGTTGTGGTCCAATTCATAGTGTCGTGATCGCCGCGGGCCTGGTTCAAGCCGGCATCTTTCAAAATGTAGTTGTTGTTGGAGGCGGCGCGTTGGGGAAACTGGGAATGAAGTTTCGCGGGCATCTGGCAAAGGCGCAACCGATTCTAGAGGATGTGCTCGCCGGCTTTGCGATTCTTGTTGGACCACACGATGGCAGGAACCCCGCAATCAGGCTCGACGCAATCGGGAAGCACGACGTGCGTTTTGGTGGTTCGGCTCAGGCAATCGCGGAAGCGTTAATCGCGGCGCCGTTGGAGAAGTTGGGGCTGGGAATTCCGGATATTGATAAGTATGCAGTCGAGTTGCATAACCCTGAGGTGACGGAACCGTCCGGGAGCGGAAATATCCCACAGTTCAATTATCGGACCATCGCCAGTCTTGCTGCGCTACGGGGAGAATGGTCACGCACGATGATTAAGGATTTTGAGAAGCAGTATGGGCTCCCGGGATTTTCGCCAACGCAGGGACATGTGCCCTCTGCCGTGCCTTATCTGGGGCATGCGCGTGACAGGATGCTGCGAGGCGAGTTGAAAACTGCTATGTTTATTGGCAAAGGCAGTCTGTTTCTCGGCAAGATGACCAATCTTTCGGATGGCATGTCGTTCATCCTTGAAGCCTCAGACAAGTGAGATTTGCGATTGACGATTTGCGATTGACGATTAACCAATTTGAGATCTGAGATCTGAGATCTGGCTTTCGAGGGGGTATTGATATGAATCTGGTGGGGAAAAAAGTGATCGTCCTTGGCGAGCGCGATGGAGTGCAGGGCACCGCGCTGAGTGAGTGCGTCAAGGCCGCCGGCGGAGATGTAGTCCTGAATATCAATCAGTGCTTTGTTTGAACGGCGGCGGGAGCCATGGACCTTGAGGATCAAGGTCGTATCAAAGCAAAAGTTGAAGAGGTAGGCGCAAGCGAAATCATGGTGGTCCTGGGATCGCCAAGTATCGAAGCGGCCGAAATGTACGCTGAGACAGTGACGTTTGGTGATCCGACCTATGCCGGTCCGCTGGCAGGCATATCGTTAGCAGTGCCCGTCTATTACATCTGCGAACCCGAAATCAAGCAGCAAATTCCTCCTGAGGTCTATCGCGACCAGGTGGAGATGATGGAGATGGTCTTGCCGAGCGATGAGATTGCAGAACGAGTCAGGGCAATCAGAGAAAGAATGGTCTCGCCTTAACTGAGTTCGCGCCATAAGGGATCAATTTGAATAAGGGAGCAAGCGATGTCTCGTAAAAAGATCAGAATTGTTCATTACCTTAATCAGTTCTTCGGCGGAATCGGCGGCGAAACCGAAGCTGAAACCGGGTTACAGATTCGGGAGGGCGCTGTTGGACCAGGGATCGGCTTGCGACAGGCGCTTGGTGAGAAAGGCGAGATTGTCGCAACTCTGATTTGTGGAGACAACCACTTCAGTAATCAGATCAATGAGGTGCTGCCGGAGATCATCGCCGCAATCAAAAGCTTTGAAGCGGATGTGGTGGTTGCCGGACCAGCATTCAATGCCGGGCGATATGGTTTTGCCTGTGGTGAGCTTTGCAAAGCCGTGGCGGAGCAACTTGGAATACCTGCCTTGACCGCAATGTATCCTGAAAACCCGGCCGTCGAGACTTATCGAAAAGTTCGTGGTGTCTGGATTCTGCCAACAGAATCGATGGCAAAGGACATGCCCAGGGTGCTGCCGAAGCTCGCCGAGTTTCTGCAAAAGGTGATGTCAGGAGCGGAGTTGGGACCGGCGAAGGAAGAAGGATACATTCCGACTGGACAGCGAAGGTTGGTGTTTACTTCAGATCCGGGGGTGGAACGAGCAGTCAACATGCTGTTGGCAAAGCTGAACGACCAGCCTTTTGAGACCGAGATTCCAATCGAGAGATTTGAACAGGTTGCTCCAGCCCCGCCGGTGAAAGACCTGAAGACAGCCCGGGTTGCAGTGATCACGACTTCCGGACTTGTACCCCGAGGAAACCCAGATCACTTCAAGATGTTCAACGCGACGGAATGGCGGAAATACGAATTGCCCGATGAACCATCCCTGCACGGTGACGACTGGGAGGTGATCCACGGTGGTTTCAATACGGCATACGCTCAGGCGAACCCGAACCTTGTTCTTCCGCTTGACGCTTTACGCCGGATGGCGGGCCACGCTTTTGGCGAGCTTGACAGCACTTTCTATACGATAACGGGGGTGGGAACCAGCCTTAAAACAGCAAGAGAAGCCGGGGAAGAGATTGCCGCGTCAATGCGTGAAGCGCGTGTGGACGCGGCGCTGCTGGTGGCCACTTGAGGGACCTGCACGCGCTGCGGTGCAGCGCTCAGCAAAGAATTGGACCGCGCAGGTATCCCGGTCGCAACTATCTCGGCGATGGCGCAACTTGCTCAACAAGTGGGAGCCTCTCGTGTAGTTGTGGGAAGAAAGATTCCGCATCCTTGTGGTGATCCGAGCCTCTCGGACGAGTTCGACTCCAAGGTCAGAGAAGAGATCGTCACAAAGGCTTTTGAGGCGCTTCAGACTTCAGTGGGAGCAGCAACCGTTTTTCGGCCCAGTCACACAGTTTAAGGAGCATTAAACGTTGCAATTGGACATTGGCACATTTCCTGTTAGCACGGTCGTCTTCGATTCTGAAACGCGGCTTGACGAAGACGAACTGAAGATCTCGCGTGCTGAACTGGAGGCTCTGCTTCAGGGTGATCCGCGAATTGCCGGGCTCGAGATCGAGATCGTCAAACCCGGCGAGTCGGCGCGTGTGATACACGTTTGCGACGCTATCGAACCGCGGATAAAGGTTTCCGGAGCGGGCGGTTGTTATCCGGGGATTGTTGCTCCGGTGACCACGGTGGGCCAGGGAGTAACACATCGTTTGCAGGGAATCTCTGTCGTCGTTTCCGCGGAATATCCAAGATTGCTCGAAACCGGTACGGGAGCAGCACACGAAGCCATTCTCGAGATGTCCGGTCCGGGGGCGCTGAGCCCGCTTTCAAAATTGATCAATGTGGTGGTGGCCCTGAAGTTTGCGCACGGACACTCCCTTACGGACTACCATCAGGCAGTGCGGCTGGCCGGCTTCAAAGTCGCCGAACGACTCGCCGAGACAACCAAAGAGAAGACGCCGGCGGAAATGAAACATTATGAGTTAACAGCAGTCCCTTCCGGTCTTCCTAAAGTTGTCTACATTCATCAATCATTGACGCAATTGAATCTGCCGGTTCCTTTCATAACCTGGTATGGAAGCTACGTGACCGATTGGATGCCGCTGTTGGTCCATCCCAACGAAATTCTTGATGGAGCGCTGTTGCCGGGTGCTCAGGGAGGCCACGCGGTAAAGCCGACCTCCTGGGAGCATGTGAACAATCCAGTGATCGAGCGGCTCTACCAGGCCCATGGTAAGGAATGGGATTTCGCAGGCGTGATCTTTCACCGCACGCGATTCGAGGTCTTTGAAGAGAAGCAATTGTCGGCGAATCAGGCTGCAAAACTCGCGAAGTTACTGGGAGCGCAGGGAGCAATCATCACCTGGATTGGCGCCGGCAACGCGTTTATCGAAGCAATGCTAACGGTGCAGGCGCTGGAAAAAGAGGGCGTAAAGGCTGTGCTGATGACCTACGAGCACGGTGGGAAGGAGGGGCGCGAGGCGCCTCTGATGTACACCGTTCCGGAAGGAGATGGGATTGTCTCCGTGGGCAGTCTTGATCGGCCGATCGTACTGCCGAAGGTGGATAGAGTTGTTGGTGGCGATGACTTGAGTATTAAACCCGAGTCGGGAGACGAACGAGTTTCGGCCACTGAGGAACTCCAGTTGGATTGGTATCTGCCGGTATTGAGCGCGGTGGACCACTGGGGATTCGGCAAACAGATTTGTGTGGAGTATTAACATGTGCGACAAACAGACATTTAAAAGGAGAAAGACAAATGGCAACTAATGGGGACCGATGGACCTTAAATTATGAACTTGGCACCGGGCCGGTACCCACGGAGCCTTATCTCACGAAAGATTACTTTGAACGTGAGCGCGATAAGATCTTCAAGCATACCTGGCTCAATGTCGGCCGCGTCGAAGAGATCCCGGATCCGGGGAGCTACTTCGTACGAGAGATCGCAATCTGCAATGCTTCGATTCTCGTGGTGCGTGGCAAGGATGGCGTGATTCGTGGCTTCCACAATGTATGTCGACATCGGGCGACAAAACTTGTGTGGCACGAGCAAGGGTGTGAGGCGAAGTTTTCCTGTAATTACCACGGTTGGACCTATGCCCAGGATGGGCGGCTGATCGGCGTGCCCGAGGAGGAGATGTTCTTCGATCTCGATCGCAGTCAATACGGTCTGCTCCCGGTAGCCACCGAGGTCTGGGAAGGCTTTATCTTCATTAACCTCGAGCGGGAGCCAAAGGAGACGCTGAAGGAGTACCTGGGAGAGTTGGATGGTCTCCTTGGCGGCTATCCTTTCGGTGAGTTGCCGGTCTGCTTCCGGTTCGATGCCGATCTGAAGTGCAATTGGAAAGTGATTGTTGATTCACAACAGGAAGGCTATCACGCGAAGATGCTTCACCGGCGTTCGCTGCCGGGCTTTCTGACGAACCGGGAAAATCCCTCGCGTCATGCGTTGGATATTCAGGTTTACAAACGCCACCGGATGATCTCTTACTTTGGCAATCTCGAGCGCACACCCACGCCGACCGAGGCGTTGTCACATCGTTTTGGCGCTTCCGTGACAAAGAGGGAGTTCTCGATGGATAGCATGCCTCCCGGCGTGAATCCCACGCGGAGCAACAAATGGGCCTTTGACGAATACGTGATCTTCCCGAATTTTCATGTGCTGGTCTTCTTTGGCATGTGCATCACGCACAATGTTTGGCCAATCGATGTTGATCGGGCTATTTGGGAGGCGCGGGTCTATCTACCGAAGGCGGAGAATGCCGCTCAGGTATTCAGTCGCGAGTATGGGCGCTGCATGTTGCGGGACGCGTGGCTGGAAGACGGAAGCACGCTTGAGGCCAGTCAGGTTGGGCTCGCTTCGGGCATGATCGATCACTTTGTGCTTCAGGATCAGGAACTGCTCCTGCGTCATAGTTATAAGGTTCTGGAAGACTATGTGAACGCGTAAACGGATTGTGTGGGTTTAAGGAACTCCATGCCTTGGCTTCAAAAACTTGTTGCTGGTGCAGTCAATCCCACACACGGAAGTGTGTTGGATTGTTCAGATCCGGCCTACACCAATGCGTCCCTGGCAAGCCAAAATCCCCCAAACGGCAGAGATTGTGTCAAAAGTAGATTCAGTGGGTCGCAGTCAGTACCGTAGCGCGGTAGCGTCGGGTCACTTTTCACAATTGCGAGTCTCGTTGGGAAACAAGACCCGACGCTACCGCGCTACGGTACTGACTGCGACCCAATATAGGATGGTCCATGGTCGTCACGCTTTCTAGGTTGGATCTGAACAATCCACCCACTTCCGTGGGTATTTGGGGTCGTACCGGGCGGTCAGTCTAGTAGGTTGAATCTGAACGAATCCCAGACTGCCGTTTGGGAGATTTCCTCAGTCGAAAAGGAGGTTCTAATAATGTCTACTAAAGTTTCACAAACAAAAACAGAGCAGACGTTGCCCGCCGGCTTTGAAGATCTGGAACGCTTTGCTGCCAGTTGGGCACTGCCCTCCGAAAGAGAACGCAATCGGCAGCGTTTGTCGAGTTCAATGGCGGAGATTCAGGAGCTGTACGACACACTGCTGCCCCGCATTGAAAAGATTATCGAGTATCTCAACCAGTTCCCGTTAGACAACATGCCGGAAGACGCAACGCGACTCTTGCATCTAAGTCTTTCGCTTGCTGAGGTGGCGCCGGCCGTCGAGTTTTACAAGCAGCCTGAAGTAGTCGATGGCTTTCCACCCGATCGGTTTGTGCCGATCGAGGTGCCACATATGTCGCCGCCCGAGGGCTGAAACAGTAACGTTATTTGTCGATAAGGGGAGAGGAAATAGATGAGTGAGCCATTGAAACAACCGCGGATATTTCGCGTTAACGACGAGGGTCTCAAGGAAGTCGTCCCGGGCGCGCTTTACATGAAGCACATAAATGGCGCCGACATGGGCGTGGCCCTTTTCAAATTCATGAAGGGTAAGGGCAGCGATGCTCCTGCGGATGTACACAGCCACGGCGAGGAAGTGGGTATTGTCCTTAAAGGAACTGCAAGAGTACATGGCACGGACGGTACCGAGTATGTGTTGAATGTAGGCGATGCAATTATTATCCCCAAAGGCTGGGAGCATAGCGGTTCGTTTGATGATAACGAAGAGTGCCTGATCTTTACTGTGGCCTACCCCGTGCGTCCGGACTACGGTGACGAAGACGACACGCCCGCTCCGGCAGGATTTGACGTTCCCGACGCCGGCAAACCCAAACCCAAATAGCAGCGCACGATAACCACTTCACGAGTCGCGGAACCAGAAAGAGTTTCGACGCATAAACGGTTCATCCAGAAAATGAACCGACCCCGGCCACCTCCATTCGGGTCGCCTTAGGCTTCGCTTTGTCCATTATCAAAAGATACCAACGAGGAGAATGATCAAATGTCAACGTCATCAAGTGGGAATAAACCGGCTTCGAACCCGGAAGCACTTAATTTGGAGAGTCTTGCAAAGAGGGTCCAACGCCTGGAAGACATCGAGGCTATCAAATATTTGCTAGTTCGTTACGCCCAGGGATCCGACAAAAAGAATGACCCGGACATCATGGTCCCATTGTTTACAGAGGACGGTGTTTTCGATATCGGCAGTGGCTACGGAACGTATGTGGGCCACGAGACTATTCGGAAGTTTCTGGAGGGAGCGCCGGAGATCATTAACTGGTCGCTGCACTACATGATCTCGCCACTGATCCAGGTGGCCGATGACGGGCAGACCGCGGATGTCTTCTGCTACTTGTGGGAGATCGCGAACATGCCTAACAGCAAAGGCGAGTTGGAACCGGTGCTTATTGGGGGGACCTACCACAATGATGCTGTGAAGCTGCCGAATGGAGAATGGCGATTCAAGGTGGTGCGGCTGAGGATGGAGATTATGAGTCCTTATTACGAGGGCTGGGTAAAGAAGCCATTCCACGATTTCGGCGTCCCTAAGTCCGACAGCTAGTAAAGAAGGAGGATCTAGTAATGTCAGTTTGTAGACCCAGCATCGCCGAGCTGCGACGCATCGCCGACAGCTACGGCTTCAGTCTTTCCGATGACGAACTTGAGGAGCTTCGTCATGTGGGCGATGGAACACTTGCCTCTTATGCCCGCCTGGACCAGTTACAGGCCCCAGTTCTGCCGGTCAAATATCCTCGCGACTCGGGTCGGGCGCCCGAGCCGGAAGAGAATCCGCACAACGCCTGGGCCTGGCGCTGTTCTATTAAAGGAGCGCCAGGCGGCAAGCTGAAAGGACGGACGATTGCGTTGAAAGACAACATCAGTCTGGCCGGCATGCCCCTGCGCAATGGATCGGCGGTGCTAGCAGGGTTCATTCCGAACGAAGACGCAACTGTTGTCACCCGAATTCTCGACGCGGGCGGCGAGATTATCGGTAAGGCCGTATGTGAGAATTTCAGCTTCTCCGGCGGCAGTCACACTAGCGACGGTAATCCTGTCCACAATCCCGCAAATCCGGCACACACGACGGGCGGCTCCTCGAGTGGCTCAGGCGCGGTTGTGGCGGCGGGCGCTGTAGACATGGCGCTCGGCGGGGATCAGGGCGGTTCGATTCGCATCCCGTCATCCTGGTGCGGAATCGTGGGGCTAAAACCGACGCATGGACTAGTGCCCTATACCGGTATCTTTCCGATCGAAGGAACATTGGACCACACCGGGCCGATGACAAAGACCGTCGCGGACGCTGCTCTGCTGCTCGAAGTGATTGCCGGTGAGGATGGACTCGATCCGCGGCAGGTGAACGTGAAGACCGCCGCCTACACCGAGGCGCTTACGGGTAGTCTTGATGGGCTTCGCGTTGCTGTAGTTAAAGAAGGCTTTGGTTGGGAGGATGGCGTTTCCGAAGAAGTGGTGGACGATTCAGTAAGAGCGGCAGTCCGAATGTTGGGGGAGAAGGGCGCAACCGTTAAAGAAGTATCGATTCCGATCCACCGCGATGGCATCCATATTTGGAATGCGATCGCCGTAGAAGGAGCAACCGCGCAGATGGTACGGGGCGATGGTCTCGGTTTTAACTGGCGCGGTCACTACTCGCTGGGACTGCGAGACTTCTACGGCCGGGCGCGGCGGGCGCGGGCAAACGATTTTCCGACGACCGTCAAGCTTGTCGCGTTGCTGGGCCAGTACATGAGCGATCGCTACAACGGCCACTACTATGCCAAGGCCCAGAACCTCGGCCGGACGCTACGCGCCGCTTACGACGCCGTGCTCGAGGATGCAGATGTGCTCGTCATGCCGACAATGCCAATGCGGGCGATGGAGATTCCGAAAGATCCCGATCTGGCCGAGTTTTTCCGCACAGCGCTCGGCATGTTGCAAAACACTAGCCCCTTTGACATCACTGGCCATCCTGCGATCACTTTGCCGTGTGGTAAGGCGGACGGACTGCCGATCGGGCTGATGTTGGTCGGGAGACACTTCGACGAAGGCACAGTGCTCAGAGCTGCCGATGCTTACGAGAAGATCGGGAAATAAGCGAACCTCATCCCTTGGGAAGCATCGCGATACTACTCGGATCCAGCCCAGACAAGAAGGGAGCGTCGGAACCTTAATCCTACACACTTCCGTGTTGGAGTGTTCCCACTAAACCAAACAAAACTCTTCGAGGACGAAAATGGCAATTCCTGATGTAAGTGATCGTTCGATTGCGGAATTGATCTCTCTTGCCGGGCGAAATGCGGTGGTAACGGGCGGCGCGCGGGGTATCGGATTCGCTATCAGCCGCCGCCTCGCCGAAGCGGGAGCAAATGTTCTCATTGCAGATCTCAACGAAGCTGGCGCCGAAGAGGCCACCACAAAGATTCCCTCGGGAGGTGGTCGGGTTACCCATGCCTGGGTCGATGTCACAGATCCCGCATCTATCACCGCCCTGGCAGATCAGGCAGTGCGCGATTTAGATAGAGTTGATATCTGGGTGAATAATGCGGGTATCTTTCCCAGCACACCACTTCTGGACGTGACAGACGCGGAATGGGATCGGGTGCTCAACATTAATCTGCGAGGCACGTTTGTCGCTTCGCGAGAAGCCGGGCGACGGATGATCGCAGCCGGTGGGGGCGGCGTTATTGTCAACCTCGCCTCGCTGGCAGGCTTTTCCGCTTATGGACCAGGCTTTGCTCACTACACTGCCTCAAAACACGGAGTAGTCGGCTTGACCAAAAGCCTCGCTGTTGAGTTGGGCCCGCACAACATCCGCGTCCTCGCCGTGGCGCCGACCCTTACCGATACCCCGGGACTTCAGGAAGGAATGGACGCGTATCGGGCGATCGGCCTCGACGATGTGATGGACCAGGTAGCAGCCCGCGAACCATTGAGGAGAAACGCCGTGCCCGATGACATCGCCCGGGTGGTCCTCTTTTGTGCGAGCGACCTCGCGATGCTGATGACGGGGAGCACGTTGCTGGTCGATGCAGGCGACGTCGCAGTCTGAGTTTAATTGTTTAGCGCCGATCTGATTGCATTACGCTATGAAGCGCGCCGCCGAGGGAAGAGCGTCAAAGGTATTTTACGGATGGTGGATAGTTGTAATAGCCGCTTTGGGATTATCGGTTGGCTATGGCCCAATCATCGTCTATACCTTCAGTGTATTCTTCAAGCCGGTAAGCGAGGAGTTCAATTGGGGGCGAACAGAAACTTCACTGGTCTTTTCACTCTCGCTGATAGTCATGGTTCTGGCCATGCCGTTCATTGGCCGGCTTATCGATCGCTTTGGCGCACGCAAGGTGATCGTCACCTCAGCATTGCTCTTTGGTCTAAGCCTAATCTCCTTCTTCCTTTTTTCTTTTGGTACCTCGCAGTTCTATTTCGTTTACATCGCGATTGGCCTTATCGGCGCAGGCACGACGCCCTTGTCCTACAACAGAGTTCTTTCACACTGGTTCGATAAAAGACGAGGGTTGGCACTTGGTTTGGCAACAATCGGGATCGGAATTAGCACATTCATCATGCCGCTCCTGGCGCATTACCTGGTTGCCTCGTTTGGCTGGCGTGCGGCGTACATGCTGTTGGGACTTCTGGTTGTGGTAGTGACGATTCCTGTGGCCGGGTTGTTTCTCAAAGAGACACCGCAGTCGATGGGGTTGATGCCTGACGGCGAAAAAAAGGAAGAAGGTATAAGTGGAAAGAGGCCGGGCGGAATCGGCATTCGTGAAGCCCTGCGTTCGAGCACATTCTGGCTAATGTGCAGCGCCTTTTTTCTGGTGTCCGCTAGTATCAATGGTTGCCTTATTCACCTCGTGCCGATGCTTACGGATCGAAACGTATCGCCGGCGACTGCCGCCATTGCGGCTTCGTTTCTTGGAGGCGCCACTCTCATCGGACGAGTAGGAACCGGTTATCTCCTGGATCGCTTTTTCGCGTCATACATTGCCATTTGGTTCTTCGGAGGCGCCAGCGTTGGGATTCTCTTGCTGTGGGGTGGAGCGGCGGTCTTTCTGTCTGTTGTCGCTGCCGTGCTGTTGGGGCTGGGAAACGGAGCCGAGACAGACGTCATGGCTTATCAAATGAGTCGGTATTTTGGCTTACGGGCCTTCTCGGAGATCTATAGCTACATCCTCGCGGCGTACACGCTCGGCGGCGTCGTTGGACCTTTGTTGATGGGTATCAGCTTCGACTCTACAGGTTCCTACCGGCTAATCCTTATGATCTTCATAGTAGCGATTCTGGTGAGTGTGGGGCTGCTCTTACGACTTGGCCCTTATAGGAGTTGGGAAGCAACAGCAGAGTCAGTCGTTTAAGTCAAGGGGACTCCAAAGTATGACCAAATTACTAATTCGCAATGCTCAGATCTTTGATGGACTTGGGCACTCGTTACAGCTCAATAAATCAATCCTGATTCAGGATGGGCGGATTAAGAGCATCACGTCCGCAGATGAGGGGGTCCCGCCTGAGGCGACCTTAATTGATGCTACCGGAAAGTCGGTCTTACCAGGGCTGATCGACATGCATGCCCACCTTCTTAGTGGTGGCTTTGACACCATTACAGAGGTAATCGATTCATTTGAACCAGCCACGCAGGAGCGGGCGTTGAAACAGATGCTGTACTGGGGTATTACCAGCGTCTACAGCCCAGTGCAGCCTTTGCAATCCGGCCTTGAACTCCGGGCACGTACAAGCAACGGCGCCACCTCGTTTCCCAGACTCTTTATCTCTGGGCCGGGTTTTACGGCTCCAAACGGTTGGGCCGGTTCACTGTTGCCGCTCGCTAGATTCGAGCCAAAAACGCTGGAGGAAGCTGAACAGCACGTAAACCAGTTGGCAGACGCGGGTGTCGATATTCTTAAGATCTATTACGACACTCAGTGTTGCGCATTTCTGAACCCGCTCCCGAAGCTGGAATTGCCAATCATGGAGAGGATTATCGCTCAGGCCCATGCGCGAAATCTGCGGGTGATGTTGCACGCTTACGACACCCAATTCCAGATCGACGCCCTGCGCGCCGGGGTCGATATCATGGCCCACTCGGCAGTCACGGATCCGATCGACGATGAGTATCTCGAACTCGCTTCCAAGGCCAAGACTCTCTATCTGGCAACCCTGTCTGTCTATCAGGACGCCTTTGATGAAGGCTCATTGCGAAAATATGCTGCTGAGGAGTTTGTGCAGCGGACAGTGCCGAAAAAGACACTCGATACATTAGTCGAAGAGGGGCCGCTCGATGAATTCCTCAAGATCACGAAGAAGAGCTACCTCAAAGACCAGCTTCCAACCATCAAGAGCAATCTTAAGCGCGTGAGCGACAGCGGTATTCCTGTAGGTGTTGGACCAGACACCGGAGTGATGGGGGCCTTCCCCGGGCTCTCGGTTCATCGCGAAATGGAGTTGATGGTCGACGCGGGCATGTCGCCTGCGCAGGTACTCGTAGCTGCCACCAGGACCGCAGCAGAATATTTGGGCGAGCAGTCGTTAGGGACCATCGAAAGCGGAAAGATAGCGGATTTGGTTCTGGTTAACGGCAATCCGCTCGAAGACATCAGCCACACGCGCGCCATCGACGTAGTGATCAAGAACGGTCAGATAATCGACCGGGAAAAGCTACTGAAAGAGATTCTGGCAGATTAAGAGAGGAGAAGAGGGGAATGACGAAACGTCTGGAGGGAAAGGTCGCCATAGTGACCGGGGCGGCACGCGGCATTGGGAGGGCATACTGTCTTGCCATGGCTAGGGAGGGCGCTCACATCGTTGGGGCCGATCTCCTCGATACGGCGCCAACCAAAAAGGCAGTGGAAGAGCATGGGGTAAAAGCCCTCGCCTTGAACGTTGATGTCTCAAGTGAGGAGGACACGCTGCGCATGGCCCAGGAGACCATCGCTGCCTTTGGGCGCATCGATATCCTCGTAAGCAATGCCGCAATCTCACCCGAGCAGCCTTTGGATGAGATCTCGTTTGCGGATTGGCGGAAGGTACTCGCAGTCGACCTGGATGGAGTGTTTCTTTGCGCGAAGGCGGTCATTCCGCAGATGAAGAAACAGAAGAGTGGCCGGATTATAAACATTGCATCCAGCACTGTCTTCATGAGCTTTCCGAATCTCACTCATTACATTGCCGCGAAGGCAGGCGTGATCGGAATGACCCGCGCGCTTGCGACTGAACTGGGTGACTACGGCATTCTCGTAAACGCCATTTCGCCGGGTTTGACCCAGACGGAGCGCACAGTCTCGGTGCCTGACGAGGTTTGGGGCATGCAGGTAGCCATGCAGTCGGTCAAACGGCGGGAAGAGCCCGAGGATCTGGTTGGAGCAGCAGTGTTTCTTGCGTCAGACGACGCTGCATTCATTACGGGTCAGACGTTGTCGGTATGTGGCGGTTTTGTAAAGCGGTAGAGGACTGATTAATGGAAAAGACCGACGGTGAGCTGCGGAAGAGCTTTCTCCAATCAAAACTCCCCGGAAACATTCCTGAGATTGTGCTTGAACGGGACCAGACAGCGGTCCTCGTGATCGACGTGCAGTTTATGAACGCTCACCGTGAAGGAAAATATGGGCGGTGGGCCAAAGAGCAGGGCCTCCAGGAACAACTCGAATGGTACTTCAGCAGGGTCGAGCAACTTACTGTTCCGAGTATCAAGGCACTAATCAAGGCTGCCCGTGAGTGCGGTGTGCAGATCATCTATACCAAGGTTGCCTCACTGACGCAGGATGGTCGCGAGATGGGCTGGCGGTATAAGGCCTGGCAGATGACGGATCACGTTGACAGCCGGGAAGCACAGGTCCTGGATGAGATTGCGCCCCTTCCTAACGACCTTGTGATTACCAAAACCTGCACAAGCGTCTTTTTGGGAAGCCACCTCGACAGGTATCTCCATAACATGGGGATCAAGTATTTGATAGCTTGCGGAGTTGCCACTAACGGTTGTGTCGAGTCGGCTGTACGGGACGCGTCTGATCTCGAGTACGGGATCCTCCTGCCCGAGGATGCCTGCGCCACACTATCGCAGCAGGAACACGATATCTCGGTTAACGCGATGCACCCACTCTACGCCCAGGCAATGTCTACCGAGGAACTGATTGCGAAACTGAAGACGGAGTGTGGATAGGGGCAGGTGGACGAAGTGGACAGAATGGACGAGGTGGACGACGTGGAGCCCAACCTTGGTCCCGGCTCATTGGTCCACTGTTTCCACTCCGTCCACCGCGTCCACTCCGTCCACACGCTGGAGAATAAATGACCGGAAAATACTACGAAGAACTCGAAATTGGCAGCGAGTTCCTAACTCGCAGCAGAACAATCACCGAGACGGATGTGGTCCTGTATTCAGGTTTCTCGTGGGACCATAATCCCGAACACACCGACGTTGAATTCACTCGCAACTCGATCTTCGGTGAGCGCATTGCACATATGTTACTCAGCCTCGTCTTTGCCAATGGACTCAGCGCTTCAGCCGCAATATTGCGGGGGACGGCACGTGGGTACCTCGGGATGAATTGGCGCACGCTTCAAGTCTGCCGCATTGGTGACACGCTTCATGTGAAGGAAACGATCCTGGAAAAGAAGGAATCCCCGCGGCCGGAAGTTGGCATTGTCAAAATTGGAATCGAGGTGATCAATCAACGCAATGAGGTAGTCAACCAGGGCGATCGGACGATGTTGGTTGCGCACCAACCACAGCCAGGTCACACCGAAGAGCCCTGGGAATTTGTTTTTTCACTGGAGACCCAATCCAAATGAATAATGGCGTCAAGGGAAAGTACTTCGAAGATTTTGCAGAAGGTGATCTCTTTAGCAGTCGTGGCCGCACAATCACCGAAACGGATGTAGTTCAGTTTGTGAACAGTGCCTGGTACATCAATCCTCGTTGTACCGACGCAGAGTTCGTGAAACGTGGATTCATCTGGAATGGCATTGAGCTCCATCACCGCATTGCGCCGCCGCCGCTGGGCACCTTCTTTGCCGTAGGGTTGAGCGCATCTTTGGGAATTCTTAACGACACGTTGCTGGCGGTAGTGGGCGCCACCTGGCGTGCTCCTGGAGCGGTTGGAATAGGCGATACGATATATCTCCGCCAGCGGGTATCCGAAAAGCGCGAAACTCCACGACCCGATGCGGGCATCGTCGTCTTCGAAATGGAGGTTCTCAATCAGCGCGACGAAGTCGTCAACAACGATCAGCAGACCTGTCTAGTGGCCCGAAGACAACATAGCGAGAAACACTCCCGCCCTCCGGTACCCTTCTTCGCTACTCCGGAAGACCTGAATGAACACTGGCAGTGTCCAGATAGATCATTTGAGAATCGTCAACAGGCTCAAATGGAGAGCCAGTACTTCGAAGACTTTAAGGTTGGCGACGCTTTTGACACGCGAGCGCGAACGGTGACCGAAGCGGACGTTGTCGGGCTCGTATCACTCACCTGGGACCATCACCCGCTTTACACCGACGCTGAGTATGCTCTCAAGACTCCCTTTCGAGAGCGGATTGCGCCGCCGCTTTTAGGAATCGCCTTTGCCGTAGGTCTGGATGCTCCATTGGCGATGGCTGCCGGTACCTGCGTCGGCTTTACTCAAACTGACTGGCGATTTCTTGGTCCGATCAGGATTGGTGAAACCATTGCACTTGAACAGACAGTTGTTGCCTGCGACGAGAGCGATGAAAAAACCGGGTTGGTGAGAATTGATATGGAAATTGTGAATCAGAATGGCGGCGTGTCCATTAGCGGGACCCGGGCCATGGTGGTTTTGCGAAAGCCACCATTGGGACAGAAGGCTGCCAAAGGGCCGAGGGCATGGCACTGAAGTAAACAACTGAGAAAGCCGCATTTGAGTGGTGGGAGCTAACAGCGAATGAGCAAATACTTTGAAGATTTTAACTCCGGCGATGTCTTTGTTACCCGAGGGCGCACAATTACGGAAGCGGACATCATGCAATATGCCGGCTTATGCTGGGACACGCAGGCGGAGCACACAAATGCGGAGTTTGCGAGGCGAGGGCCCTTCGGTGAAAGGATTGCACAACAGCAACTCGGTCTCCTGGTGGCGCACGGCTTAGTCGGCTCTCTGCGCCTGACGGAAGATTCGCTGATATCGGTGTTGCGACTTGGCTGGAATTTCTTCAATCCCATGAAGATCGGCGACACGCTTCATGTGAACCTAAAGGTGCTGAACAAAAGGGAACTTGATATGCAGGACCGGGGGCTAATCACTTTCGAGTTGGAAACGGTCAATCAAAAGGCGGAACTGGTGAACCGTATCCAACGCACTGTTCTGGTTGGGCGACAGCCAGCCTCTGGACAGCATAAAAGATGGAGTTACATCTTTGCTGGCTTGAGTGAACTTGAAAACGGTGAAAAGCGCGGTAGTGACCCAATTTCTCCGGGAAGCGCGCACTCGACGCGTAAAGTCAAGCGGCTCAATAGGGGCAAATACTTCGAAGAGTTTGATATTGGCGAGGAGCTGGTCACGCAGGCGCGAACCGTTGCCGAGGCTGATACCGTTGGTTACACAATTCTCTCCTGGGACACTGATCCATTGCACACGGACATTGTTTATGGCGAGGCGACCTCATATGGAGGCGTGCTGGCGCCATTACTAATGCCCATTATCTTTGCTAATGGGCTGGGCGCTACGCTCGGTTTCTTAGCGGGTACGAACCGAGGCGCCCTGGGGGACTGGTGGGAATTTGTTCTCCCTCTCAGAGTTGGTGACACGCTGCATTTTCGGCAGGTGATTGTGGGCAAGCGAGACGCTGAAGATCCGGCAACTGGCATCGTCACTTTTGGAATGGAGATGATTAATCAGCACGGCGAAGTCGTGAGTCGGGGAGAACGCTCGGCACTGGTGGCTCGGCTGCCAGAGTTTGAAGACGAGGTCGTGCCCTGGAATTTCGTCTTTGGAACCCCCGAAGAGTTAGCCAAAAAGTAAATTATCCCACCGCGACGGCTGTTCGAATCGTTCATTAACCTTTCCGATCGCAACAAGAACCACTAACTCATACGAAGTAACTTGAAGAACTCTGAAAGGGAGGATATTGATGCCGCCTATACGCCATATTGTCTTAATTAATTGGAAGGAAGAGGCTTCTTCACAGCAGATCGACAATTGGATCGAATACTGCAGGCGCATTCCCAACGAATGTCCCATGGTCAGTAACTGGCTAAGTGGCCCATGCGTAATCGCTCCGGTTCCGGACAAACCCTCTACACACGAGTTCGGGATTAGTTTTGATCTGGGCTCGAATGAAGAATGGATCGCTTACCTGAATCATCCTTACCCGGAGTCGGTCTATGCCGAGGGATTGAAGGTGATTGATCTGGAACGCACAGCCTCTGTCAATATGCCGCTTGATTAAATAAGCGAGCATCCGTGTCGGCCCTAATAAATTCGAAACCTCGAGTGGTTCGAAACCTCCCCAAAAAGAGAGTGATCAGTGCACTAGCTCTGACGCAACTAGTAGATCTGTTTCAACCCAAATCCATCGATAGGTGACCTCAGACATCTCGCCGGAAAATGGAGCTAACCAGGTAAGGAGGAGTCATAATGTTTAATAGATCTCAGCATGCCCATTTAGTCCAAAGGGTGTTTGCCTTCGCTTTGCTCATTCTTATTTACTCGGTCGTTAGCCCGGCGGTTCCGGCCCAAACGACCGGCACAATCTACGGAACCGTGAGCGATACGGCTGGCGCTGCAGTCAGTGGCGCGGTTGTAACTGTGAAGAACCTTGATACGAATCTGACTCGCACGGCTACAACCAGTGATACTGGTTCATATGCAGTAACCCTGTTACCAGTTGGGCCTTACAGCGTGATCATCGAGGCCTCTGGGTTCAGGATGTTCATCCGTGAAAACCTTGAACTCGAAGTAAATGCAAACCTGCGAGTTGATAGTCAATTGGAGGTCGGCGAGGTCACAGAGCGCGTCGTGGTAACAGCCGAGGTGCCTCAGATTGATACCGCCAGTTCCACCCTCGGAAAGGTGGTCGAGGAGAGAAGGATTGTGGAGTTACCGCTTAACGGAAGGAACTTTCTTCAACTGGGAGTGTTGCAGTCTGGAGTTGTGCCTCCACCATCGAACATCAATATGTTGGGGAGTGGAACGAATAGCACCCCCGGGGGAACTTCCTTCAATTTTTCTGTCAACGGTCAAAGACTCACCTCGAATAATCACCTCATGGACGGAGTGAATAATGTTGAACCCTTCTCAGGTGCGGCCATGGTGGTTCCATCGCCAGATTCGCTTCGGGAGTTTCGTATCTTAACGAATGCCTACACTGCTGAATTCGGCCGGGCCGGGGGTTCGATCGTCACAGTTATTACCAAGAGTGGCTCGAATCGCTTTCATGGCAGTGTCTACGAGTTTCTACGGAATGATGCCTTTGACGCGCGAAACTTCTTCTCACCGGAAGTCCCGGCGCTCAAGCAGCACCAGTTTGGTGGAACCTTTGGTGGCAGGATTATCCGAGACAGAACATTCTTCTTTGGTAGCTACGAAGGATTTCGTCAGACCAAAGGGGTACCGCAAAGTACCAACGTACCCTCCCTTCTGGTTCGGCAGGGAGACTTCTCCCAGGAAGCTATAAAGCCGATCGATCCACTTACCGGTCAACGCTTCCCCAATGACATTATTCCCCAACAACGCATCGATCCCGTGGCGCGCAATGTATTAACTCTTTATCCACAGCCGAACACTGGCACAAACAGATGGAGTGGCGCACCCGTGGCCGAAAATGATCGGGATCAATTTGTTGTCCGTATTGACCACAACCTGACTGCAAGGAATACCATTGCCGGTCGCTACATTCTGGACCAGGGCTCTTTGATTAGTCCGGGTGGATCGAATGTACTCAACCTTGGAAACGTGAATGTCCCGGGTTTTGCGCTCGAGACAGCCAACCGCTTCCAGAACCTGATGATCTCCGACACTCATATCTTTTCTCAGCGGGTGATTAACGATTTTCGTTTCTCTTACCAGCGAGCAAATGTAACGAATGAGACCCCAATCGTTACTCAGGACCCGGCTGCTATTGGCTTCACGTATCCCACGGCGGTAGATGTTAAAGCAATGCCCGGCATCGCTGTCGCAGGCCACACGGCGCTGGGTTATAACTTCTTCAATGAGAGGCTGAGCAATTTCTATCAGATTCTAGACAACTTGTCCGTCAATGCAGGTGACCACAGCCTGAAGTTAGGCGGAGAAGTCCGACACACGCGCGTCTTTGGTCTATTCCCTTCGATCGCTTTTGGGAGTTTTGGCTTTACAGGACTCGTCACCGGTAATCCGCTCGGGGATCTGCTGTTGGGCAGACCCTTCCTGTTTCTCCAGGCTGGCGGGAAGGCAGACAAGAAGATGAGGCAGACGGCTTTCTATATCTACGCCCTTGACGATTTCCGCGTACGCAGGAATCTCACTTTGAATTTGGGGTTGAGGTATGAAGTGGCGCCCGGATTCAAAGGGAAAGAACACCTGGTGCTCACCTACAAAGAAGGCCAGCAATCAACGTTCAATCCGCTGTACCCGACCGGATTGCTGCGCCCTACCGATCCGGGAGTTCCGGCCACGCTGTTTCCCACGGGCAAATTGAACTTCGCGCCTCGGGTGGGCATCGCCTGGGATCCATTCAGCGACGGAAAGTCGAGTGTCCGAGCCGGCTATGGGATCTTCTACGATGATTCCTCGCTGGTCCAAATATATACGGTTCAACAACCCCCCGACTTTCAACCCATCACGGTGACAATTTTTCCGCCGTCATTTGCCGATCCTTTCCTGGGCAATAGCCCTTTTAACCCGCCCCTCACGTTTCCGCTTGCTTTTCCAAACGGCTTTACCACGACATGGACTGCGCCTGACTACAAGCTGCCTTACATTCAACATTGGAATCTGACATTGCAGCGCCAACTGAACGAGTCTTTGGCGTTAGAGGTGGCCTACGTCGGTAATAAAGGGACGAGAATTCAAGGAACGACCGATCCTAATCAGGCGGTCTGGGCGCCGGGAGCCACGGCGGGAAATGCTTTGGCACGTCGCCCCAACTCGCGCATAGGAAATGTCCTCGAGATTTCATCAAGATTCAACTCTAATTACCACGGGCTCCAGACCACCCTTACGCAGCGCCTAAGTCGCGGATTGTCCTTTCAGGCTGCCTACACCTGGTCTAAAGCGATCGACGATACCAGTCTTCCCACAGGATTCTTCCAGGTGCCGGGTCAACAAAGCCGGCCGCAGAATTCGCGGGATCTTAAAGCGGAACGCGGTCGCTCTGCTTTCGATATCCGGCATCGATTTGTCACCAGCTACATTTATGAGCTTCCATTCTTTAAACAAAGTACAGGCCTCACATCGCATCTACTGGGTGGATGGAAGTTGAATGGCATACTTCAACTCCAGTCGGGTTATCCCTTTACGATAGTCGACACTGGAGATCCAAGCCGTGACACCGTTGCTGACAACGATCGGACCAATGTTATTCGCAATCCGAATCTATCTTCCGGACAGCGAACACCAGATCGCTGGTTCGATACGGGAGCATTTCAGCGCTTCACACCACCCGGCTTCGGCAATGCTTCACGTAACATGGTCGATGCCGATGGCATTGTCAATTTCGACATGGGACTGGGCAAGGACTTCAGATTTTCAGAGCAGCGAAGACTCGAATTTCGTTGGGAGGTATTCAACGTCTTCAATCATGCGAACTTTGCTCCGCCCGTTCACGATCTGAATGCGGCAAGCTTCGGTCGAGTGCTTAGAACTTCTACACCCGAACGGCAGATGCAGTTCGGCCTGAAGTTTATCTTTTAAACAGTCGAACTCCTTTCAAAGAGACATGTTGATGACTGACACTACGCGCTCGGCAGAGATTCGCTCGCGTTTGACCCATCCCGTAATCGACGCGGATGGACACATGATCGAGTTCGAGGCCGGAGTCCTCGACTACCTTCACCAAGTAGGTGGGCGCTCGCTGGTAGATCGCTTTAACTCCTGGGGCGCCCAGGGACTCTTCAATTGGCATCGACTATCGGCGCAGGAACGCCGTGAGAAGAGGGTCACAAGAGGTGTCTGGTGGGGCCTGCCCGCCAGAAATACTCTCGATCGGGCCACTGCGTCGCTTCCCAAACTGCTCCACGAGCGTTTGGAGCAGTTTGGCATTGACTTCGCTATCCTATATCCAACTTTGGGTCTGCCAGTGGCTCATATAGAGGACGAGGAGCTGAGGCGGGGCGCCAGCCGTGCCTTCAACTCCTTCTATGCTGACATCTATCGGGAATACGCTGACCGTTTGACCCCGGCCGCCATCATTCCCATGCACACTCCCCAGGAGGCTATCGAGGAGTTGGAATATGCGGTCAAGACACTGGGACTGAAAGCTTTCATGTTTCCCAGCCACGTGCGTCGCCCCATTCCGGACCTGGCCCGGAAATGTCCCGACGCGGCACGCCAGGTCTTCTATCTTGATACGTATGGAATCGACAGCGACTACGATTACGATTCCGTATGGACCACGTGTGTCGAGCTAAAGGTCGCGCCGACATTTCATTCAAGCGGCTACGGCTGGGGAAGTCGCACATCGCCTAGCAACTTCATCTACAATCGCATCGGTCACTTTGCCGCCGCCGGAGAGGCCTTGTGTAAATCTCTCTTCATGGGAGGCGTGACCAAGCGCTTTCCCAACCTGAAGTTTGCTTTCTTGGAATGCGGCGTGGGCTGGGCCTGCAACCTTTATTCAGATCTATTTGGGCATTGGGAAAAGCGGAACCGCGAAAGCCTCGAACACTACAACCCGGCCAACCTGAACCGTGACTTGCTTGTAGATTTGCACGTGCGGTATGGGGGCAAGATGGTCGCAGGGAAATTGGACCAACTAAAAAGCGGAGTGGGTTTGCTCGAAGGCGATCCTGAAGATGAGACCACGTTGGATGAATGGGCGCATTGCCGGATCGAACGAGCCGAGGAGATTCGCGATCTTTTCATTTCCAGCTTTTACTTTGGCGGCGAGGCTGATGACCCAATCACTGCCTGGGCTTTTAACACCAAAGTTAATCCCATGGGGGCTCGTCTTAAGGCGCTCTTCAGCTCTGACATTGGGCACTGGGATGTTCAGGATATGACCGACGTATTGGCAGAGGCCTATGAACTTGTAGAAAAGGAATTGATCACCGAAGCTGACTTTGAAGATTTCGTCTTTACGAATCCTGTCTCCTTCTACACCGGGATAAACCCTGACTTCTTCACGGGAACAGCGGTCGAAAAAGCTGCAAAGCGAGGGCCTGCCGCTCATGGCTGAAATAATCCAAGTCGGCCGTAAGCGCACGGTGCCCAAGCGATTCATATTTGTTTTCTTTGCTTTCACTTGCATTCTGATCAGTTATCTGGACCGGGTAAACCTATCTGTAGCGGCTCCGGTCCTGATGCAGGAGTATGGTTGGAGCCCAATCATGGTGGGCACCATACTCTCGGCTTTCTTTTGGGGGTTCAGTATCTCACCGCTGATTGGCGGCTGGTTGGCTGACCGGTTCGGTGGTAAGCACGTACTGGGTCTTGGGGCGTTATGGTGGTCCCTATGCACAGTTGTAACACCGCTTGCAGCCGGTGCTACTGCATTTATTGTAATTCGTGCGCTCCTTGGTGCAGGCGAAGGTGTCAATGCCCCGGCGATTCAGAGTCTTGCGTCGCGGTGGTTTCCCATTCATGAACGAACCCGTGCTGTCTCTGTATATCTGTCGGGCAGTCAGGTTGGAACAATCATAGCCTTCCCTCTTTCGACATGGCTCATCGCCTCTTTTGGTTGGCAATCGGTCTTCTATATTTACGGTCTGGTTGGCTTTATCTGGGTCGCCCTTTGGTATGCCGGCGGAGCAAAATCTCCCGAGGCCCACCCCACCATAAGCCCCGAGGAGCGGCGTTACATCGTTGAGAATCGAGGTGCTTCAGCAGAGAAGGGGAAGGTGCCATGGCGTTTAATCCTCAGCAGCGGTCCCGTTTGGGGGTTGATTCTTACTACCTTTGGTGTTGCCTGGATGGTATGGCTCTTTATTGCGTGGCTGCCAACGTACTTAATAGAAACTCACCAATTCTCCCTCAAAGAATCGGGCATCTATTCAGCATTGCCGTTTGCGGCAAATGCCGTAGGCGCAATCACCTTTGCATGGTTGCAGGATCGATTCATCTCGGCAGGCTATTCGGTGACTTTGGTCCGAAAAGTGAGTCTGACGCTTGCCTTCGCCGGAGCGATAATCTTCCTGCTGCTTATACCGGGTGCTGAAACACCAATGCATGCGGTCTGGTACCTTACCGGAGCTATGACAGTCTTTTCAGGTGCTCAGATGGCGGTTATGGTTAACAATATTGATATTGGCCCAAGATACGCAGGCGTCATACTGGGATTGCAAGCCACGGCTGGTAATTTGGCGGGAGCGATATCACCGATAGTAGCAGGCATTATACTTGCTCGCACTGGTAGTTTTGACGGGGTGTTTTATGGAATCGTAGCGTTGTTGATCGTCTGCGCTGTCATCTGGAACGCGCTTGCCACAGGAGAGAAAGTAATTGATTAGCGCTTGGTTCGTTTGAAGGAGGAATAGACTTGCGAGCGGTTGTTATCAACGAGCATGGGGGCACAGATGTCCTTAAATACACCGATTTTCCTGTTCCCGAGATTGGGCCTGGAGAGGTCTTGCTTGAAGTTAAGGCCTGTGCGCTTAACCACCTCGATCTCTGGGTCAGGCGAGGGATGCCGGGAATCGAATTCAAGTTTCCGCACATTCTCGGTTGCGATGTCTCGGGCGTTGTCAAATCGGTAGGCGAAGGTGTCAAGAACGTTAAAGCGAACGATCGGGTGCTCGTATCGCCCGGTGTCTCTTGCATGCACTGCGAACAGTGTCTGTCAGGTCAGGACAATCTTTGTCGCGCCTACCATATCGTCGGCTATGCAAGGTTGGGAGGCTATGCTGAATTCCTGAAGATTCCGTCAGTCAATGCGGTTCCGATTCCCGGCGCTTTAAGTTTTGAAGAAGCCGCTGCCATTCCGCTGGTTTTCCTGACAGCCTGGCACATGCTCGTCACACGGGCAAAGCTCAAGCCCGGCGAGACGGTGCTGGTCCATGCGGCCGGTAGCGGTGTTGGAAGCGCAGCCATTCAGATCGCGAAGTTGTTCAACGCGCGAGTCTTCGCCACAGCAAGTACGGAAGCAAAGCTTGCCAAAGCGCGGGAACTCGGCGCGGACGAGGTCATCAATTACACCGAGAAAGATTTTGCCGCAGAAGCGCGGCGACTAACGTCGAAGCGCGGGGTTGACGTTGTGATTGAACATACGGGCGTTGCGACCTGGGAGAAAAGCATCCTCAGCCTCTGTGCCAACGGGCGAGTAGTTACGTGTGGGGCCACCACCGGCTATGACGCACAATTCGATCTGAGACATCTGTTTGCACGCCACCTCAATGTGCTCGGCTCATACATGGGCGCAAAGCATGAACTACTCGAGGTGTTGAAGTTCTTTGGCGCCGGGCAATTGCGCGCAGTGATCGATCGAGTTTTGCCGCTACAAGAAGCGGCCGCGGCGCACCAGGCGCTCGAGGATCGAAATCAGTTTGGCAAAGTGGTGCTGACTTCCTGACCAAGCTGTCGATCTGTTCGTGTTACTTCGTGTGAATTCGTGGATCGCGCTTTAATCGACCGAAAGCGATCCACGAACAAACCCGAACCACAAAGAATTCCTTTAACAAGAGAGAAATCATGGAGAAGAAAGCAGGAGGCTCACCGGCATCATCCTTTGGCGGCAGCGAGTTGGTTCCACCGCCGCCCAAAGCTACGAAATCGCCATCGGCGTCTGAATATAAAGCAATGTACGACCGGTCGCTCGAGGATCCGGAAGCGTTTTGGGGTGAGGCTGCCCGGGAGCTGGAGTGGTATGAGCCCTCGCAACAAGTCCTCGATAGCAGCGAAGCGCCTTTCTATAAATGGTTTGTGGGTGGCAAAACAAATGTCATCCTCAACGCCATTGATCGTCACGTAGCAGGCTCTCTCCGCGATCACACAGCGATAATTTGGGAGAGCGAAACGGGCGAGCAGCGCCAATTCACCTATGG
Organism: Pyrinomonadaceae bacterium; assembly: GCA_035512935.1. Classification (GTDB taxonomy): domain Bacteria; phylum Acidobacteriota; class Blastocatellia; order Pyrinomonadales; family Pyrinomonadaceae; genus PSRF01. The sequence goes on along the minus strand of DATKDA010000108.1, from coordinate 3,300 downwards.
TGATCTGGAGCGCGAGGTCAGCAAGTTTGCCAACGTGCTCAAGTCTTTCGGTATTAAGAAAGGCGACCGCATTGTCATCTACATGCCGCGAATTCCCGAGCAGGCTATTGCCATGTTCGGCTGCGCCAAGATTGGAGCTGTGCACACGGTCGTCTATGGCGGCCTTTCCGTCGAAGCGCTTCATAGCCGGATCATCGACGCCGGCGCCAGACTGCTAATCACTGCTGATGGCGGTTATCTCAACAAGAAAGTCATCGAACTAAAAAAGATTGCTGATGATGCAATCCGCCAAGCGCCGACTATCGAGCGAGCAATCGTGGTCCGCCGCACCGGGCAGGCGATCGACTGGGTCGAGTCACGCGACTCGTGGTGGCATGATCTAATGACAAGTGAAGTGGCCAGCGAATATTGCCCGACTGAACCGCTGGATGCCGAAGACCCCTTCTTTATTATCTATACTTCCGGATCCACCGGGCCGCCGAAAGGCGCTGTCCATACGGTCGGAGGTTACTGCGTAGACCTGCACGCTTCGCTTAAATTAGTTCTGGACCTCCGCGACGACGATGTACTCTTCTGCACCTCAGATGCCGGTTGGCTCGTTGGACACTCAATCATGCTCTATGGCGCGCTACTCCATGGCATCACGACAATCATGTACGAAGGAGCTCCCGGCGTGCCTAATCCTGGACGCTGGTGGGAGATTATCGAGCGCTATCGAGCTACCATCTTTTACACGGCGCCGACAGGCATTCGCGGGTTAATGCGTTTCGGCAACGATTGGCCCAATGCTCACGATCTCTCCTCGCTGCGACTGCTTTCCGTCGCTGGGGAACCCCTTAATCCCAGTGCGTGGGCCTGGTACTACGATGTTATCGGCCAGAAGCGTTGCCCTGTCGTTGACTCCTGGTGGCAGACAGAAACGACCCGGCCTATGATTTCCAATCTTCCCGCCCTGCCCATGAAGGCTGGTTCGTGTGGCCTGGCGATGCCGGGCGTCGGAATCAAGATTGTTAATGAGACGGGCCAGCCAGTGCCGGCCAATACTGAAGGCTTACTTCTGATTACCTCTCCATGGCCCGGTATGCTCCGTACCGTCTTTGGCGATCCTGAACGCTATGTAAGTCAGTACTGGGAGCGCTTTCCCGGTCACTATCTGACAGGCGATGCCGCTCGTATCGACGAAGATGGTTATATCTGGGTCATTGGCCGTGTTGACGACGTTATTAAGGTGAGCGGCTATCGGTTGGGTACGGCAGAAGTGGAAAGTGCGCTTGTCAGTCACGAGGCAGTGGCTGAAGCCGCAGTGATTGGTTTGCCTCACGAGATCCGCGGCAACGCAATTCACGCCTTTGTGATCTTGAGGCAGGGATACGACTCCGATGAGGAGCTGGGCGAGACGCTGCGCCAGCATGTGGTCAAGCAGATGGGACCAATCGCCAAGCCCGAAGCGGTGAATATTGTTCCAAAGTTGCCTAAGACACGTTCAGGGAAGATCATGCGACGCGTGCTGCGCGCTCAGGCGTTGGGCCAGCCGCTCGGCGACCTTTCAACTATGGAAGAGTAAAAAGAAACTTTGCAGCTTGATATTTGAAAACTAACAAAACGGAGGCTCTAGATGACGGAAGAGATGAAGATTGCAGTGCTTGGGGGAGGACAGGGAGCTCACGCCATGACGGCGGATATGACGCTCCGGGGACTTAAAGTGAACATGTTTGAATTGCCCGAGTATGCGGGTCCCATCGAGCACGCTCTGAAGACCGGTAAGATTGAGATCAGCGGCGAGATTGAGGGTGTTGCGGTTCCCAATCTGATAACGACTGATCTGGAGAAAGCGTTGGAAGGCGTCAGTCTGATCTTTATTGCCGTTCCCACCGTCGCCCAGAAGTTCTTCATCCAGGCCCTGAAGCCTCATCTGAGAGAAGGGCAAACGATAGTCATCATCGCTGGAAACTTTGCTTCTATGAAAGTCGCTCCCTTCTTTGGCGACATTGTTTTAGAAGGCAAAGTACTGCTTGCTGAAACCTCCTCTCTGCCTTATTTCGCCAGATTAATCGGCCCGGGACAGTCTCTGGTAACGTTCAAAACTCCGGTTGCAGTTGCAGCCTTTCCCGGGAAGTACACTTCACGAGTCGTAGAACAGGTCCGTGTGGCCTACCCGGACACTTCGCCGCTCACAGACATTCTCGAAGCGGCTCTGTGTAACTTCAACATGCTGGGCCATCCGGCAGGGTCACTGCTAAACGCTGGGGCAATCGAATTCGCCGAGATGAACGGGCGAGAATATTTCATGTACAAGGAAGGTTGCTCGCCTAGCGTGGCGCGCGTTGTCGGCGCCGTCGATGAAGAGCGTCGTGCGGTTGCCAAGGCACTGGGGTATCAACTCACACCGCTGGTGGAGATCCTTCATCATCTTGGTTTTAGCGATGAACCAAGCATATTCAAGGGCTTGCAGAGTCCGATTCTGACTGTTGGCGCTGGTCCAAAGGGCCTCAAGCACCGCTATATAACCGAAGATGTTCCTTTCTTACTGGTTCCCTTAGCTCAACTAGCAGATCTAGTGGGTGTGGATGTACCAGTGGTCAAATCGCTCATCACCATCGCGTGCACCCTCAACGAAACTGATTATCGGACCAGTGGCCGGAACCTGGAGTCACTCGGCCTTGCCGGAATGAGTCTGGAAGAATTGAAGCAGTTCCTGGCGGAAGGTCAGCCGGTGAAGAAGGCCAAAGAAGGAGGAGTATGATCCATGGCAGCCTCATCAACTCAACAACCGAATATGGAAAACCTGGCCGCCCGCATTCAGCGTCTCGAAGAGATCAGGGCGATAAAGGATCTAATCACGCGATACGCAAAGGCGTCCGATAAGAACAATGATCCTGAGCTCATGTTGCCTCTCTTTACGGAGGATGGGGCGCTTGATGTTGGCAGTGGCTATGGCCGGTTCCAGGGGCACGAGGTGCTGCGCAACTTCTTTTCGGGAACCTCGAGCATTATTAGCTGGTCGTTGCACTACAACGTATCGCCATTTGTCGAGATTGCTGAGGATGGTGTTAGCGCCCACGCCTTCTGGTATCTGTGGGAGTTGGCGAATATGCCGGATGCTAAGACGGGTGGCGAAGTGCCAGTGTGGATTGGTGGCTCCTACACGAGCGACCTCGTCAAGGAGGCGGATGGTCAGTGGCGCTTCAAGGAGATCCGGCTGAAGATGGAGCTGATGAGTCCGTATCCAGAGGGCTGGGTTAAGAAGCCATGGCACGATCTCGGCCGTCCCGCCGAGTGAGTTAGTGGATCCACGAACAC
>DATKDA010000107.1:0-38207 GCA_035512935.1 Pyrinomonadaceae bacterium | reverse complement strand
ACCACGGCCAAGCTTTTTACCGTATCATCGGTAAGTTCACCGTTCTCATTATCGTTCAGCAACTGCCGCATGAGCCTTGCTGCTTTCATCAGCTCTTCGGTCAGGATGTTATGTTCAAGTTTTAGTCTTTCAATCGTCGCTTTTAGAGCAGTTAATTCCAGTCCCGCTTCGGTGAAGCGATTGTTTGGTGCACTAAGAATCGCCGGGAAGAGGCAGACATTCTCGGCGCGGATGTGCACAGCCAGTTGGGCGCAGAAGAGATCCAGTAGCTCGAACGACCAGCGAAAATCCGGTCCTCTTACAAGACCCATTAGTTCAAGCAAAAGCTTGTTGAGCGATTCGTGATCATCTGTCAGTACTCTCATAAATGGCTACCTTGGCCCAACCGCCTTTGAGCAATGCGCGTTCCCAACGCAAGAGCATCAACTCGGTTTATTCAAAAGGATCCCTATCTCCAAGGTGGGAAAGATTTCGCAGGAGCAGAAGACACGCTTATTCTATCGTCGTCAGGCGATGCTCTAAGCAACATCCAGCCTTCCACCAGTGTGGTCGCTCTTCCCATATCTCGCGCACCGGCTTTACCTTGATATTACCCACCGGTTCCATGGCCGCGCATACCGTCACATCACCATTCGCCTGAATCTGGAGGGTCGTGAGTGCTGAGCAGCTTAGTTTTTTCTCATGAGCAGCATGCGACTGGGTTGCTACTCGCAAACTACCAGGATCCCTGAAGTACGGAACCATGGCGGCAAGTTGTGCGAAGCTGTTTGCAATGGGCAGACCCTGGGTTTTCAGTTCTTGTAAGGTATTAATGACTGCGGCAACCCTTTCACTGTCGGTGGGCCAGTTCGGACTGTGCTCGAACCAGTGGGGGTCATCGGGGGTGTTGTAATTTTGCTCGATTGGTTGGTAAAAGACCTCCAAACCCTCCTTTTCGGCAAACGTAGCGATTGCGGAAACCTCTGCCAGATTTTGCCGCATGATTACTGTCTTCAGGCGAATGGCCATCTTTAAGTTTCGCTCTCTGCGCATCCGGCTCAGTGTGCGAATGGTTCGTTCGGTTTTCTCAAAGAAGTTGTCTTTCCCACGAATCAGGCTATGCGTAGCACCGAGTCCGTCAAAAGAGACAGTCACGCGCGCCGGTTTCGCCAGTGCCACTGTTTCGATCTTATTCTGATCCTCCCAGTACCCGTGCGTAAGCAATTCTGTAAACAGGCCGATGGAGCTGGAGTACTTCACCAGGTTGATGGTGAAGCCTTGCAGGAGCGCTTCGCCGCCGGTGAATACCACCTGAACGGGGCCAAGCCATTTTCTGAGATCCCACAGAACACTTCGCCATTGTGCCTCAGAAGGAGAATCTTCCTTGCCTCGGTTCTTCCAGATGTCGCAATGGAGGCAACGAGCATTGCATCTTTCGCTCATTAGAAGAGCAATCGAGGTCGGCCGGCAAACCGAGGCAAAACGTCCGCCTGCGAAAGTGCGAAGCCGGTAGTTAATTCCTTCGTAAATGTTCTTGCGAATACTGTTCAGGAAAAACATTGGGGTCTCAGGTTCCTAATAGTGCCTTCCGAGAGCTTGATCTCAAAGACCGCACTGGGCGGCATTCTGTGGAGGATGGAGCAAGCGGCGAGCCAAGTTTGGAATGGTGAAGATCGGTGGGCGGGAGGAAGGACAGGTTGGGAAATATTGCCCATTCTCCCGAGGACCGGCTGGAAATTTTCCGCACTTGGGTGGCTCGTGAGTTTTGGATAGTTGGCGTCGCTACGACTATAATGAGATTCTCATAAAGCCGATATGAAGAATCAAATCCGTTCCGGTTTGCAGCCAAAGAAAGAGAGCTTGAGATCCCGCTGAAGGGCACGAAACAAAAAATACTCGTTGTAGATGACGACCGGGCGACTCGCTGGACTCTTTGTGAAGCGCTACGGAGTTGGAGTTTCATGCCTGTTGAAGCTGGTACAGTGGCTGAGGCGCTAACCCAATTCGAGGCTGAACTTCCCGCTGCAGTCCTACTGGACATAGATCTCCCGGACGGCTCCGGTCTCGATGTCTTGCGCAGCATTAAGCAGGACCGGCCCGAAGCTGTGGTGATCATGATCACCGGCAATGTTCTGATCGACAACACGATAGCGGCTCTTCGCGGTGGCGCGTACGATTTCATTGGTAAACCGATCAATCTCGAAGAGCTGCGGATAACGATTCGCAATGGGATTGAGGCGCATCAACTCCGTCGCGAAGTGGACCAGGTCAGAAAAGAGCGCGCGCGGGAGTTCGCGTTTGAGCAGATTATCGGGGAGTCGCCGGCAATGAAAAAAATGTTGGGGCTGGCCACCAAAGTCGCGGAAAGCGAAGTGTCTTCGGTCCTTCTTCAGGGCGAGTCCGGAACCGGAAAAGATCTGGTGGCAAAGGCGATTCACTACGGTTCCCAACGAGCCGATGGACCTTTCGTCGCCATTAACTGTGCAGCCCTGCCTGCGACTCTCATCGAATCGGAACTTTTCGGCTACGAGAAAGGTGCTTTCACTGATGCGAAGGCGCGGAAGGAGGGCCTGTTCGAGCAGGCCGAGGGTGGAACGCTTCTACTTGATGAGATTGGGGAGCTTGAACTCTCCTTGCAGGCGAAGCTCTTGCGGGTCCTGGAAGAAGGGGCTTTTAGGCGCGTCGGTGGATTAAAGGACATACCACTTGATGTACGCGTCATTGCGGCATCAAACCGCGATCTCAAGACGGAAAGTGAGGCCGGTCGCTTTCGACTCGACCTCTATTATCGACTCTCGATCATTCAGATCGATATTCCTCCACTGCGCGATCGGGATAACGATGTCCTTCTACTCGCCGAGTACTACATCAGAACCATAGGGTCGCGTTTGCGCTTGCGTCAAAAGATTACCGGCCTATCGCCGGAGGTGATCCTCATATTTCGCCAGTATTCCTGGCCAGGCAACGTCCGTGAGCTTCGCAACGTAATAGAGCGGGCATTGATACTGGAAGACAGCGAGCTTATTACGACAGAGTATCTACCCGGCGGCCTTGTGAGCGACTTACCACCTTCGAGTCTTGGGCAGTCGACCAGCACCGGTGGTCTGCCGCAGTTCGCGTTACCTCACGAAGGCATCTCACTGGACGACGTCGAAATGTCTTTTGTTCGTCAGGCAATCGAGCGTAGCGAAGGCAATCAGACTCGTGCCGCTGAACTTCTGGGAATTTCGCGTGACCAGTTGCGCTACCGTCTGAAGAAACTCGAAGACTCTGACAAAGTGGCTTCCGAAGCCCACTAGAATTTACCTCAATGACTTACGAGCTAGATCGAACTGCCGATGATTCTCAGCAACCTCTGCTGAGCACCGAGGAAGCGCTTCAACGTTCACTCAAAGAACTTGCCGATATTAAGTTTGCTCTGGACGAGTCGGCAATTGTGGCAATTACGGACCAGCGCGGCATTATCAACTACGTCAACGACAAGTTTTGCGAAATCTCGAAGTTCTCGAGAGAGGAACTGCTCGGCCTGGATCATCGCATCATCAACTCGGCCTACCACCCGAAAGAGTTTATTAGAAATCTTTGGGCCACTATAGCGAGTGGGGAGGTCTGGCGGGGCGAGATTCGGAACCGTGCCAAGGATGGAAGCATTTACTGGGTAGACACTACAATTGTGCCCTTTCTCAACGCTGAGGGAAAGCCGTACCAGTATATCGCCATCCGCTACGACATCACTGAGCGTAAGCAATTTGAAGATCGCATCAGCCAGCAGGCAGCCTTGCTGGACCAGGCTCAGGATGCAATTTTGGTAAGAGATCTGGACCTTAAAATCCTTTTCTGGAACAAGGGCGCACAACGCATCTATGGCTGGACTGCAGAAGAAGTTGTCGGAATCACAGCGGTGGATCGCCTACTAAAAGGGGCGCAGGAGCTCTTTGACGTTGCGAAGCAGGCAGTTATCGAGAAGGGTGAATGGAACGGAGAATTGCAGCAGATTCGTCGCGATGGCTCAAATATAATCGTTGAAAGTCGCTGGACCCTCGTTCGCGACGAACAGGACCAACCCAAATCAATTCTTGTTATTAATACAGATATAACGGACCGAAAGCGTATGGAGACCCAGTTCTTAAGGGCCCAACGCATGGAATCCATCGGTACGCTCGCGGGGGGCATAGCTCACGATCTCAATAACGTCCTCTCACCGATTCTGATGGCCATTGAGATGCTGCAACTGAAAATCAAGGACGAGAGTGGCCGGCAGTTACTGGAGATATTAAGGACGAATGCTGAACGTGGCGGCAATATGATCAGGCAGGTGCTCTCCTTTGCGCGCGGTGTTGAGGGCGAGCGCGTGGCCTTGCAGCCAAAGCACCTGGTTAAGGATATCGTGAAAATCCTACAAGAAACTCTGCCTAAATCCATCAATGTGACGTTTAAGCTTGCCGAGGATCTCTGGATGATCTCCGCCGATGCCACTCAAGTGCATCAGGTATTGATGAACCTGTGCGTAAATGCCCGTGACGCGATGCCGAACGGCGGTTTGATTAGCATTACAGTTGAGAATGTCACCGTAGACCAAAACTATGCCCGCATGCATCTCGAGGCCAAGCCGGGTCGCTTCGTAATGATCACCGTGGCCGACACGGGGACCGGAATGTCTTCTGACTTGTTGAATCGAATCTTTGAGCCTTTCTTCACGACAAAGGAGATGAGTAAAGGAACGGGGCTGGGACTCTCGACAGCGCTCACAATTGTAAAGAGCCACGGTGGTTTTGCAAATGTGTACAGCGAGCAGGGGAAAGGGAGTCAGTTTGCGATCTATTTTCCGGCTATCGACATGGATGCCGGCGCCGAAAGGACCTTGCCGGAAACCGATCTACCTGTTGGCCATAACGAACTCATCCTGGTTGTGGATGATGAAGATGCGATTCGTCAGATCACGCGAGGCACGCTCGAGACATTTGGCTACCGGGTGCTGACGGCGAGCGATGGTACAGAGGCGGTTGCTATTTATGCGGAACACCGTAACGAGATAGCTGTAGTCTTGACTGACATGCTGATGCCTTTCATGGATGGGCCAGCGACCATTCGGGCGCTACGAAAGATGAACCCGGAGGTCAAGATTATCGCGGCGAGCGGGTTAAGTACTCACAACAAGGCCGGCGAGGCGCAGTTGGAAGGGGTAAAGATCTTCCTGAATAAACCGTATACGGCCGAGAAGCTGTTGCGGGGGCTGGCGGAGGTTTTGGAGTAGAAGACGGTCTTGGGACTTTGGTCTTTGGTCTTTGGGACGTTGTCTTGGATCTCTCGAGCTTCGGTAGACCAAAGACTCAAGAAAAAAACCAAAGTCCAAAGACCCAAGACCAAAGACCACTTTTTGACTCTTTCACCGCTCGGCGACGCCGGTTAATCTTTCAATCCTGATCCGAAAGACGATTACTGGCGGTGGGCCTCCATCCGCGGCCAGCGCTGACTCAACCGGTGTCAACATCGGAAATTGAACTAGAAGTCGGTTGATAACCTCCTTCCGTTCATTTGGATTAAGAATCTCTTCATAGACACCGAAGGCAAGTACGCTGCGCCACTGAACATCTGTCTCAATCTCGTCAGCCTGGACGCACGCCCGTGGGTTGTCTCGAAGCGCCTCGATCTTCAGTCCCGGCAACGAATGGCTGTAAATGCAATCGTTTTCCAGATAGTAGTTGATTGGGGTGATGTAGGGTTCGCCGTCAGCAATGCATCCTAGTCGCGCGATACGGGCCGAGCCGAGCAGCGTTCTTGATTCATCGTCGCTCAATCTTTCGTACATATTTCGCCTCCCAATCCTTTGTATGGTGTGAATAGCAACAAGTATGCCGTGAGGATCTTCCCAACTTGTAGCGCCTGATGCAATCATGTAACAGAACTCAAAGTGCGCGAGAAGGAGATGAGCGATGGATTGGCGGGTCTTTCTGACTACGTTTGGCGTGATATTTCTTGCAGAGATAGGTGACAAGACGCAGCTCGCTGCCATGACGATGACGGCTAGCACGAACAAGCCCTGGGCCGTATTCCTTGGCGCCACGGTCGCTTTCACCTGCATCTCCGCGGTGGCGGTCATCATCGGCGCAGTAATTGGCAACTACATCCCTCTCGATTGGGTAAAGCGCGGGGCGGCGGTGCTTTTCATTGCCATTGGTGTCTTAATCCTCTTTGATAAGTTTTGAATGATGTTTCAGCGAAGCCGGGGGACTTATGGAACACGAACATTCGGCAGAAGCAATTGAACAGCGCCTGGCGGAAGGGCCGCGGCACAACTATCTGCGAGACTGGATCTATGGCGGTATCGACGGCTCTGTAACGACCTTTGCAGTCGTCAGCGGCGTGGCCGGCGCCCAGTTGTCTCCACTCATAATTCTGATAATGGGCTTTGCGAATCTCCTGGCTGACGGTTTCTCCATGGCTGCCAGCAATTTCCTCGGCACCAGAGCGGAACATGAAGACCTCAAACGAATTGAAGCCATCGAACACCGTCATATCGAGATTGCTCCAGAGGGCGAACGGGAAGAGGTAAGGCAGATCTTCGCTAACAAGGGTTTCTCGGGAAATGATCTCGATCGAGTAGTCAAGCTGGTTACCGCAGACCGCAATCGATGGGTCAGAACGATGCTTACAGAAGAGTATGGATTGCCCCAGGAGGTGAGATCTCCGTGGTGGGCAGCAGCAAGTACGTTCAGCGCTTTTTTGGTTTGCGGCTTGGTCCCTCTCCTCCCTTTCGTCTTCGGATTGACTAACGCGCTGGAGCTCTCTGCCCTGTTAACGGGCGCCGTGTTTTTTACGATCGGGTCCGTAAAGAGTCTGTGGTCAACGAGTTCATGGTGGAGATCCGGTCTGTCTACTCTGCTCGTAGGGGCGATTGCGGGCGTCTTGGCTTACGGCGCAGGGCGATTTATCAAGAACCTGTTAAGTTAGCGGAAAGTTTCGCTATCCTTTGAGTGAAAACCCGCTTGAGCCTTCGGATTAGGCCACAAAATACTGCCTGTATCAAAGGGTATGGAGGTTGCCGCTGACCCGGGAAAGGAGCGATCAATGAAGATACTGATTGGCTACGACGGTTCTGATTGCAGTGAAGCTGCTCTTGACGACCTACAAAAAGCGGGATTACCTCCGGTGGCCGACGCCCTCATCATGAGCGTAACGGAGGTTTGGTTGCCGTCACCATTATCTACTGACGATATTGTCGAGCAGGCTATGGAAATCGAGGTTCCGGCGGACATGAAACGCGTTTATGCGAAGGCTTCGATCGCAGTAAAGGAAGCCGAAGCAATGGCGGCGAAGGCACGTGACCGGCTGAGAGGCGCTTTTCCTCGTTGGCAGATAGAAATCGAGGCATCGAGCGGGTCGCCAGCCTGGGAATTGGTAGCCAAGGCGGATCAATGGGAACCGGATCTGATTGTCGTTGGATCACACGGTCACTCGGGGATCAAGCGCCTGGTTCTGGGCAGTGTTTCGCAAAGAGTCGTGACAGAAGCGCGTGGTTCGGTGCGCGTTGCCCGCGGGCGCGTGGAGGAACACGACAACCCTGTCCGCAATGTTATTGGTATTGACGGTTCGCCTGGCAGCGAGATCGCCGTGCGAGAGGTTGCTTCCCGATTCTGGTCTGCAGGTAGTGAAGTTCGATTCATCGCGGTGATGGATCCGCTGACGCCGACTCTCCTTGGCAGACTCATCCCATCAGTTTCGGCAACCATCGAAGATAGCAATCGAGCAGATCGAGAGTGGGTCGAGAAGATCCTGGCCGATGCGGCGGCAATTCTGAAGGATACGCCAGTGGGGGTATCAACTGGGGTGTGTGAAGGTGATCCAAAGCGGGCGCTGGTCGAGGCGGCGGAAGCCTGGGGGGCCGACTGTATGTTTGTTGGGTCAACGGGATTCAGCAATCGACTCGAGCGCTTTGTTTTGGGCAGCACCTCAGCCGCAGTTATAGCTCGCGCGCATTGCTCCGTGGAAGTCGTGCGAAAACCAAAACAGGCATGAGAGTGGAGCATGCTGTGCAGCTTGCGTTCGGGAGCTAAGAGAAAACTCAGGGAGAAGCGGCACCTCTCATTCACCCCAACCTTTTTAGGTTGGGGGGCCAGGATGAGCGCGCTATACTCACCACAACCATTTCAATGGTTTTTTTCTCATTCTCACACAAAGGAGTTCCTCACATGTCTACTCATTCTTAGGCGCGCCTTTGGATACACTCATCTGGGAACCGCGAACTTATGCGGAAGTGTACGAGATATTTGTGAAGCGGTATGGCTTGGAGTGGCGCTCAGAGAAAAACCATTAAAATGGTTAGCGTGAATGAGAGGTGCCGCACTTCCCCAACCAAAAAGGTTGGGGTGAATGAGAGGAGAGGTACTGCTGTTCTGCCGTTTGGGAGATTGTGGTGAGCAGCTTTTCTCGCGTCTGGGTAGGCTGAACTTGAACGCACCCCAAACTGCCAGACTGTGTCAAAAGTCCTTCGTAGTGGGTCGCATCAGTGCCGAAGAACGGTAGCGTCGGTCACTCTTCATAAATGTGGCCGTAATTGGAAACAAGACCCGACGCTACCGCGCTTCGGTACTGACTGCGACCCACATCGTTCTAGTTTTGACACATAAATAAAGTTGGACGCGGATGTTGAAGAGAGAAAATATAAACAGAAGCAGGTTGATTTCATAGTAAATGAATTTCAGAAGTGACAAGGAACTATGCAGACATTACGTTCGATGGCTTTTATGACCGGTTTAATACTTCTCTCTTTTGTGAGCAGTTTCTCCCAAACCTCTACCAACACTAACGGATTCGTCATCGGACAAATTACCGAACGCACAAGCGGTCAGGCCATTGCCGGCGCGAGAATCGTTGTGAAAGGCAGCGTTGCAACGACGAGCGACGCGGACGGACATTTTCGGCTTGAAATCGAATCTGGCTTTTATGACCTGGAAATCAGCGCCAGCGGTTTTGCCCCGATTATTAAAAATCAGGTCGGCGTTACTGGCAATCGAACCACTCTGCTGAATATTCAACTTGATGTAACCGTCAGCGAGTCGGTTGAGGTGAGAAGTGGAATGTTTGCTGAAAACCTGGAGCAGACGGTTAGCAACATTGCTCTCAATCTTGAAGAGATCCGCCAGACGCCCGGCAGCGGCGGCGACCCATTGCGCGTAGTAAATTCGCTTCCGGCAGTCAGCGCTGCTTCCGGTGAATTTGCCGATTTAATCGTGCGCGGTGGTTCCGCGGAAGAGAATCTAACTTTTATTGACCATATTCCGGTTTCGGATTTTACGTATTTTACTGATAAGTACGACGGGAACCGTGGTGGACGCGCATCGATCCTCGCACCCGATGTTTTTGAAACGGCGGGATTTTCGGCAGGTGGTTTTGGCGTTCGTTTCGGCGATAAGTTGTCATCTGCACTGGATATAAGATTACGCGAAGCCAACCGCGAACGGGTTCAAACAGTAATTTTCGCCGATTCGGGAACTGCTGGCGGCAGCATTGACATACCGCTAGGAAGAAATGCTAGTTGGCTGATATCGGCGCGGCGCAGTTACATTGATGTAGCCCTCGACGTAGCCGGGATTTCCCGGCAAGGCATAATCGGGTATCCGCGAACGTTGGATTTTATCAATAAATTCGTTCACGATTTCTCCCCGCGTCACAGGCTTTCCGTCTCAGTTTTGAATTTGTTTGAAGATTTCAATCAGACGAATGAACAATCATTTAACATTGACCGCCGGACAGACAGATTTCGGTTAAAACGAACCTCGCGTCGTTTGATTGCCGGCGCGACGTTGAGTTCGGTTTTTGGCGCGACAACTCTGGCACGTACAACCGTTTGGGCGACCGGCGCGCATAACGATGGGACATTTTTTCTGCCTGGAAGCGACTTCTTGCAACGTGCGCGTGATTTGCGCGATTCGCAGCTTGGAATCAAGGAGGAAGTGACTTCCGCCGTTTCAAACAAACTGGAATTAGCTTACGGCGCGGGCGTTTATTTTGACGGAGCCGAGTATTTTACGTTAGAAAACTCGGGCAGATTTTATAGCCCTTTGGAAGAAGAATTTAACGCGGCGCCACGCTCGAATCGCTTAGATCTAGACACGGAAACTTCCGCCTACGGCTACGCGCAAGCGACTTGGCGCATCACGCGGCAGTTTTCGATAACGCCCGGCCTTCGTCTAGACCGTTACGGAATAACGCGCGAAACTCTGGTAAGCCCGCGCGTCTCAGCAAAGTTCAACGCGACATCGAGACTGGCTTTTTCTTTTGCAACCGGAATCTATCGGCAGCCGCCGAGTCTTTTTGTACTTTCACTCACGCCCGAGAATCGAAACTTAAAAACGCAAACTGCGGCGCATTTTATCGGCGGGATTGAATGGCTCCTGCGCGAAGATTTGCGCGTGCGATTTGAGGCATATCAGAAACAGTATGACAACTTAATCGTCCAACCGCTCCTTCCGACACAGACGTTCTCTTTGGATGGAAATTATTTCAACACGGGCAGCGGAACTGCGAAGGGTTTTGAAGTCTCGGTGCAAAAAGCTCTGAGCGGAATATTTTCGGGACAGGCTTCTTATGGTTTTATCCGTTCGCGCCGCAGATTCACGGAAGACGGCTTAGAGTTTCCCTCAGATTTCGAGCGTCCCCATCAACTGACCTTAATCGGTATCACGCGCTTCTATGGTTTCAGCCTGGCGGCAAAATACCGGATTGCCAGCGGTTTGCCGTACACGCGTCGAATGGCAATTGAAAGTTTCCCGAACTCGTTCATTTATCTTCAGCGCATCGCGCTAGAATCAGATATTAACGCGCTGCGTTTGTCGAAGTTTGCCAGTCTGGACGTGCGGGCGGAAAAACGCTTCGATTTCAAAAGATGGTCTCTCGCGCCGTATATCGATTATTTCAACGTCACTAATCACGACAGCGTAGTGCAGCCAAACTACGAATTTCATCAGCGAACTCCGCGACTTCTAAGCGAGAACAAACGGCTACCTATCTTTGGCTTGCGAATTGAATTTTAGCTATTCTTGCGTATAGGAATCATTGAATAACGAACTATGAAAAATAGATTCATACCGACTGTTCTGTTCGCCCTTTTTGGGATCGCTTATTGCACAGGGTGCTTTACTGTCCTTCATGCTCAAGGCCCATCTACGCCACCACCACCCTTAAAAGATTACTTCCCAGACACTTGGGATGAATATTCTTTCCCGGCGGGGCAGTTCAGGATTCGATTTCCGCAGAAGCCCCAAGAGGCTGTTGCCAACCAAGGAAAGTTTGAAGTCCATTCTATCGAGTACAAAGGCCTGCTCAATTATCGGGTATTGTATGTGGACTTGGGCAGTGAACCAACAAGCGTCGCGGCGGGCTCACCGGTAGGCTCTTTAAAGCGGAGAGTGCGGTCAGCAGCTTACGTCGGGATGGTGATATGTTGATAGATTAGGGATACAGACAATGAAGGGTCTTAGCACTATCCTATCGATGTGGTGAGTTTCAAGTCAGAATGTGACGACGCATCTCTTGCAGGAAGGTGATCAATGTTCAGTTTATTGCTTTCATGTGTTTTGGCAGCGCATATCGTCGTTGCCGCCGATCTCCCGCAGAACTACGTGGCCGGGACCCTGGTCCAATTGAACGACAACGGTGCTTGGTCCTGGTTCATGGACGAGCGCGCCATCGTCCATGAAGGCAAGCTGATCGTAGGCTCGGTGCGCGCCATCGGTGACTTCAGTAACAACAAGGACCCTGACTGGGGAAACGTCGAGATCGCCGTTTATGACATCGCCTCCGGCACAACGCAGCGGACTGTCTTCCATCGCCATTTCGAGCAGGACGATCACGACGGGCCTGCCTTTCTTCCGCTGCCGGATGGCCGTTTACTGGCCATGTACACCAAGCACGGCGGAGAGCGTCGGATCTACTACAGGTTCTCTGAACCGCGCAATCCACTGGCTTGGGGGCCGGCCTTCGAGTTCGAAACGCCGGGGGTTGACTCCCGAACGTTCTCGGGCGATAACGTCACCTATTCGAACCTCTTCCGCCTGCGCTCAGGCCGCATTCTTAACATCTTTCGTGGTCCTAAACACGACCCCAACTACATGTACTCCAACGATTCGGGCCGCACTTGGCGCTACGGCGGGCGGATTCTCAGAGGTCGCGAGGGCTATAGTCCGTATCTTAAATATGCTTTCGATCGTCAGAACACGATACATTTCGTGGTGACTGATAACCACCCGAGAAACTACGACAACAGCATCTACCACGGCTTCATCCGCGACGGGAGTGTTTACCTATCCGACGGAGCGCATTTCAAAAAGCTCAGCGACAGCACGGAGGTAGAGATCGCGGCGTGGGACCTGACCAAAGTCTTCCAGGGAGATGCCGACAACGTGGGGTGGGTGATCGATCTGGAACTGGATTCGCAGCAGCGTCCCTACGTGGTCTTTTCGGTTCAGAAAGACGGCCGCGACCTGCCGCCAAAACAGGGCGGCATGGACCATCGCTTCTACTACGGACGCTGGGATGGATCAACGTGGCGCGTGCACGAGATCGCCTACGCGGGCACGCGGCTCTATGCCGGGGAGGATGACTACACGGGTCTGGCCGCCCTGGATCCCAACAAACCCGACGTCGTCTACATTTCGACCGATGCACACCCCACCACAGGCGCGTCGCTGGTGAGCCGTGCTGACGGCAAAAGACATCGCGAGATCTATCGGGGCGTCACACGAGACTCTGGCGCGACATGGACCTGGACGCCAATCACCGCCAACTCGACGGTCGATAACCTGCGGCCCCTTGTGCCAAACTGGAATGACCCGCGGACTGCACTCGTGTGGATGCGAGGCGGATACTACAACAATCGTGGCGAGTGGACGACGGCTGTGGTCGCGACGATCCTGCCGCCGGCTCCGCATCCCTGAAGCTCGCGGGTGAGTTCTTTCAAGAGAAGTTACTAATAGAAAGACTTAGTGTCAGTTCGTGTTATTTCGTGGACCAGCTTTTGCTCAATGAAAAGCGATCCACGAAATAACACGAACAAGCTTCAACCTTGAAGAAGACCCAAACTCCAGCGCATCAACCACATGTTGTTGTAATTGCTTTTAAGTAAAACGCCCTATTCTCCAGACACTGGCTGTGTCTCGGCACGAGCTGACCGATCTGCGGCGCGAAAAACCTCCACTAGAGCCAGGGCAATTGCAAGCACCACCGGGCCCAGTACCAGCCCCAACACGCCGAAAACACTAAGGCCGCCTAAAACCGCGAAGAAGATGAGCAGTTCATGTAAGCGAGTTCGGCTGCCTACTAGTTTGGGTCGTAAGAGATTATCGATCGTTCCGATGACAAGTGCACCCCAGGCCACTAGCAGAGCTGCCTTGACCCACTGGCCGGTTGCCGCCAGGTATATTGCCGCCGGAATCCAAACAATGAAAGCGCCCACCATCGGGATCATCGAAAGAAATGTCATTACGACGCCCCAGACCAGTGGTGACGGTAAACCCAGCACCCAGAACGCAAGTCCCCCCAAAGAACCCTGAATGATCGCAATCACGAAGACGCCGTAAACACTGGCGCCGATGACATCGCGAGTGCGCTTCATGACAGCGTCTGCCTGATCTGTTTCTAGTGGCAAGGAATCTCTGATCAAGTTGAAGATTTTGTCACCGTCGCGAAAAAGATAGTACATCGTGAAGATTACAAAGAAGATCTGCACCAGGATTCCGAGTAAGCCACCAAGGAAACCCAGTGTCTGTCCGGCTATCATTCCCGTACGATCTTTTAATTGGTCCAGCAGGTACTCTTCTGAGCGCAACTGCCCAATATCAATATAGTTGGAAAGCCATTGCAGCAGGCGTCCCGTAACTGGTGAGTTTGGATCCAGCAGGTAGGCAATGGTTGCGTTCAGGTTCTGCAAGGCTCCTGCGAGTTCGTTGAGCACGGCTAGGCTCACCAGTGTTACTGGTCCGAGTATCGTGATAATGACCAGAATGCAGGAGAGCAGGGCGCTGATGCTCGGCTTTTGTGTTTTCTCAGCCAGTCGTCTGTGGACCGGGTAGAAGACGATGACAAGTACCGCGGCCCAACCAAGCACTCCCACAAACGGCTTCACCATGAGCCAACACAGATAAATAGCAATTGCTGTTACGGCAAGCAGGGCCCACCAGCGAATCTGTCTTTTGTAATCGGTCATCGGAATGGCCTCGTATGCTAATCTTAGCTCACTATCTACCATTCCATGTGCAAGAGAAGCAAACCGTTATAGTTGTGTGACACGTATTGACTCCAGAGGACGCTTCGCATATTTTCTCGGGGCCGTCCCGCGACGAGTAAAACAATGTCCACTCCATTGCACTGGACGACTGACGCGGATTCTGGACCACGTGTACAGCCGTTCTGAGAAAAGAGCGACAACAATCGAGCCCCTTTCGGAGGTCAAGATGAAGTTATTAACAACCCTTGCGGCTTTAATTGTTTTGGTTAGCGTTGTCCTGTCCTGCCGGATGGCCGAGACGCTTACCGGCAGCCCCAGCGCTGGCACGGTCAGCGCCTTATGGACCGATGTCCCCCCCTTCGATGGCGCCACTAAGGCGGATCTTGAGATTCCTCTAGCTGCCAGGCTCGCAATTCGCGCGGCGATGCAGGGGAGGGTCAACTTTATCGCATTCACCACTGCCAAGAGCGCCAGGGATGTGCGGGACTTCTATTCCAAGGAGCGAATGCTGACGGCTGGTTGGAAACAGAATGAACCGGGTTGCGTGGGGGATACAGAAAGTGAGGAAGACACTCAGGGCGTCGTTTGTTTCTTCGGACGTACTGAGGGCGAAAAAAAGGAAGGACTCGCAATTGTGGTAGCCACGGATACCAAGACCAAACAGACTGAGATCTTTTACGCTCGAATTGACGCTTCGGACCCGGCCTCCTAAACGCCGGCCGTATGGCGGGCGCTTGCACGCTGACCTACTAAGCGCGTTTTCTCGCAGCTAGTGCGAAACCTTCCTTACCCCTTTTCGCATACTCGTGCTAGAAGCAGGTCGATCGGACCGGCATGTTCATTGCCTAATAATCTCTGCTTTCTAAGGTTGTGATAGGGCTGAAGAAGGGATTGACACTCGGATGCGAGTCGCAGTTTTCAGTACGAAAACATATGACCGGACATTTCTGGATGCAGCAAACCTGGTTTCCGGACACCATCTGACCTTTTTTGAACCTCGCCTGACTTTAGAAACAGCTCCCCTGGCTGCCCGATTTCCTGCGGTATGCGTCTTTGTCAACGATCAGTTGACTGCTGAAGTGATTGTCGCCCTGGCAAAGACGGGGACGCAGTTAATCGCACTCCGGTGCGCCGGCTTCAACAATGTGGACCTGGAAGCCGCACGCGAGCTTTTGGTCACTGTCGTGCGCGTTCCCGGCTACTCGCCTCATGCCGTTGCCGAGCATACCACCGGATTGATTCTCGCACTCAATCGCCAAATTCATCGTGCTTATGCTCGAGTGCGAGAAGGCAACTTCGCCCTCGAAGGCTTACTTGGCTTTGATCTCAATGGCCGGACCGTTGGTATCATCGGCACGGGTCAGATTGGCGCAATCGTTGCCCGTATTATGCACGGCTTTGGTTGTCAGATACTAGCCCACGATCCGGAGCGCAATCCAGAGTGTGAAGCGTTGGGCGTCGAGTACGTACCGCTTCCCCGGCTTTTGACCGAGTCGGACGTCGTCACGCTTCATTGTCCATTAACGCCGGCAACTCACCACTTGATAAATGCCGATACCCTGGACCAGATGAAGACTGCAGTCATGTTAATCAACACAGGTCGTGGAGCTTTGATAGACACACAGGCGACCATTCGGGCACTGAAGTCCGGCAAGCTCGGTTATCTTGGCCTAGACGTTTACGAAGAAGAGTCGGATCTCTTCTTCGAAGACCTATCGAGCCGGGTGATTCAGGACGATGTGTTCACTCGACTCCTTACTTTTCCTAACGTCATAATCACTGGTCATCAAGGATTTTTCACTAAGGAAGCACTCGAGAATATAGCAACGACGACACTTGCTAACATTACCGCTTTCGAGCGCGGCGAAGGAACAATGCACGAGGTTTCAGTGTGAAGCAAAAATCGCGCGGGAGGTTTTGATGAAGATTCTACTTGCAGTGGATGGTTCAAAATTCAGCGATGCGGCGGTTGATGAGATCGTCCAGCGTCCCTGGCCGGAAGGAAGTCACGTGAGGGTGGTGACCGCCCTCGAGTATCCGGTTGCGACAGGGACACCAATGATGCGCGGGGCGGAGGTGTGGGCTTTGCCTCCTGAATACTTTGAAGAGGTCGAAAAGGCCATCCGGGAAGGCGCAGAGGCTTTTATCAGGAAGGCAGTGGAAAAACTCGGATCGGTAAAGGGTCTCGAGGTGAGTAGCGAGATTCTTAACGGGTCACCGAAGCGCGTCATCATCGAGGACGCCGAGGCGTGGGGCGCCGATCTGATCGTGGTCGGATCGCGCGGGCTTGGCGGGTGGAGTCGATTTCTGCTGGGTTCCGTATCGTTAGCAGTGGCAAGTCATGCTCGATGCTCGGTCCTGATCGCAAGGCGTCGAGGCGATTCAGACGATTAGGGCAGGTTGTACAGGATCGACAGAATGTAGACGATTCTAAAACAGGGCGTGGCTCCATTTGAAGTTTTAGTGCCCTTTTTCTACCCTAAATCGCTGTTCGGGGAAACCCTCCGATCTGCCGATGCATCTCGTTAGAGAGCTCATTGCCGCGACTTGCTTTATGCGTTGCTCAAGGTAGAATCGAATCACAACTTAAATCAGGGGTAATTATTGATGAACTTTGCAGGATGGAACCGCTTCTTGGTCCCGGCGTTAATCGCCGCTACAGCGCTCTTGGCGCCATTCAGTTTTTTCGCGGCGCCCGCACCCCAAACTCCGCCAAACATTCGGATAAACGGCTTTTTAGCCACCGATAAAGCCCAGCGGGGACGGCCAGTTCGAGCTGCCGTAGTAATGGAAATTCCTGACGGCTTTCATGTTAACTCCAACAAGCCTTTGGCCAGCTACCTAATCGCAACTGAGCTGAAGTTTGAGGCGCCTAAAGGAGTTCGTGTGGGCCCGGTAACCTACCCCAGAGCCCTCTTGCGCACCTTTAAGTTCTCGAAAGACAAGCTGTCTGTTTATGAGGGGCGCGCGATTATGCGGTTCAATGTTACGGTCCCCGCAAACTTTGATTCCGGCTCGGCGCAGGTAAAGGCCCGATTAAGATATCAAAGCTGCAACGACGAACTTTGCTTTCCTCCGCAGACTCGAGAGGTAACTATTCCGATCCAGATCGTGGGCGCCAACGAGTCAGTAAAGAGAGTCAATCAAGAGTACTTTGGCGCGACAAGAAGACGATAAAGCGCCTAAGGCTCGCTGTCGCGTCCAATTACCGACATAAGCCGGCCCACACGACCATGCACTCTCTTCTCTCGACGATAGGAAAAGAAGAGATCCGTGCGGCACATCGTGCAAAGAGGAGCGATGCTTATATGCGCGGCGTCGATGCCCCCAGCGATCATCTGTTCCTTGTTTGCTTTAATTAGATCGATGCGTGCATGGTTGTTGCGAGTGGGTATAAAGAGGTCTTCAGCTCCAGCAAAACGTTGCTTGAAACCTTCGATCACCTCAGGACCAACTTCATAACAGCAAGAAGCGGCAGCCGGGCCAATCGCAACCTTTACGTCCTGGGGCTTAGAAGAAAACTGTCGATTCATTCTCTCGAGCGCTACTGACACTATGCCGGCGAGTGTTCCTCGCCAACCAGCGTGTACGGCAGCCAAACAA
Source organism: Pyrinomonadaceae bacterium (assembly GCA_035512935.1). Lineage (GTDB taxonomy): Bacteria > Acidobacteriota > Blastocatellia > Pyrinomonadales > Pyrinomonadaceae > PSRF01. The sequence continues at coordinate 20,401 of DATKDA010000107.1, read as the reverse complement.
CCGGCTTTGGGATCCGCGAGCAGGATTGGAACACAGTCGGCAGTTTTTACCGCAAGGAGGACCTGTGGAACGGCTGCTACTAACGCATCGCAATAAACAGTTTCGCCTCGCGCATCTGGGGGCGGCTGCGCATCCTCCTCCTTTTCCACAATACGGACATCGGCCCCATGTACCTGCCAGCACCCGGTTAGCAGCCAGCGACCGGGAAAAAGCTTGAGAAACCGGCGTCTATTCTCCAGAATGTTCTCCGCTGAGTCTTCATTAAAGCCCGCAAGGTTGAGCGCGTCATCCGGCATGGGGCTGACGCCGCCCAACCGCGTGGAAAACCCGTTGACGAAGCCGGCTTGCTCGAGTGGCGCGCAGACGAGGGCCCGGACACCTTCTATCGAGCGCCAGTAGAATCCGGCGGCTTCCAGTTCCGTATCGGCTGTGATTGTTTCCATTGGTATAGACATTATCGAAGTTGGACGCATTCGCGAAGTGTTGCGACGCACGCCGCGTTTCGCTGAGCGAGTCTTTACGCCTGCGGAGCGTGATTATTGCGAAGCTCGTGGCGCCGTTGCCGCCCAACATTATGCCGCGCGTTTTGCCGCAAAAGAAGCGGCCCTTAAAGCCTTGCGGACCGGATGGCGTGGGGGAATCACTTGGCAGGATGTCGAGACTACCTCAAGTGAGAACGGCGTCCCGTATCTAATGTTTCATGGTGAGGCAAAGGAACTATTCGAGAAATCGGGCGCCACCGCTGCTCATCTATCACTCTCGCACACGAGCGAGCACGCAATCGCGCAAGTAATTTTGGAACGGGTCAGTGGTCCGTAGTCCGTTGTCAGTTGTCGGGCTTAGGTCTTTGGCCTTTGGTCTTTGGTCTTGGGACTTGGCGCTTTTGATTAGTTGACCAAAACACCTCAAACCTCGAACCAAAGACTCCAAATCCAAGACCAAGCCCAAAGGCCCAAGTCCCAAGGCCAAAGACCAACAACTGACAACGGACCGCTGACCACGAACCACCACTCATCTCATTTCATTAACCAGAGTCCGTTTTCCATTGACGTCGATGTTGACACCTGTCGAGCTTGCTCGGCTCGCTACGGCGGGAGAGTTAGCAAAAGTTGGGAAGGCGGGTTTCCGGGCGAAGGGCGCGTCTACTTCACGGTAGTCGTTCTGGGCAGGAAGGTTGCCGTGCCGGTGGCACTCATAGTTCGGAGCCACATTTTCCGTAATCGCAATCAGCGCTCGGCTCGGACACGTCAGCGTCGATAACAGACCGTTTTCCGTATCTACTTCCACAAACTTGATTCCTTCAGGACACAGAAAACTGCGCCCACCCAACTCTGGACGAAGCGCAACAGCCCCTTCCATGAACTCAACCCACGCTGGTAGCGCCGCCTCAGCGCCAGTGAGCCCCAGTTGGCTATTGTCGTCAAAGCCTACCCAAACCACGCAAACAAAATTGGGTGTGTAGCCGACAAACCATCCATCGCGTGATGTCCCGGTTTTCCCTGCTATAGCAGTTCCTTTAAGAGTCCCGCGCGCGCTTCCGGCTGTGCCATGATCAATGACCGCCGCCAACATGTTTGTGATCATGTAAGCAGTAGTCGGTTTGATCGCTTGAGTATCAAGAAGTGGCCCGACGCTTGTCGCTGAGGGTTCGGTATCCGACACGCTTGTAATCACTCGCGGTACAACCCGTCTACCTCCGTTGATGAATGCTGCATAGGCAGCAGCCAACTCGAGCGGTGTGACCTCAGTTGTTCCCAGCGCCAACGCCGGATAGCGTTCCGGCTTCGGAAGTCCGAATCTGGCAGCCATGTTTGCGATTCTTGCCAGCCCGGTTTGCATTGCCACATCGACGGTGACAACGTTTAACGATTTCACCAGGGCGGTGCGCATGGTTACCTCATTCATTGAGTAACCACCACCATAGTTTGACGGCCGGTATACGCGATTGTTGTCGTAGACAAACTCGCGCGGAGCGTCGGTAAAGATCCGGAGCGGTGAAAGTCCCGTCTCCAAAGCCGCCGCATACACAAACGGCTTAAATGTCGAACCCGGTTGGCGGCGAGCATCAGTGGCGCGATTTAACTGAGTCTGTGCGTAATCACGACCGCCATACATTGCCAGCACATTGCCAGTCTTTGGATCCAATGCCACAAGCGCAGCCTGCGGCCGTGCCCCGGTCTTTTTGGAACGTGACTCAATCTTGCTGAGCTGGCGCTCGAGAGCGGTTTCCGCAAGACGTTGCAGATCGAGATCGATAGTTGTGTGTAACTTAGTCTCGCCTGAGAGGTCGAGCTGGGAGCCGGCAACCCGGTTTACAAAATCAACAAAGTAAGGCGCGAGAGTCTCAGTCTGATTGGTAACCGGCGCGACGGAAAGCTCTTCGCCGGCTGCGCTCAATGCCTCAGCTTCGGATATAAAGTTGGCGGCGGCCATTGCCGAAAGCACAAGATTCCTGCGCGCCTTCGCAGCTTCCGGATGTCGCTGAGGTGAGTATCGCGCTGGTCCCTGTATCATGCCTGCAATCGTGGCCGCTTCGCTCAGTGAAAGGTCGCTAAGCTGTTTCCCAAAATAGATCTGGGCAGCCTGCTCGACGCCCCGTACGGCGATAGCTCCTCGTTGACCGAGGTAGATCTCGTTGCAATAGAGGGCCAGGATGTCTTCTTTTGAGAGTTGGCGCTCGAGCGCAAGTGCCAACATGGCTTCAGCATACTTGCGCCGAAATGTACGTTCTGGAGTTAAATAGGTGTTCTTGACCAACTGTTGGGTAATCGTTGATCCGCCCTGTTTGATTTGTTCGGCATTAGCGTTATGCGCCAGAGCGCGCACTATGGCGAAGACATCCACGCCCGAGTGCTCAAAAAACCGACGATCTTCGATGGCAAGAATAGCCTGGACCACTTGACGTGGCAGATCTTTATAGGCAAGGGCTTTTCGCCGTCCGTTCTTGGTGGCAACGTCATTTGTGAGAACTTCGGGTTCGAGTGTGAAGGATTCGAGTGAAACTCCATTAGTGCTTAGTCCGTCAATACGCTCGCCGGCAAACCGGACCCTCACCACCTCCGGCCGGATATTGTCAGGACGCTGGGCGGCACGAATTTCAACAGCTCCGTCTGCATTAGTGAAACTCCCGCTCCAAACATCGCTGGCATTGCTTTCAATATAACCGGCGCGCCGCAATGCATTTATTAACTCGTCACGGGAGAAGCCCTGTCCGACCCGAATCGTTCGTGGGGCGGCATAAAGGCCCGGCCGGCTAGTGAGATAGCCGTGGGCAATTCGGGCATCAATCATTCGAGAATAAAACTTGTAAGAACGCAGAAGGTAATCACCCCCTGCCACAAGCGCAATAACTACAAGCGCGCCGAACGAGTGCAGAACTATTTGTCGCTTTCTCCTGTTGAAATATTTCCGGGCCAAGGTTGGAATGGAGCCGGCCCAGCGTCGATCGGGTACAGATGTGACCTCGATTGCCATGAGAAATAGACAGAGAAGCGCGGTTTTGCTGTCAGGACATACAGACTTGCTTGCCCCTGACCTCAACCCTTCAGTGCTCTATGAATTTGAATGCTTTTATATAGACCTAATGGCGGGTAATTTCAATTCGCGGAGAGGGTCTGAGAGACCTTTGCCTGATCAACAAATATTAACGTTGTGACCAATAGCCTCGATGAATAGGGGTTCAACCTTTCAACTTTACCGCTCGTTCAATTCGCCGTGGACTGCGACCCCTGTGAGACTCTGTCTCAACTGCCAGTGGTTCGCGCAGGGAGCTTGAGCTGATTCTCTCGGCGCTTGCGAAACTGGTACCATTTGGGCGCAGCTCTGATCCGCTCCTCAATCACGTTGTTGATCTCGGCAATCATCTCGCAGCCAGCCTCATACCCGGCCGCAATCAGTTCGGCGGACCGCGAGATTTCATCCCAACGAATATGACCGACTCGCGGTTTTATGATCACATCGGCTCTCTCGAGCTGATAAAGCGAGGCGGTTCGCTGGACCAGCAGCATTGACTGCAATAGAACGCTGATGATGGATTGTGACGGACCCAGGAACCTTGCGCCCTCAGCATTGACGTCCACCGCAACCACGATGTCGGCGCCTAATGAACGAGCTACGGCAGATGGCACGTTCGCAACCAGCCCTCCATCGATCAGTTGGCGCCCCGTCTCGTCGAAAACCGGAACATACCAACCCGGAATCGCGCAACTGGCTCGAATGGCAAAAGGCAGATCCCCCTGGTCGCGCATGACTACGGCATCACCACTCTTAAGGTCGGTGGCGATGGAGGCAAAAGGAATCGGCAGAGCCTCAAATCTCGTAACGGGGAGCCGTTCCCTCAGATACCCTTCAAGCCGCTCGTTGCTCTGTACCCCGAGGCGCGACATCGTCATGCGCCCGATGTCCCTCCAACGCAGACTTTTGCCAATCGCTTCAATCTCGGCAAGAGGCATTCCGGAAGCGAAAGCCCCACCGACAATCGATCCTGCGGACGTGCCGGCGACACAATCTATTGGGATTTGGTGTTCGGCAAGCGCGTTTAGAACGCCGATGTGAGCTATACCTCGAGCTGCTCCTCCCGAAAGTGCAAGCCCAATCCTCGGCCTCTCTTTTCTGCTGCGGCCCATAACGCGGTACGGGCGTCGTGCCCGTTAATTAATGCCCAAATTCAACTGCCAAATATGCATTCATACCGAATGCAGTACTACTATTTCTGCTCGTTCCCGTGCGTTGTCAAGGAAGGCATCCATATCTGATTCGATCTTAGCCTCGGTGAGGATGCGCTCGATCTCATCCTGACTCTCTTCGATGGTAGGCACTATTTGCCCGGGAGAACGAGCCCTCAGTCGTGGAACATACACCGCCTCGTAATAATCTGCGATTTCACTTTGAGTAATCACAACAAAGTTTCGAAAGCGGAAGTCCAGATATTTTTCGATCTTAAGTCGTTGATCCAGAATCTCGTCAAGCTTCTCGCTGGTTAGGCCGACGCGCCGGAGTCTTTCCTGAAACTCGGCTGGTGTTGCAAACGCCTTAACCAGTTCATCGCGAGCGTTCTTGATCTCTTCGGCAGTAGGAGTAATGGTGGGTAACTTTGCCGCTTCCTGAAGAATCAGCCGTTGATCGATCAAGAGTCGTAAAGCACGATTCAGATTCTGTGATGAAGGTCTTTCGATCGGGGTATTAGGCTGAAGCGCCATCTGCCAGAGAAGATCTGTGTAAGTAATCAAGTCTGGCTCTGAGCGAACTCCGCTATTGACAGTTGCCACCATGCGGTCAACTACTTCCTGTGCTTGCACGCGGCAGGTTTGGAATGCCGAATGCATTACGAACAATGCAGCAACAAGCAGACAAGAAGAGGTCAGCTTACTAAAAACAGTAGCTGCTTTGAGATGGCCAGCGCTTGTACCTGGTTTATACATTCTTCCTCCGAGGAATTAGAACGTCTGCGTGATTCTGAAATGCAATTGCGTTCTCTTGAGTCGATAGATGGCGGGATCGGCGTCGAAGTTTCCCGACGGCCCCCGCTGCGGTACCAGAAACTCGGGAGGTCGCAGTAAGAACCCGTAATCTACGGCAAGCGCGCCCCCAATTGGAATTTGGATTCTGAATCCCAGTCCCACAGTATGGGTCCAACGAGCGCGCAGGTTAGCGCGATTGATTGCTGCAATCGGATCGCCTGGCGGCGATTGAGTGTCATCTCGCTTCCGGAAAAGGTCCCCGATCCTTCGAAAGACATTTCCCCCATCGTAAAATGGGACCACCTGAAAACCGCTGGTGAGGGGGATTCGCGCTTCAAGATTGACGATCGCCAGGGCATTTCCACCTACCGGCACAGTAAACGGATTGAGCATGACGACATTCCCTTCTTGATCTCGAAAATCTCCCTCGGGAATGATCACCTGTCGTGGTCCAGCCTCTTCAAAGCTGAAACCCCGAAGCGTGGTCGAGCCCCCTGAAAAGAACCTTTCACTGATTGGCAAGGTGAAATCGATCTCATCAATCGTCCCGCTGTTGTCTCGATCGCGTGGGTTAAAGACATTGGCCAGCCCCAGAGTCAGATTGCCGGCGAAGACTGTGTTGCGCAGCCAGGGAACTTTCAGGTACCGACGGTAGTTTGTTTGAAAGCGATTGAAGGAGATATTTCCACCCAATTGCCTGAGCGCTGATGCAAAGTCGACGGTCAGGAAGTCACCACCGGTTGGATCGATCTGATTATAACGACACACTTCGCCGCGTGCGCCGGGTTCGATGTCGCCGGAGAGCCGGCGGCCCGTCAGACCGAGTAAGCCCCGCTCACATCTCACCCTCGTGTCACGAACGAAGGAGACCCCGAGTCTTGATAGGCGCACAGCGCGATCAGGCTGCAAGATTGGACTGATCAACAGACTATCCAGGTTGAAAAGACGAACGTCCTCATAACTGTAGCGGCCAAAAACGATAGTACGAGTACCGCGATCGAGGATGCGCTGAGTTTCAGCGGCGAACGTAAACCGGTTTATCGTCGGCTCGTCTACCCTCATCCCAAATGCGTCGATTGGGTTTCCGTCCTCATCCAGTCGTTGCACAATGCCAAACGTGCCGCGATCGATTGCAGAGCGGAAAAAGCGAGTGATAGTGGAGTCGCGTGTATATTCAACGGACAGACCCAGGGGCGCAAACTGCCTGCGGCTGTAACGAGCAAATCTGGGATCGAAAAACTCGAAACGCAGTAACTGTTGTCGCTGGCTGGCGCGCAGGCGCATAGCGCCCTGGCGCAGTTTGTTCATTAGATTGACGTGACTCACTTCCACGAGACCTAGCGCTCCCGTATCAGTCGAATAGCCTCCGCCATAATCAATAACGCGCGGCTTCTTTTCTTCGACATCGATGATTACGTCAACTCTTCGGAAGCCCCCCGGGGTCTCTCCTGCCGGTTCCGTCCGAATGATTACCTGCCGGTAAGCGTCGGTGAGATAAAGCTCCCGTTCGCTCTCGGCAATCCGGTCAGGTCGCAAGACATCGCCTTCGAATAGGGAGATTGCCCTCACGATCGCATCTCGCTTGGTCCGCTGGGTCTCCAGATCACCGGTTACACCATTCACAATGATTCGATAGATAAAGACGCGATCGCCTTCACTGCTAATGGAATAAACCAACCTGACATATTCCTCCTCCTCGCTGCTCGTCGGCAATTCCACTATCGAAAAGTCCAGATCGGCATCCACATAACCGAGACGGGAGTAAAGCGCGAGTACCCGCTCGCCATCTACCAGGGCTTGCGTGCGTGAGTATGGGCCACCAACTACCGTCATCAGTTCCCGGCGGATTCTCTGGTCGGTGAAGATCTGGTTGCCGCGAACCTCGACTCCTTTGATACGGGTGAGGGGACCCTCCTCCACGTGAAACGTAATAATGAGGTTCTCGCCGTCAAGCGATACACCTTGCAGAACCTGAACTTCCGCGCGGCGATACCCGAGATCTCGCATGTAAGCTCTGATGGTCCTTCTGTCCTGTTCGAGCAGTGTCAGACTCGTATAACCACGGCCGTATCCGAAGAAGGGAATCAGGCCAAGAACGCTTGCCTTCCGAGTTCGCAGATCAGCTTCGACATCAGAAAAGGAGATGGAGTCTGTTCCCGTAATACGAATATCCGTAAGGCGAAAGCGTCTTCCCCTTTCCATGTCGTAGACGATCTCGACTGTGTTGCCGCTTAAAGCTTCAGGATTCAGATTGTCGCAGGTTTCGGGAGTACCATTTGGCTCCAGGTCGGGAACGGGCGGGCTCACAGTACAGATTGGCGTCACCTCGGCGAAGAAATAACCATCTTCCTGGAGCCTGTTGCGAAGTCGCCGGGCCCCCTCGACTATTGCTGAAGGATCAATGTTGCCTTCACGAAGGACGGGAAGCAGTTCCCGCTGCGTGCGTTCACTGACCTCGTAGTTTTGGATTCTGACAGCCACTCGAGGTCCAAGCGCACCGGTCTGAGTTACCGTAATCCGATTTGCCTCCGGATCGCGCTGGACCTGGGGGTCGTCCAACAACGGGGCCTTATAACCTCGCTCGATGATAGCCTGCCGTATGCGGTTTACATCCTCACCCAGAGCTTCACGAGTAAACGGTTCGCCTGGTTGAAGCCGGAGCGTTGGACGAACAGCGGCCGGATCAAAGCCGGATATATCAATGTTGAAGCCGGCCATTCGAGACTGCTCGCCGGGAGTGATGCGATAAGTGACCACGGCCCTCGTACCACTCGCATCGATCTCTTCATCAGATTCGACAACCGCATTAAAGTAGCCGCGATCGCGTAAATAGATCTGAATCTCATCCGCATTGCGTGCAATGATCTGCTGTGATAGCCGGGTTCCAGGTTGCGAGAGTTGGAGTCGCGCCCGCAGTTCATCCTCAGAAATCGGAGTCCCAGTCACTGGACCCAGTTCAATACGGATCTCACTGATCTGTACCTGGCGTTGCACGATGAACCGCAAACGAATGGGGCCGGTTTTTGGCGGACCTTCCTCAATGGCTTCCACACGCGCATTCGCCACGCGACCGGAATTGAATAGCCTTTGAAGCGATTCCCGGACTGTTACCGCTGAGAATTCAGTGGTTGGTGACACGGTGAGGAGCGCAAGAAACTCGGCTTGCACTGCGGGATCGGGCGGGGAGCCTTCAAAGACGACTTCTACAGCTACGATTAATCGACCTTCGTAGTCGGCAAGATCAACCGTGGCTCGAGCTGATATACCGAATGCTCCGATGAGAATGAGGAGTGACGCGAACAGCCTTTGCGACCAGCCACAACCGGCGCGGAAGATTCTGCTCTCAATCACTGTCTCACCCCTGGCAACCTGCATCCTGTTTACCGCGCTCCGCTCCCCTGCTAATTTCACTAACTACCCCTTGCTTAGATCAGCTAGAACCGTCGCCGAAAGCGAATCTCGAAACTGAAGCTATCGTTGCGCGAGGTGAGCCTTCTGGTAGATCCCTGCTCATATTGCGCAATGAATGACAGCCGATCGGAGACGCGATATTCCACAGACAGTATTTGATTGGGATCGGAGGCAACATTGGTGGAATACGTTACATTGAGGTTTCGATTAATCTGTCTTCCCACAGTCAGCCGCGCCGAGGGGGCTGCGCCTGTTCGTCCGCCACCAAGCACCGGACTAATCTCGAATCTGCTTAGGCCAAAGAGTCTGCTTGCGGCTCGCTGAGCCGGCACGTTTATGAGGGCATCGGTGAGCAGACTGGTCGCCGTTCCAAGGGTTGACTGTGAGAGGATCGAAGCGCTGGTATCGCCTGTCGCGAGCTGACCTGTCGTAATCAACGCCACTACATCGGCTTGCGGCAACGCTGGCTCAGAACGCACGATTGCTTGAGGCTCCGAGAGTGGTCCGCTGAGACTGACAATCACCCGATATCCGCGGATTTGGGCTTCCGCCTGAATGTTGATGATGGGATCGGCATCCCGCCGGGGTGGTAAATCGATCAGGAGACGAGTTACCTCGTATCTGTCGTTGCGGAAATTCAGGGTGCCGCTCGTGGCCGTGACTCTTCCAGAAATAATAGGGGAATTTACCGGACCGTTAAGCTGAAGCGATACCGAACCCACAAGATCGGCCAGATTATTTCTGACCACAAGGGCATTGCGTCCCTCGACTCTTAGGTCGCTGAAGAAAGTCGTGGAGGGCATGTCAATCTCGTCTCCCTCCTCAATCGAGTCTTCACGCCCGAAATTGATCAGGTTGGTTAGCTCGATGTCTTCGGTATATTCGGCTCTTCGCAAGTTAACGACCCCGGAGATTAATTGTTCTCGAGAAGAACCCCTGAATTCGACGTCGGCATCGAGCGTCGATCTGAAGTTCTCCGGAAACGGGACGGTTAACTCTTCTCCTCGAAGGTTTATTAAAAATCGAGAGACAGTGAAGCCATCCATCAGCGCACCTCCCGTGGCTGATATGCGACCGCCTCCGATGTTGCCGGTGAACGAATCGATCTGGGCCTGATCCGCTGTGAATCTTACCAGCCCATTCAAGTTGGACACGGTCCAACGTTCGTTTCCAAGTAGGAGTGACGCTGATGCGCCGGTAGTTGATGCGGTTCCATTCAGCCGTGGTTGCTGATAAGTCCCGGTGACTCGTACTGCAACTTCGGCGGTGCCGGTAGTAAACAGGTCAGGCGAAATTCCATTCAAGACTCGCAGGTTGAGACGACCGTCCACGGCCAGACTGTTTCTACCGCCTGGCCGCACCCCCACTATGCCTTCAATCTGGATATTCGAGCCGGGGCCGGTGAACTGAGTTTTATCGAAAGACAGTTCGTTTGCGGAAAGACGAATGACAAATGGAGCCGCTGCGGTTAGTTGAACATCTTCAACTCTAAAGCTGAGGTCTGCGAAGCTTGCTGTTCCTTGCAGACCGTCAAGCGAGAAGTAGCCGTCCTCATCGAGGAGATCTCCGCTTGCCTGGATAGTACCCGTAACACGGCCTGTCACGCGCACTGCATCCCGAGGTAGCGCAATATTAAACAGATTCGAGAGATCGGCATCGACAAGCGACGTTTCGATGTTTGATGCCAAACGTTCGCTGGCGAGATCAACGCGGGCGGCAATCGTCTGTTTGGGCCCCAGGATGTCTGCGGTCAGAGTGACATTGAGTTGCCTGTTCTCGGTTCTCCCGACCAGCTCCACCGTGCCGGCAGGCCTGCCGTTCACTGTTATGTCGTGACCGCGACCGTCAAAAGTGATCTCAAAGGCCGAAAAATCGGGTTGGGCCAGGTTACCCGAAATTTGAGCGTTGAAATCGATTGTGCCCGTTAGATTCGGAACCCCGGTTGGTGGTATGAGGGCAGTCAATCTGCTCAGGTCTACTCCCTCGGCTTTGCCCTGTACAGCAAAAGCGGTTGTAGATATGTCAACGTTACCACTTGCAATGAAACGGCCGGCACGAAGCTGCACATCGAGTGTTTCAATAGTGACATTCGAACCCTGGAAGTTGGCACGGGCAATGAGGCTCTCGAGCGGTTCGCCTGCGAGGGTTCCTGGTCCAAATCGAATGTCCGCGTTGCCGCTCATTTTGTTTGGTATGCCGGCAATCTTTACCGTACCGAAAACATCTGCTTGCGTATTTCTCAGGCGATTGCGTTGGCTCTGACTTACCGGCAAGGCGGCGATCAGATTCCTCGCGTTCATTCGATCGAATGAGGCTTCAAATACGATGTTGTTTTCACCCAGACGCGGTGCGACAAGAGAAAACTGCATGCCACCCCCGTCTTGTTCAATCAGACGGCCATCCGAAACGCGCATTTCCGAAGGCGTCATGTTGATTGAGGCCGAAAGCGATCCCAGATCAAGCTGATTTACAACTAGCGACCCCAGCGAAATTCTTCCATTAAGATCCGGAGAGTTGAGTTGTCCGGTAATTGCCCCTTTGAAGGCGAGTTGTCCCCTTAGCTCGAGGCCGTAAGTGTTTATCTGCTCTTCGATCTCAGGCAGCAAGCCAGAAGAGATCAGGATGCTTTGAAGTTCTGTCGCATCTTTAGAATCAAGGTCTACCTGCAAGTCTGAGTCGGCCGTAAACGAGAAACTTCCCGTAGCGCTCAAACGTGTAGCCAACGTTTGCAGATCTACTCGGTCGATTTGAAACAGGCCATCCGCAGCCCGCAGTGCTACCTCTCCGGAGATCGGGATAAACCCGTTCTCGACTTCACCTGTTGGGGCTGTTAACTGAGTGTTTACAGTTCCCGAAGCGCCTTCGAAATCCGTTCCCGGAAATACCAAATCAACTCGACCGTTCGCCCGGCCGGCAAGTGGTATGGCTGCCCCGGACAACGCTGCGGCAGGCCCGGCAACATCCACGTCCTTAAACTCGAGAGCTAGTCGGGAATTTGAACGGCGCGTCAGGGCAAACCCCGCATCTCCCGTGACTCTGCCTCTAAAGATGTCGGCGTTCAGGTCGTTGAGTTGGAGCTCGGTGCTGGAGGCTACGACGTTTGCTCGTGCCTGGCCCAGATTCATGCTACCGAGCACGCCACCTCCGATGCTTAGATCGGCACTGGCCCGGTAGCGTCCAGAAGGTTCGACGATGAATACAGGCCGGGCCAGTCGCACTTCATCTGCCTGTCCGCCCTCGAAACTAACTGTGCCGACGTCGATGTCCGCCGTGGAGCCCTCGATGCGTCCGGCTCGTACTGATAGGCGGACGCCTGCAATGTTAAGGCTGCCAATATGAGCGCCGGCGGCATTAACTTCACCGATGCCTAATTCTTCGACGACCACGTTCGTGAGTGCGCCGCGGCTTTCGATCGAGATGTTGCCGGCAGTTACGCCTTGAACGCGTGTCCCGCCAGCAACAATGGCGCCAGCGTTAACCTGGGCTACGGAAGCAGTCGTTGTGTCGCTCTGACTTCGGAGGCGAAGGTCAGACGCTGTCACGCCATCTAAGGTGGCTGCCCCCGACCTGATGCTGTTAGCGGTAAATCGAGGCGACGAAGCTGTAAGCACCCCATCGGCCATTTCAGCTCGGGCGTCATGCAGTATCAAACCAGCGATTGTGGTCCCGTAGCCACGGGCCGCAGCCGCTCGTAGCTCGCCTAACCAGCGAAAGTCGGATCCGGTTCCCATCACCCCACCGGCCAACTGCACTGTGTTGAGTTGGAAGTCCCCGGCGGCGAGCAATTCAGCTACCGCCCTTCCATTTACTTCGTAGGCTTGGCCCTTACCCGAGCCGCTCGCGGTCACGTTAAGACCGCGCAACCGGATCCCGTCGGCAGCAAGGGCATCGGATTGGATTTGACCTTCGACGCGGTATTGATCGCCTTCTCCGGTTACCGTGCCAACGAACCGCCCGGCGCCCCGAAGCGCCGCGCCCGGTTGAAGAACGTCAGAGAGTTGCGTTAGATCGACAGTAGACGTGATGTTCAGGTTGTAACGGAGGTTCCGCCAGTCATCCAGTGTCCCATTCAGAGTCGCCTCGGCCACGGGTGAGCGAAGTACTAGTTCGTGTATTTCGGCCTGGGTTTGATTAGCGCGGCCTTTGACTTCGATGTCGATGTTATTAACTGGACGGCCATCATAGACGAACGACGAGTCGGAAACTGCCAACGTAAAGGTGTTCATCCAGCTCTCTTCGGGGGCGCCGGGATCGTCGGGTTGAATCGTCGCGCGTAGATTGCGGGCTTCTCCCGAGATTTCGTGACGCGCGTCACCGTAGTGAATCACTCCGTTCTGGATTTCGAGGCGAGCCGTGGAATAAGCAAAAAGAATTCTCCGATTGGGATCCGGCGGTGGAATATGGATGTTCCGAAAGTTGGAGCGCCCCTGCTCATCGAAATTGATCCAGGCTTCAAAACCTTCAATGCGCAAGGCCCGCAAATCGATCTCCCGCCGGAGACTGAGGGCGTATAAATCCGCGATCTTTACCGTTGCGACCAGGCGATCGATCTTGCCGAGCGGCTCTCCCGTTTGTGCGTCGTAGAGAGCGATGCCGGTCATCTCGACGTTGTCGGGAGGGAATGTTGTATGGAACTCGGTGATCTCTGCCCGGATTCCATATTGAGCAAATGTTTCAATAATCTGGCCGGCAACATAGCGGTCTACGTAACCAAGCCGGAAGGCGAGAATGACGAGAAGAACTAACGCCGTGAACCCTATGGCAATAGCTGTGGTGGCAATAAAGGCATTGCGGCGCGTGACCCATCGCCGATGCCGGCCCTGCGGTGTGACTGGTTCCGGCTGGTCGGCATCGCGCTCAGCAATCTCTTCGGCTTCAGGGGGAAGTGGTTCATCCGTTTCCGATTGGAGGGCATCGGCTACAGACTTCTGCTCAGGCCCCTGGTCAGTTTTCGGTTGGTCGTCGGACCGTTTATCGCGATCGTCTACACTCATAACGTTTAGCCGCAGCCGCAGCCAGGATAAGTTCAAGTTCGAGAGGGAGAGCCCGAATGGTACAAGAGCACGCCTTTGAAAACCAGAGGAGAGTCAGGCGCGTACGGCTTTTTGGTCCAATTCGGGACGACGGATGATCCAACCGCTCAAGTCCGCTGCTCTTTCTTATCCGGATTTGAAGTTATCTTTTCCGCATCCGGATCTTTGAGACGTGCGGGTTCACCCAGGGGGACATTGCCGACGACTTCGAGTTCGAAACCTTCAAGAGCCGCAACTTTGGGGGGATGATTCGATAACAGCAGTATTCGCCGGAGACCAAGGTCGTGGAGGATCTGTGCACCGACCCCATAGTCGCGATCCATTCCATATCCGGTCTCAATACTGGCATTCTGTTTACTTAATCCACGTTCCTGCATAACGGCGTAAGTGCGCAGTTGGTTCACCAGATCAAGGCTGTGTTCACGCTGGCGCAGATAGAGAACGACTCCCTGGCCGGCTGCGGCGATCTTTTCGAGCGCAGTGTGGAGTTGAAACCCGGTGTCGTCGATTAGCGAGCCGAACATATCGCAGGTCACATTTTCAGTGTGAACGCGAACCAGAATCGGTTCGTTGGTGCGTACATCTCCCATTACCATCGCGAGGTGCACGTCGCCATTGATGACATTCTCGTAAGCAATTGCGCGGAAGCGACCGTAAACGGTTGGCAGATCGGTCTCCACAATCCTTCGCACCAGCATCTCTTTCCTGATCCGGTATCTCACCAGATCTGCCACGGTGATCATCTTCAGACCATGCGCAGCGGCGAACGTCAGGAGCTCCGGCAGACGGGCCATGTTTCCGTCTTCATTCATGACCTCACAGATGACGCCCGCCGGATAGAGACCGGCGACGCGGGCAATGTCTACGCTGGCTTCCGTTTGTCCTGGGCGGACCAACACGCCTCCGTTCTTGGCTCGCAGGGGGAAAATGTGCCCGGGCCGGGCCAAGTCCAGTGGTTTAGTGTTTGAATCTACAGCCGCCAGGATTGTGGTGGCACGATCGGCCGCTGAGATACCGGTCGTCACTCCCTTGCGTGCGTCTATGGAGACAGTGAAGGCAGTACCAAGAAACGAGGTATTGTCGGCAACCTGAGTAGTCAGGTGCAGTTCGTCGCAGCGTTCCTCAGTGAGGGGCAGGCAGATCAGGCCACGAGCATGCCGCGCCATAAAGTTAATGATTTCGGGGGTAACTTTCTCAGCGGCACAGACGAGATCACCCTCGTTCTCGCGATCCTCGTCGTCGACGATAATGATCATTCGGCCTTCGCGAATGTCGGCGACAGCGTCTTCGATTGAGGCAAATGGCATCGGAGTAGAAGTCTTCAATTCCTTGTTTTTCTACTGGGCTCTGGGCTGCAAAACGCCTCAAAGTTCGAGCAGAAAGGTTAAATTCCTGAGTATGTTAACCGAAAGTATCGATTTTTTCGAACGAGGAGTCATGATCATGAAAGAGTCTTCTTAATTGAGAATCTCTCTGCGTAACGTTTGATATTGGCGCCAGCCGTATCTGAAGCGAAATACCCAAACTGCCGCCGCTTCGGGGATCCCCCCTACGTGTAGCCCATCTCTGTTAGTTTTTCGATTGTGAGTCCGGACTTTTCGGCGGGTGCGTAGCTGATGATTCGTTCGACGTACTTGGCGATAATGTCGACCTCGAGGTTTACTGCCTCGTTGGCCTTGAGGTGTGACAGGTTAGTAACTTCCCAGGTCTTCGGAATCACCGCGATGTCAAAATGTTCTTCCGTGAGCCCGGCGATGGTGAGGCTAATGCCTTCGACGGCGACGGAGCCTTTCAAAACAAGATAACGGGCAATTTCTGGCGGGTAGGCAATCTGGACTGTCCACGAACCACCTTCATCGATGGCGCCCAGGAAAGTTCCCCGAGCGTCGACATGACCCTGCACGATATGGCCCCCGAGCCGGGTGGTGGGTGTAACTGCGCGTTCAAGGTTCGCCCTGGCTCCCCGACGAAGAGTGCCAAGCGTCGACCGGTCCAGAGTCTGGCGCGATGCATCAGCCGCGAATGAATCTTTGTTTACTTCAAGCGCGGTCAGGCAGACGCCATTCACGGCAATTGAATCACCATCGTTGCTGTCGCCGGTGACGAGGTGAGCTTCGATGACTATTCTAGCTCCTTCGCCACGACGTTCGACGCTACGCACGGTACCGAGTTCTTCAATTATTCCAGTAAACATTTGATCCTGTGTCAATGGAACAGAATTATCTCAGCCATATCACAATCACAAACGCGAGTAGTCCGAATACCAAAGGCGCCAGCGAGAAAACCAGGATCCAGATCGGTTCGGACTTGAATGAAAAAAGTTGTAAGTTTCACTGGGTCACCCGTCCTTGTCCTCCGCCACTTTATCCTGAATGACGCGCATCATCTCTGCAAATACTTGATCGATCGACTGACCTGTCGAATCAATAACTGTTGCATCCGCGGCGACCGCCAAGGGTGAATCAGCCCGCGTAGTGTCGCGTCGATCGCGCTCATTTATCTCGGTTAGCGTCTCCTCCAAGGTTAGCTCAGGAGTCTGAAGTTCATTAAAGCGACGTTGCGCCCGCTCTTCCGCCACAGCAGTCAGGAAGAATTTCACATCCGCATCGGGAAAGACAACCGTGCCGATGTCACGTCCGTTGAGTATTGCTCCCCGCTTGCCTAGCTCGCGCTGCCGTTCGACTAATGCACGGCGGACGGCGGGGACGGTTGAAACTAAGGATGCCAATCTGGTTACCGCCTCACTGCGGATCGCCTCAGAAACATCGCGCCCGGCAAGGGTTACCCTCAACGAATCCGGATCCCCTGACAGATCAATGTCAGCATCAGCCGCGAGTGCCGCCAAAGCGACTTCGTCATGAGGGTCAATATCGTCCTCAAGGGCTACCAGCGCAACAGCGCGATACATCGAGCCGGTGTCAATGTAGAGGAGATTCAGTTTGCGAGCGAGCATGCGACCGAGGGTCGACTTGCCCGCGCCGGATGGACCATCAATAGCAATAATCAGGGGTCGCGACATTAGATTTGCTTAGTACCATTCCAGAAGAGGGTTTATACAAAAGCTGCAAAGACTTCATTGGAGACCAGCGCTCCCTGACGGGTCAGCCTGATTAGATCGCCATCAATTTCGAGCAAGCCGGCCTGTCGAAACCGGTCCAGATCCTGCCTGTGTTCCTCACGTATGTCTACGCCAAATTGTTCCTGAATCTTTTTAACGCTAATCCCCCGCATCAGGCGCAGGCCAAGGAAAATCGATTCCGAGTAGGCGTCCGATCCTGTCAATTCGATCCGTTCTGTGATTACCGGCTGGTCACTGGCGATCAATTCCATGTAGCGGGCGGGATCACGCTCATTGGACCAGCGACGGACTTCCCCATCGTAGGAATGAGCGGAGCAACCAAAACCATAGTATGGCGCCCCACTCCAGTACTTACTGTTATGACGGGACTCGTAGTCGGGGCGGCAAAGATTCGAGATTTCGTAGTGTTCGTAACCCGCGACAACCGCTCGCTCGAGCATCACTTCGTACATCGCGGCGGCCAGGTCTTCATCCGGTTGTGGCTGAATGCCGCGCCGAATGTGTTCCGCAAGCGGGGTTCCCTGATGGACCTCAAGGAGATAGAAGGAAAGGTGCTCTGGTTGTAGCGTAAAAGCCTCTTCCAGGTTTTGCAGCCAGCCGTCAAGAGTCTGGCCGGGAAGTCCGGCAATAAGGTCGAAACTGACGTTGTCAAAACCTGCCCTGCGCAGTGAATGAAAAGTTTGTCGCGTCTCTTTGGCGGTGTGTGAACGACCGAGACGGGCAAGTTCTCGATCGTTAAAAGTTTGAGCTCCGAAGCTTGCACGGTTGATACCCAGCCGCCGAAACTCCCTCAAAGCTTCCTCGGATGTGCCTCTGGTGGCGCCGGCTCCCACGAGACCTGGATTGATCTCGATAGTGATCTCTTTATTTACCGCAACGCTGAAGCGGGTTTCTATTCCGTCTAAAATCCTCTCGAGTTGCCGGGGTTCCAAAAGTGATGGCGTTCCGCCGCCGAAATAGATCGTATTGACACTTACCGGGAGACTAACTTCTCGCCATGACGCAATCTCGCGGGTCACTGAAGCAACATACTTTTCAGCGCGGTCACCATCATAGATTCCCGTGGCAAAGTCGCAATAAGAACAACGCGAGCGGCAAAAAGGAATGTGAATGTAGATGCCGGCAGGTGTCATCAAATGCTCAAAATTATAGCACGTCAATGTTGAGGCCTCGCCGCATCAAGTCGAGGCGCGTGTATGATTTATACAAATCGGCTGTACGATTTGAATATTGAAAACGTGCCTTTCTTCGACAGTATCCAGCGATTCCGATATGGCATGCGGGTTGATGACAACTAGAGTAACAAGAGCTTCAGTCAGTGTGTTGTGAAGCTTCAAGTAACCAAGATCAAGGAGGATTTGAAATGGCAGACGATAGAATGAGAGATCAGGAAAAAGATCAGGGCCTTGGCGGACGCCAGGGTGAGAGCGGCCGGCAGGCGCCGGGTCGCAACCCACTCGACGATCAGTCCAAAGGACGTAGTGGCGGTCAGGGTACAAATCCCGAACATGATAAACAAGGAATCAAGGATCGAGGAATCAGGGAAGGAAAAGAAGGCGAGCTGAATCGCTAGAGCTGATTCTCTGTAACTAATTTGTTTTGCCCGGTCTGGGCTCTGCGGAGACCAGTACCGGGCGTTTTTTTACTTCGCCTCGACGGTGATGCGTTTCACGCTTCCGTCCTTGCTGATGCCTTTGGACGAGGCTAGTGCCACCCGCTCGGCTTCGGCGAAGGCCCTCATAAAGTTATCACCAAGAATTTTCCGGATGTCCCTTTCACTGTAGCCTCGCTTTAAAAACTCGTAGGTCAAGTTCGGCAGTTTTGAGATGTCTTCCATGTCGACTGGTAGATTGGGCACTCCATCAAAATCAGAGCCAACTCCCACGTGGTCTATGCCGGCAACTTTAGCGATGTGGTCAAAGTGATCGATCAAAACCGAGAGAGGCGTAGGCGGCAAGGGATGGGCTGCCAGGAGCTTGGCCATCTCCTCTTCCAGTTGCTTCTGATCCTCTTTGTATTTCTGCCTCAACTCGTCCATCTGCGGCTTAAGGCGAGCGTCACGCTCTTTTTGCGCTTCGATGACCTTTGGGTCAATAAAGGCCGGATAGAAATTGACCATGACGACGCCACCGTTTTTCCCGATACGCCGCAAAAGGTCGTCAGGAATGTTTCGCGTGCGATCGCCAAGCGCGCGGGCAGATGAATGCGAGGCGATCACCGGGGCGGTTGAAATGTCGAGGACATCGCTCATCGTTTTATCCGAAACATGCGAGATGTCGATCAACATCCCGATCCGATTCATCTCGCGCACAACTTCCTTGCCGAATTCAGAGAGTCCGTTGTGTTTCGCTTCGTCACAGCATGAGTCAGCCCAGTTATTCGTATTGTTATGCGTTAGCGTCATGTAGCGGATGCCGAGACGATAAAAACTCCGCAGGGCCATCAGTGAGTCTTCGATTGCATGGCCCCCCTCGATTCCCATTAGGGCCGCAATCTTGTTCTGCTGTTTGGCCCGGCGAATGTCCGCTGTCGAATAGGCCATCATGAGGTCGTTTGGATAGCGCTCAGCGGCTCGATAGACATAGTCGATCATGTCCAGCGCGCGGCGAGCTGAACCGCCTTCGCGGGCGTACTTGCGATCGACATAGACTGAGAAGAATTCAGCGGTAACCCCTCCCTGCTTCATGCGAGCGAGATCGGTGTGATACTTGCCGACGGACGACACGCCTAAATCATATTCGTCATCAGTCATCATCGAAAGGATGTCGTTGTGAGTATCCACGACAATTGCTTTCCGGTGAATTTCGAGCGCGCGTTTCCAGAGCTTCTCGTCACGCGCGGGCGAAGTCTGAGTCGAGTCTGCCGGGGTGTTGATGCGCGTTACGGCAGGTACGAGCGACGCGTAAACTAGGCAGACGATTAAGCAGGAAAATAGACTTTTCAAATACATCGGCACACCTTTCAGGGAAAAATACGGGGAGCGAAGTTGTTACGACACCATACTGCAAACAACTGACGCCGTCGTCAAGTTTGTAAGGTTGGTCAGTGGTCAGTGGTCACTGTTTGGCTATGACTCTTACAACTAAAATGTTTCACCTATTTTCGTGTGGGTTCGTGGATCAGCTGTCTGGTGGCAAAGACTATTCCGAGTGCCGGCGGATTGCCGGACTACGCCATAGCAAGATGGCAACGACCAGAACGCCGCAGGGAAGCCAGAGCCATTTGATTTCGCTCACGAGTACTGCCCGGCCGCGAGCCCCCAGAAAGGCTTCCACTCTGAGTGTTGACACTTCAATGGGCCGCCAGGGAAAGAAGTAACGTGTGTTATCAAATGGAGCAAAGAAAGCCACGCCTGGACCACCGTCGGTGAGAGCGTCAAGCACTCCATGAGACGCTGTCACCAATGTGAAGTAAGAGAC
>DATKDA010000106.1:0-23615 GCA_035512935.1 Pyrinomonadaceae bacterium | reverse complement strand
GCTTGCCGTTCTTTTTTGGTCCGCAAAGCGCTTGCCCTTGAAGGATTCGATGTCGTCATGGCGGATTTTGCGGATCAGCATGCCGCCAAAGTGTGCGGTCAGGGTTTCCAAAAACGCCCGGTCGTCTTCCCACGATTTCTTGCCGCGTATCTTTCGGGGATGGATTCGTTGGGGATTTGATTTGAGCCGAGCAGGACTCGAACCTGCGACCCACTGGTTAAAAGCCAGTTGCTCTACCAACTGAGCTATCGGCCCACTTAGAAACGGAGAGCACGCCCGGCGTGCTCATTTTTGTGCGAGGTGCGCAAAAGGGATTCTACATGCGCAGTGAAAGGCAGGCAAGTTCACATTTTCGAGTGGGTTTTTACGTGAGGGAATACGGTTCTCGATATTGAAATCCCGGTGGAGATTCGTCATTTAACACCGAAGGTGTTCGCAAATTCCAGCCCAGGGTTGGCTTTGAAACCCTGGGAAAGTCTAGTCGTCACAGTAACCCTGGAAGGGTTCGCGTCATGGGGAGCGCAAACCCTTTCAGGGTTTAAGAAATAAGCCGTGCAACTACATTCCCCAGGGTTTCAAAGCCAACCCTGGGCTGGAATTAGCGAACACCTTCGGTGTTACGACGGGCGCCCGACTCCCCGACTCCGCGTCTCCCCGTCTCTCCGTCTCCTCATCTCCCCCGTCTCCCCGTCCTCCCGCTCCCGCTCCGCGCTCAATCAGCAAGCCAACTACCAAGCGCCGAATCATTCACGATGATAGTCTGCGAGCGCTCGGGGCCGGTCGACACTAGACCGATTTCCACTCCAATTTGCTCGGAGAGGAAGTCGACGTAGCGCCGAGCGTTGGCTGGAAGGGAATTCATTTCCGTCGTGCCAACCGTCGAACTCTTCCACCCCGGCAAAGTCTCATAGATAGGCTCCACATTCCTCAAGTCCTGAGAAACCGCAGGTAAAGAGTCGCAAATCTTTCCGTTCAACTTGTAACCGATGCACACTTTGATCTCATCAAGCGCATCAAGCACATCCAGCTTCGTCAAAGCCACTGAGGTGAAACCATTTATCTCGGCTGCATAACGGGTTGCGAATGCGTCAAACCAACCTGTCCTGCGGGGGCGTCCAGTAGAGGCGCCATATTCGCGTCCACGTTCGCGGATCAATTGGCCCAACTCAGCTTCGCCCTGCAACATTTCAGTTGGAAACGGCCCCTCGCCAACCCGCGTCGTGTAGGTGCGAACGATCCCGAGGACTCCAGTGATGCGATGCGGCGCCAATCCCGTACCGATTGCTGCGCCTCCTGCAGTGGTGCTTGACGAAGTCACAAATGGATAGGTGCCGTGATCGACGTCCAATAGTGTTGCTTGGGCCCCCTCGAGGAGAATCGATCGACCTTCGATGGCGGCAACGTTCAGAAAGTGCGTGGTGTCGGCGATGAAAGGGCCTAAACGCTGTGCCAGCTCAGAGATCTCGTTGAATATCTGATCAGCGCTCAACGCCTCGCCACCATAGGCCATGATAATCCGATTGGCGTCTTCAAGATTTCGTTCGATGCGAGAGCGCAGTACGTCCGGCTGCAATGCATCGGCTGTTCGGATGCCACGGCGGCCCGCCTTATCTTCATAAGCGGGACCAATGCCGCGCAGCGTGGTGCCTACTCGTTCATTCCCCAGCCGCTCTTCGCTCGTGTGGTCCAAGGCTCGATGGTAGGGCAGGATGAGATGTGCCCGGGAGCTGATCTTGACGCGA
This sequence comes from Pyrinomonadaceae bacterium, assembly GCA_035512935.1. Classification (GTDB taxonomy): domain Bacteria; phylum Acidobacteriota; class Blastocatellia; order Pyrinomonadales; family Pyrinomonadaceae; genus PSRF01. The sequence continues at coordinate 21,873 of DATKDA010000106.1, read as the reverse complement.
GCCGGTGATACCTCGACACCTTGTGAGACCAGCCGGTCAGCTTCTTCGAAGAATGCCTTCGGGTCAATCACCATCCCGTTACCCAGCACACAGGTCTTGCCCGGATGAACGATGCCGGACGGGAGCAGGTGAAGAACAAATGACCGGTCTCCTACCTGAACGGAGTGGCCTGCATTATGTCCTCCCTGATAACGGACAACGATTTCGAAGCGTTCAGCGAGAAGGTCGACAATTTTCCCCTTGCCTTCATCGCCCCACTGGGCGCCGATTACGACGATGGTTTTTGACATAAAGAGAATTTTTGATTTACACGTTAACCCAAACAAACAGATTTGGTGTGTTATGACTTCAAGTCTTAATTAGAACCTCACTCCAAGAGCAATCAACAATCAAAGATCAAAAATGCTAGCTTGACTTCCCGCTGTGATTGCCAACTCGTCAAACCGCAATCAAAAATCAAAAATCCAAAATTCCGTTAGCTTGCTTTCCCGAGCCGGATTGGCTTTTCGATGAAGTAGTAGCTGCACGAACCGCGCACCTCCTCGATGTCGCGTCGTTCAATCGGAAACAGGCGGCAGGAGTTTGGCCGGTTTTCATAAATGCCGCAGGTTGTCGTGCCATCCCTGTGCTTCTTCAGAAACGGACATTTAAAGAGCAATTCGCAACAGGCGCCGCAACGATTGCATTCACCGCGGCGCAGTGAAAGTGCGGCGACAGTTTCCTGCTTGCGAAAGTTGGTGTTGACGAAGCGCCGCAGTTTGCCGTGGGCTTGACGTGCGCGAAGCCTTGCGTCCTCGACTTTGCGCGACCGAAGCCGTTCTACCAGTCGTTCCTCGAAGGAGCGTTGTCTTGCCAACTTAGCCTGGCGCAGTGATTTCATTTCGCTAACACACAACCGGCGCGAACCTTTTATACAAAAGTTCGCGCCGAATGCTTCTCTATTACGCCAGGGCACTGACATGCTTATCGATCATTCGCGAGATAGCCTCTTTAGAGGTTGCGCCCACCACGCGTTCCTCTTCCTTGCCATTCTTAAAGAGTATCAAAGTGGGGATCCCTTTTATCCCATAACGTTGTGAGATTGACGGATTGTCATCCACGTTCAATTTAACGACACGCGCGGAGTCTGCGTATTTTTCGGCTACAGCTTCGACAGTGGGGGCAAGCATGCGACAGGGGGCACACCACGCTGCCCAGAAGTCAACCAGAACCGGCTTGTCCGATTGCAGCACATCTTTCTCAAAGCTGTTGTCGCTTACTTCGTTTACGTAATCACTCATTTACGAATCTCCTTGGAATTTGATAGAACCTGTCAATTAGTGCATTGGTTTATCGCAGATTGCCAACGTACCGGTATAGCTCGGCATACTTCTGTGCGGCTGCTGTCCATGAGTTGTCCATCGACATACCGTTCCGCTGGATCACTTGCCACTCATTTGGTCGCCCATAAAAGTAAAGGGCTTCTCGTATTTTTTCAAGCAGCGCACCGGCATTATAGGCCTCAAACTTAAACCCGTTCCCTGTTTGACGGACCGGGTCATAGCCTTCGACCGTGTCGTCGAGCCCGCCGGTGGCCCGCACAATCGGCACAGTTCCGTACCGCATGCTGTACATCTGGTTCAATCCACAGGGCTCATACTGGGAAGGCATCAGAAAAAGATCGGCGCCCGCTTCCATCTGATGTACCAGCGCCTCAGGAGCGTAACCCTTGTAGATACCGACCTGGAGCGGCGCGCTGTCACGCCAGCTTTGCAGAAAGTCCTCATACTCTCTGGCCCCAGCGCCCAACGCTATGAAAAACGAACCTGTCTGCAAAATTTCGCCGGCCAACTGTCGAATTAAGTCGTAGCCCTTCTGCGCCACAAGTCTGGAGATTGTGGCAAAAACGGGCCGGTTAAGCTCGTCGGGAAGTCCGAAGCGCCTCAGCAAATCTCCTTTGCAGATCTTTTTACCTGACAAATCTGTAGCCGAGAAGTTAGCGGCTATGTGGGGATCAGTCTCCGGGTTCCAGATGTCGTAATCGACGCCGTTGGTGATTCCAAAGAGACGATCGCGCCGCGCCCTGAGTAACCAATCGAGCCCATAACCCTGTTCTGGTGTTTGAATTTCGAGTGCGTACCGGCGACTCACTGTCGAGAGTGCATCGCCGGCTAAAAGCCCTGCTTTCAGAGCCGAGGCAGCATCCTGAAACAAGAAGTCGTCGCGATCCGGTTGCTCGCCGAAGCCTAACCACCAGAGATCTGCGGCGTCGAAGACTCCCTGGTAGGCAATATTATGAATCGAAAAGAGCGATTGCGTGTTCTCAAAGAACGTATCAAGCGTCCGCTGGCGACGCAATTCTGCCATGGCAAATCCGCAGGGCCAGTCATTGCCGTGCACCACATCCGGCGGCCAATCGATCTGCTTGAGAAGTGAAAGCGCGGCTCGCGAAAAGAAGGCGAAGCGCTCGTGATCGTCCCCATGCCCGTAGATAGAAGATCGCGAGAAATAGTCCGATTCGATGAGATAGGCAGATACGCCTCCGGCCTCGCTAAGCCGCACCGGAACCCGGAGCTCCTGACCACGCCATTGGACCGCAATGTCTTCAATGATCTGATCGCTCAAGAGCGCACGGTCTACCTGGCTGTAGAGCGGGAGTATGGAGACCGTTTCTACGTCGAACTGGCGAAGGAACTTTGGCAGCGCGCCTGCCACATCGGCGAGCCCGCCCGTCTTGGCGAAAGGCACAACCTCGGACGAAAGGAAGGCAACACGCATTCTGCTGCTGTTTCAAGAGTCGAGCGATGAACTCACACGAAGCCCCCACGGGGAAGAGCATTCCTCGTGGGGGCCAATTGTTTAACTCTGCATTGAGGCCAGGAACTCTGCGTTTGACTTCGTCTTTTCGAGACGTTCAAGCACGACTTCCATCTGCTCGACTGGCGAAAGTGGATTGAGCACGCGGCGCATAACCCAGATACGATTCAGGTCCTCTTTGCTGATCAGCAGCTCCTCCTTGCGGGTACCTGAACGTTGCAGGTCGATAGCAGGGAAAAGACGCTTGTCGCTGAGACGACGATCGAGGTGAATTTCGGAGTTACCCGTTCCTTTAAACTCCTCGAAGATAACGTCGTCCATACGCGACCCGGTGTCGATCAGGGCCGTGGCGATGATGGTCAACGAGCCGCCCTCTTCGATATTGCGCGCGGCGCCAAAAAAGCGCTTCGGGCGCTGTAGCGCATTCGAATCGATACCGCCGGAGAGTATCTTGCCACTCGGGGGAACGACGGCGTTGTGTGCTCGCGCCAGGCGAGTGATCGAATCAAGCAGGATCACAACGTCGCGCTTGTGCTCAACAAGCCTTTTTGCTTTCTCAATTACCATATCAGCGACCTGAACGTGACGGGTGGGCGGTTCATCAAAAGTTGAAGAGATCACCTCGCCGTTTACTGACCGCTGCATGTCGGTAACCTCTTCCGGACGTTCATCGATCAGGAGCACGATGAGGGTTACTTCCGGGCAGTTCTGTGTTACCGAGTTGGCAATCGTTTGCAGCAGCATCGTCTTGCCCGTGCGTGGTGGCGCGACGATGAGTGCTCGCTGTCCCTTGCCGAGCGGGGTTACCAGATCGATGACTCTGGCAGATAGATTGTCTGCCGTAAGTTCCATCTTGAGCTGCTCATCTGGATAGAGGGGCGTAAGGTTGTCAAAAAACACCTTCTCGCGCGCCTGATCCGGTGATTCAAAATTGATGGCCTCTACCTTAATGAGCGCAAAGTAACGCTCGCCTTCCTTGGGGGGCCGGATCTGGCCGCTTACTGTGTCCCCTGTTCTCAGATCAAACTTTCGAATCTGTGAAGGCGACACGTAGATGTCATCCGGTCCAGGAAGGTAGTTGTATTCCGGGGCGCGCAGGAAGCCAAAGCCGTCTGGAAGTGTTTCGAGCACACCTTCCGAGAAGATAAGGCCGCTCTTCTCCGTTTGCGCTGCCAGGACTTTGAAGATCAATTCCTGTTTGCGCATGCCGGTGGCGCCGGGCACATCCATACCCTTCGCGATCTGGGTCAATTTGGAGATGGACATCTCCTTGAGATCGGCGAGATTAAGAAAACCTTCCTCCCGCGAATCTCTGGGATCGCGACCTTCTTTTTCGGGAATCTCCGCTGTAGCGACCACTGAACCACCAGTTTCGCCATTGGCTTCAGTGTTTGTGCTCGATGAGCGTGAACGTGATCTTTGTGACATTTTAGCTTGTCTCTAAGGACTTTCTTTCTGGCTGCCGGCCGGTCTGTAGACTGGTAGCCCTGTTGTTATCAAATTTGGAAAACCGAATTAGAAAAATCGGGAATGGTTAGACGGCTTTAGCACACCATGCGGGTTGCGTGGAACCTTGCCGCCATTCGCGAGGTTTACAAAGAGAATCTCCTCAACGGTAAATTACAATGGAGCGTAACGAGCGGTTATTTTCCAGCATCGCTATGATGTTTGCCGTCCACCGCGCGTGGCCTAATACGGGGTTATAGTTGTTCAAAAGGGGGCTGTTGCGTTTAGGGTGTCGCAATTCCGTTCTGGATTACACGCAGAGGAATTGAAAAAGTGTAACGCTTAAAGGCATCAGGCCCTCAAACCTGTTAGGGCAGTTTCGATCGCTCGCCAAACTTGGTCTCTGCCGCGACCCGTCTGGGCGGAGTAAGCTACCACTTGATCCTCGCCGAACACGCTCTTGACGTGTTCCATTTGCTCTCTCAACTCGTTGTTTGAAAGCTTGTCGGATTTCGTGGCGACCAATAATCGTGGCTTTGCATAGTGCTTTAGCCACTCGTGAAGCTGCAAATCCTGTTTTGTGGGTTCGTGGCGCGAATCTACGAGGTGAATTGATAGCACAAGCTGGCTCCGCTTGGCAAGGTAGTTCGTGACCATCTCGCCCCAGGTGGATCTGATGGTTTCCGGTACCCTGGCATAACCAAAGCCAGGTAGATCTACGAAACGAAACCGTTTGTTTAAGTCAAAGAAATTCAGCGACTGGGTTCGGCCCGGCGTGGACGACGTGCGTGCCAGACCACGAACGCGGAGTAGGGAATTGATCAGGCTCGATTTGCCGACATTTGACCGTCCCATGAACGCGATTTCGGGTTTCAGGTCTGCTGGCCAATCCTCCTCTTTAAAGGCACTCTTAAGAAACTCCGCGCTCGTGATCTTCATTTAAAGCTTAGGTCGCGGTAGCAGCCTTCGCGGCCTTCTCTTCACGCAAAGCGATCAGGCGCTTCATGCGTTCCCGCATATCAGCAATACGTTGATCTATATTGGGAAGGCGCCGAACCGCTTTCTCAAGGTTTGCCAGGTATTCCGAAGAACCGAAGATTTGCCTGAGTTCGCCCAGAAAGGGTTCGATCTTCGCATAAACAAAGACATGCTCACCGTTAGCATCGTTGAACATCTGCTCGTCAATGGCGCCGTGATTCACAAATGACGCAGCCATCTCCCAGTAAGAAACGACCATACGAAAATAAGCGCTCTTATCACCGACCATTACGTCAATGAAGTCCTGAGCGCTTTGCGGATTAAAGCTGAAAAACCAGTTACGCGCCTCGCGCATTACCGATTCCCGCCTCAAGTCATACAGTTTCAGAATCAGATCGGCATCTTTAGTTTTTCCCACTATCGTATCTCCTTTGTGATTAGAATAAATTGCGGCTGGCAGGCTACCGCCTGTCCGAGGGTATAATTTGCTCCGGATAGGAGCAACGCCACAACGTACAGCAACCCTGGTCTCAGGCGCCGTCCATGACGCCGAAGTCAAGAAATCCCAGGTATAAACAGAACCTAACTAGCTTGTTTGAATGCCCTGTGAAGGCGGTTCGGTATTCCAGAGGGGCGGCGTTTCGGACCCATCGGTGGCCGAAGCCCCAGTTGGACACGCATCCTCGAGCGCAAGCGCCAACACCTCATCAATCGTTTCTACCAGATTGACGCAGAGCGCATTGCGCACCTCCTCGGGGACTTCGGGCAGATCCTTTTCGTTATCCTTGGGTAGAATTATCGTATCGATTCCAATGCGGTGAGCGGCAAGCAGTTTCTCTTTGACGCCGCCGATTGGCAATACACGGCCGCGCAAGGTTATTTCGCCAGTCATCGCCACATTCTTCCTCACCGGCATGCGTGTCAGAGCGGAAGCCATAGCAGTGGCCATGGTGATGCCTGCCGACGGACCGTCTTTCGGAATGGCGCCTTCAGGAATGTGGATGTGCAGGTCACGCTTACGAATAAAGTCGAGACTCATCGCCAGACGTTCGGCGCGCGCTTTGATGCAAGTCAGGGCCGCCTGGGCAGACTCCTGCATTACATCGCCAAGTTTTCCTGTCAGGGTTACCCCGCCACGACCCTTTACCAGCGTCGCTTCAATTTGAAGCACTTCGCCCCCAATCTCGGTCCAGGCCAGTCCGGTGGCAAGACCAATTTCACTTGAAGCGGCCATACCCTGCTGGCGAAACTTGATTGGGCCCAGCATCTCGCGCACGCGTTCGGCATTGACGATGTCCTTAAAGTCTTCCGCCACTTGCTCTGACACAAACTTGCGAGCCACCTTGCGGCAGCAGGATCCGATCTCTCGCTCGAGGTTGCGCACGCCGGCTTCGCGGGTGTAGTGCCGAATGATTTCGTACAAGCCTTCATCAACGAATACAACCTGGTCTCCTCGAAGTCCGTTAGCTTCGGCCTGCTTGGGAACGAGATGCCGTTTGGCTATCTCGAGCTTCTCGCGTTCCGTGTATCCGGAGAGTCGCAGAATCTCGAGCCGGTCCTGAAGGGCAGGTGGAATAGTATGCAGCACGTTCGAGGTGGCGATGAAGAAGACCTTGGATAGATCGTATTCTACATCGAGGTAGTGGTCCTGGAATGTATGGTTCTGTTCCGGGTCCAAAACTTCGAGCAGAGCTGCACTTGGATCGCCGCGGAAATCTGCGCCAAGCTTGTCGACTTCATCCAGCAACATAACGGGGTTGACGGTTCCGGCCTTTTTCATCATCTGGATGATCTGTCCCGGGAGCGCGCCTATGTAGGTGCGCCGATGTCCCCGGATCTCAGCTTCATCGCGGACGCCACCAAGCGAGAGGCGAACGAACTTTCGACCGGTAGCACGGGCGATGGATTTTCCAAGACTTGTCTTGCCTACGCCTGGCGGTCCGACAAAGCAGAGGATCGACCCGCGAGGGTTCTTCACGAGTTGGCGGACGGCAAGATACTCGAGAATTCTTTCCTTGATCTTTTCGAGGCTGTAGTGGTCTTCGTTCAGCACGTCCTCAGCCTTGCTCAGATCCCGGATCTCCTTCGTCTTCTGCTTCCAAGGCACGCTGACGAGCCAGTCGATATACGTGCGGGAAACGGTACCCTCGGCAGACATCGGCGGCATAGCTTCCAGCCGGTGAAGCTCCTGGAGGGCTTTCTCCTTTGCCTCGTCAGTCATCCCGGCTTCCTCGATCTTCTTTTTGAGTTCTTCGAGTTCCGCCTTTTCGTCTTTGCGACCCAACTCTTTATGAATCGCCTTGATCTGTTCGTTGAGGTAATACTCTTTTTGGGCCTTCTCCATCTGTCGCTTGACGCGGCTTTGGATGGTGCGGTCTAGTTGACGTTTGTCAATCTCCAGTTCTAGTAGTTCGATAAGTCTTTGCAGGCGCGCCTGCGTGGAAAACAGTTCGAGCAGCCCCTGCTTGTCTTCGACAGAGATTCGCAGTTGGGAAGCAAGAGCATCGGCGAGATGCGACGGCTCATGGTTGCGCAGTGCCGTCTGGAGGGCATCAGTCTGAGTATCGGGGGCGAGACGGAGATGTTGCTCGACCAGTTGGCCGACCTTCTGAATTAGAGCTTCGAGTCGAGTACCGTCTTCGCTTGCAACGGGGGCTCGCCGAACCAGGGCCTTGAATGTTCCGTCGGTATTTTCAACCCGGACGGTAGTGGCGCGCTCGCGCCCCTCAACTACGACCTTGATTTGGCCGTTCTCCTGCTTTTGTGATTGCAGGATCCGTCCCAGCGTTCCGATCTCATAAATCTGCTCCGGCCGGGGCTCATCAATGGTGGCATCATGCTGAGTAGCGAGAAATATGGTGCGGTCTGACGCCAGCGCCTCTTCGAGAGCGCGAACGGAACCAGGCCGCCCAATCTTAAATGCAACTTTTGTAAAAGGAAAAATTACGACATCTCGAATGGGTACCATTGGGTACCAGGCCACGTCGGTGGGGGTATGGTCAGAGTATTCTTCCATAAATTTGATAGTTGAAATTTAACCTGTTGTAAAATAAAGGCGAGCCGCCCAGACTGCCGTCTCGCCCCTTTTTTAGACGCCCAATTCTAAATCATTTCCCGCTGGTGCGCTACTTTGACACTTTGTGGGGGTTTTAAGCAGCCGCGCCATCGACGCCTGTGAGCCCCTCGCCTGGTATTGCCCGGCGCCGCTCGACCATCTCGCTGGTAATGACAAACTCCTTAATGCGTTTCTGGGATGGTAGTGTGTACATCGCATCAAGGAGCAACTCTTCGAGAATCATCATCAACCCGCGGGCGCCTACCTTGCGTTCAACTGCCTGGCGGGCAACCGCTTTCAGGGCGTCCTCGGTAAATTTCAGTTTCACATTGTCGAAGTCAAACTTCTTTTGATACTGCTTGACTAAAGCGTTCTTCGGTTCCGTCAGGATCTTGATCAGTGCGCCTTCATCAAGTTCGTGTAGAACGCCGCAGACGGGAAGCCGGCCGACGAACTCAGGAATCAAGCCATAGCGAATTAGATCTTCGGGCTGTACATGGCCGAGGACTTCTGAGTGGCGAGCCGGGCCGGATTTGATCTCCGCGTGAAAACCGAGCGACTTATTGCGCAACCGGCGCTCGATCACCTTTTCCAGCCCAACGAAGGCGCCACCGCAAAGGAAAAGAATGTTTGTAGTATCAACAGGGAAGAACTCCTGATGGGGATGCTTACGACCGCCTTGCGGGGGAACATTCGCGACCGTGCCTTCCAGGATTTTCAGCAGCGCTTGCTGCACACCCTCGCCTGATACATCGCGGGTAATCGAGGGGTTTTCGTCCTTACGACAGATCTTGTCGACTTCGTCTATATAAATAATGCCCTGTTGCGCCCGCTCGACGTCCCCATTAGCCGCCTGAAGCAGCTTCAGAATTATGTTCTCGACGTCTTCGCCGACGTAGCCGGCTTCAGTCAAAGTTGTAGCGTCGACGATCGTGAAAGGAACGCTGAGCATACGGGCCAGCGTTTGGGCGAGCAGAGTTTTGCCGGTGCCGGTCGGGCCAATCAGGAGAATGTTGGCCTTCTGGATCTCGACGTCTGAGCGCCTCCGGCCAATTTCGATTCTCTTATAGTGTTGATAGACGGCAACCGCAAGCCGCTTTTTGGTCTCCTCTTGTCCGATGACATACTCGTCGAGGAAATTCTTGATCTCGCCAGGTTTTGGAAGCGGGGGACGAGTAGCAACAGACTCGGCCTGTTGATCGTCAGTGATTATCTCATTGCAGATGTCGATGCACTCGTTACAGATATAGACCGTCGGCCCGGCAATGAGCTTTTTCACCTCATTCTGAGATTTGCCACAGAATGAACAGCGCAACGTATCGTCGGTTCGTCTCACCATTGTCTGTAGGGGAACTCCTTAAAAATTGATAGCACCCGGCCCTACTTCGGGCTAACTGCCGGTTTGGCTGCAACCTCAGGGCCAGTGACCATCTGGTAGTAGCGACGAACGCATTCGTCACAAATGAATGCGCTCTTGCCAATCATTCTTCTGGGAACGCCTGCCGCACGCTGGGGTGTTCCGGCCATGATATTTGCCACCTCGCCTTTGGCTCGACCGCAAAACGAGCAGCGGAATCCTCGAGCTTTCATCTTCGCAATCATTTGCGTGCCTCCGCGCGGCGAGCTTCACTCATTCGCGATGTGCGATTACTTCGTCGATCAACCCGTACTCCTTGGCTTGCAATGCTGACATGATCTTGTCGCGTTCAACGTCGCGTTCGACGGTGTCATACGACTGGCCGGTATGTTTGGCGAGAATCTGGGAAGTCAGTTCACGCATCCTCAGAATCTCCTCGGCCTGAATACGAATATCGGTTGCTTGTCCTTGCGAGCCTCCAGTGGGCTGGTGGATCAGGATACGCGAGTTGGGTAAAGCAAACCGTTTCCCCTTGGCGCCGGCGGCCAGCAAGAGTGCCCCCATCGAAGCGCATTGTCCCACGCAGATCGTGGTGACGTCGGGTCGGATAAACTGCATTGTGTCATAAATAGCCATGCCGGCCGTAATCGAACCACCTGGTGAATTGATGTAAACGTTTATATCTTTTTCGGGATCTTCTGCCTCTAGAAAAAGGAGCTGGGCAACAATCAAATTTGCTATTTGATCGTCAATAGGAGTTCCAAGAAAAATGATGTTGTCTTTAAGAAGCCGCGAGTAGATGTCGAAAGCGCGTTCGCCTCGCGACGTTTGCTCGACGACCATCGGGACTAGGGCCATGTCAAAAAACCTCTCAGGAGTCTTTTTTGTTTTTTGCGGTGGGGGACGCCACCATCATCGAGGTTACAGAGAAGAGCTTGCGTCCGATTTGCGCTCTTCCTCGTCAGTCTGATTGGATTGCGCATCGGCTTCCTCGACCTTTGGATTGGTGATTGAGCCCGCGGCAGGTGGCGTTTCATCACGCCACTCTTCTTCGGTTACACGCGCATTTTCAATCAACAAATCGAGCGCTTTTCGATTGCGCAATCTGTTCGCGATGCTACGTTCGCCTCCTTCCTTTGTCAAGGCAGCAACAACTTTCTCTCGCGGCTGCCGTGAGAACTCTACGATCGAATCGATTTCACTCTGAATCTCTTCGTCGCTGACACTGAGGTTCTCTTGTTCGGCAATCTTATCGAGCAATAATGAAACACGGACGGTGTCCTCAGCCTGAACCCTTAATTCAGCGCGCGCGCCTTCCCAGTCCAACTTCTGGGAGCGAGGATCGATTCCCCGCTCAATCATGTCGCGGACAATACTCTCCAGCCTGTGATTGGTCTGGTGATCGACAAGCGTCTCTGGTACTTCAAATTCATGCTGCTCCAGAAGCTTCCGCATAACATCATTTCGGAGGTTTTGGTCTGCATCGACACGGCTACGATTTTCGAGATCCTTGCGCAGCTTCTCGCGCAAGGTTTCAAAAGTTTCGGTCTCATCACTCACGCTGCGGGCCCATTCGTCGTCCAGGTCGGGCAATTCCTTAATTCGTACTGCCTTCACCGTGGCTGTATACTCAACTGTTTTTCCCGCCAAACCTTTTGACGAAAAGTCTTCTGGATAGCTAACGAGAAAAGTCTTCTCATCATCGGGCTGCGTTCCGGTAAGGTTTTCGGTGAACTCAGCTTGTACGCCTTCACCTCCCAGCACAACGTCGACGTCTTCGACATTAATGTCCTCTTCACCCTCCGGTTCGATAAACTTGCCCCTAAAATCTACGGTGACTGTGTCTCCCAATTCAGCGCCACGATCTTCAACCGGCTGGAGCGAAGCCGACGCTTCGCGCAGGTGGCCGATCAGTTCATCAACATCCGAATCCGAAACAGGCCGGACCCGACGCACGGCTTCAACGCCTTTGTATTCATTCAGCTCAACGGTCGGCAACACTTCGACATGGACATGGACCGAGAGAGGTTCTTCGCCCGGATGATTCAGGGCGTCGGTGTTGTCCAAATGAATGTCAGGCTCTCCGAGGGGTTGAAGTTCGAGTTCGTTAATGGCGCTGTTGATAGCGTCCGGAACAATCTCACGCAGGAGGTCCGTGCGAATCTCGGCTTTAAAACGTGTGCGCACAACTGAACGGGGGGCGTGGCCGGGACGAAAGCCAGGCACACTGACCTTCTTAGCATACTGCGCGCTGATGCGGTCATAAGCCTCGCGCACAGTTTGGGGTTCAATTTCTATTTTGATCTCCTTGCGGGTCGGGGAGACGTCGATCAATTCAGTCTTCATTGAAGCAATGCCCGGCAAGCTATCTGGCCGGGCGCCTTCCTTTTATTAGTATTGCTGCTACTTTGATCCGCGAAACCATTTTCCGTGTCGCATCGTGTGATTTTGGAGATCCAGTTACACCAGCGCAGTCGGCCCCTGTTACGGTGGTGCGAAAGGGGGGACTCGAACCCCCACACCTTTCGGTACCAGATCCTAAGTCTGGCGCGTCTGCCAATTCCGCCACTTTCGCGATTGCCGTTCGAAAGAATAGCATGTCAAAGTTGCATTCGTCACAAGGGCGGAAAGGCTACACAGATTTCTGAATAAGGGATGGAAAGCCAGTAGATAACGACCGTAGGCAACCGACTCCGAACCACATACCACTGCTGACTACACGACTCGATAGGTAACTTTTGGTTGGCCGAGGAAGTCCTTTCCGGTCTCCCTTACGATGAGGCCCGCTTGTTCTGATTCGAAATAAGCGCGTTGGATTTCACCTTTGTCGACAGAGAGCTGGCGCGCCAGTGTTGCGGGTGAGGGAAGGAGTTCGCCTGACGAGATGGCTTTCTCGCGAATCTGGCTCTCAATCTGTTCGCGAACCTGCGCATATACAGGACCGGCGGAAACCTCTTTTAGTTCGATCTTCATAAGCGATTCTCCTTTACTATAACGTTCTCGTGACCTTTGATAAAGAACGCGGCGCATCTGGATCAAGTCCCTTTGCCTCGGCAAGTAAAGCTGCAAAGAGTTGGCCGGGAATAATATAAGGAATAGGCGCCAGAAACTCGTCGATCTCGCGTGGCAAGATGATCGCGCGCGAGCACTTGCCGGCCGTATCCAGGTCGCTGGTGATCGCCAACGTATCTGCATGAAGTTCCCGCAAGCGCGCAATCAAATCCTTCACACCAGGAAGCATGACTCCCGGTGGGGCAAACAGAATCACCGGGAAATGACGCTCGACCATCGCTACCGGTCCATGCAGAAAATCTGCCGACGAAAAGCGCTCGGCAACAACGTAACAGGTTTCCATCAGCTTAAGAGCCAATTCGTAAGCATTAGCGTAAGCAAGTCCCCGCCCGACTACTACGCAGTTTTCCATGAAAACATACCGTTGCACGAGTTCAAGAATTGCCTGCCTCTGATCGACGGCGCGGGCGGCGAAGTCCGGGATCAGATCATAGGTAAGCTGCGGACCCCCCGAGGCAAGTTCCGAGGCGAGGATATAGAAGAGCATCATCTGTCCGGTGAAGGTCTTCGTCGCAGCAACGGACCGTTCGCGACCGCCATGCATCAGCAGCGTCTCGTCAACGATGCTGGTCATTGATGAGGTTGGCTCGTTTGTGATACCGACGGTGAAGGCGCCGCCGGCTCGCGCGTTTGCTAGAACTTGATTGATATCTTCGCCCTCGCCCGATTGCGAGACACCAATTACAAGCGCGCGTTGAAGCTTCAACCGCGCGCCGTACATTGTATGGACAGATGGGGCCGAGAGGGAGACTGGAATGCCAGTGGTAATCTCCAGTAGATATCGACCAAACAGAGCGGCATTGTCCGAACTCCCGCGCGCGACCAGAACGATCAGATCAATATCGCGTTCCTTGAGAAACTTTCCCAGACGCGCGATCTTAACTCGTTCCGCCTCGATGGTCCGGGCGAGCGCCTGCGGTTGCTCAGAAATCTCCTGAAGCATCAGCGACAATTTTGCATCTCCTCCTCCCGCCTCAGGCCGGCGTAGCTCCGGCTCACAACATTGAACGTTGTAATCCCGCTCGAATTCAGTTAAATAGTCGGTTCATTCCGGCAGCGCCTGTCAGTTCACAAGAATTCAAAGCAGGCTGAGATCTATTCATTCAAATGCGATTAACTCTAGCACGAACTGCAAATTTGCGTCTGGTGCGTCACTGGCACCTGCTGAAAGCATGAGCAAAAATCAACCAGGTGCGTCGCGAGACCGGCTCATCTCACTCGATGTCTTCCGCGGCATCACCATTGCCGGGATGGTCCTTGTTAATAATCCAGGCTCGTGGGGCCATCTTTATTGGCCCCTCGGGCATGCCGACTGGCACGGCTGGACACCTACCGATCTCGTCTTCCCTTTCTTTCTCTTTATAGTTGGGGTGGCGATTCCGCTTGCTTTGGGACCACGTCTTGAGGCCGGCGCTGACCAAAGCTCACTCCTTCTTAAGATTCTACGGCGCAGCGCGATTATCTTTGCGCTCGGTCTGTTCTTGAACGGTTTTCCTTACTTTGATCTCGCCGAGATCCGGATACCCGGCGTGCTACAACGAATCGCGGTCTGCTACCTCGTCGCCTCGATTATCTTTCTAAAGACAAAAGATCGAACACACCTCTTCATGACGATTGCCCTACTCGTTGTTTACTGGTTCTTGCTGACTCGCTTCGCCGCCCCCGGGTTTCCCGCTGGCGATTTGAGCAAGGTAGGGAGCATCGCTTCATATATCGATCGCACTGTATTCGGCACACACGTGTGGGCTGCTGCGAAGGTTTACGATCCGGAAGGTCTTTTGAGCACGATACCCGCCATCGCTACCACCTTGTTTGGGGTGATCACAGGTAAATGGCTACGGGCAAGCAGATCGGCTTATGAGAAGGTGGCTGGGCTCTTTGTAGTTGGTGCGCTCTGTATCTTCATTGGTTGGGCCTGGCACCCGTTCTTCCCGATTAACAAGTCGTTGTGGACGAGTTCGTACGTGTTCTTTACCGGAGGAATGGCTCTACAGTTTCTAGCCTTATGCTACTGGCTGATCGACATCAAGCAGTATCGGCGATGGGCTCGACCTTTTGTGATCTTCGGCGTAAACGCGATCGCGCTTTTTGTGGGGTCGGGATCGATGGCCAGGTTGCTGGGTTTGATCAAACTCGAAGGGTTGGATGGCACGGAGATCACTCTGAAAGCCTGGCTCTATCGTAATCTGTTTGGTACGTGGGCGTCGCCGCTAAATGCTTCATTGATGTTTGCCATTGCCTTCCTTCTTGTCTGGCTGGGCCTGATGTGGCTGCTTTACCGGAAGAAGATCTTTCTCAAGGTTTAGACGGACTTCATGGATCTTTGATTGCGAAAGGAGAATTATAAATGCCTACTTACATCACGCTGCTGAAATGGACTCAGCAGGGAATAGCCCGAGTAAAGGACAGCCCCAAACGACTGGACGCCGGCCGCAAAGCGTTTCATAAGTTTGGAGTTGAGATTAAGGACACCTATCTCATGATGGGCCGGTATGACCTGCTTTGCGTTATTCAGGCACCGGACGATGAGACTGTTGCTCGCGCACTGTTGAGCCTGGGCTCGCAAGGGAATGTGCAAACAGAAACGTTGAAGGCCTTCAACGAGGACGAGTTCCGAAAGATCGTCAAGTCAATCTGATAGCACCAGAACTTCTGCCCACTTACTTGTACCCGGGGCCGCGCAGTGCTCTGCCGGCGAGCGCTGAGGTGCGTTTGCCCTGGTCCACACCGATCCGCCCATTGACAATCACATAATGAATGCCTTCCGGATACTGGTTGGGCGTCTCAAAAGTTGCTTTGTCGATGACAGTGCGCGGATTGAAGATCGTAACGTCTGCAAACATCTGCTCGCGAATGAATCCCCGGTCTTTGAGGTTGACCCGAGTTGCCGGCATCCCCGTCATCTTATGTATCGCGTCTGTGAGTGTCAGCACTTCCTCGTCGCGCACATAGCGTCCAAGGATCCGGGGATAGCTGCCCCAACCACGCGGGTGTGATTTGGTTCGCGATAGTGGCCCATCTGTAGCTCGCGCGCCTGTGTCCGTGCAGAAGCTGACGAACGGCGCTCGCATCGCCGCCCTGAGATCGTCTTCATTCATCATGAAGTAGATGGCGCCCGTCTGACCCTTGTCAGCAAGAATCAGATCAAAGAGCGCGTCGAGCGGAGCCTTCTTCTGTTCTGCGGCAATCTCACTCAACCGTTTGCCCTGCAAAGATTCAAGCTCTCGATTGACTACTGCGCTGATCAGAACTCCGGCGGCTTCGCCACTGCCAAGGTAAATGTTCTCCCAGTCGCGCGAATCAGTCGTAATCTCTCGTTTGAGCTTTTCGCGGATCGAAGGCTCACGTAAACGCGCAAGCGTCGCTTCCGTTCCACTTTCGAGGGCCCAGGGCGGCAGGCACGCGCTAAGAGAAGTGCTGCCGGCGATGTAAGGATAGACGTCGGCTGTGATGTCAAGCCCCTCGCTACGTGCCTTTTTAATGCGATCCAGAACCTCCGGCATGCGTCCCCAGTTCTTCTTGCAGGCAGTTTTGAGGTGCCAGATCTCCGTGGGGATGCTAGCGCGGCGGGCTAACTCAAAGACCTCTGCCAGAGACTCGTCCAGGGCGTTCGCTTCGCTGCGTTGATGCGTGATGTAGATTCCGCCGTACTCCCGGGCGACCGTTGCCATTTCTACAATTTCATCAGTTTCCGCAAATCGTCCTGGAACGTACTGGAGCGACGTGGAGAGTCCTAGTGCGCCATCCGCCATCGCTTCGGCGACGAGTTGTTTCATCTGGTTCAATTCGGCAGCGGTGGGTTTGCGGTCGTCAAAGCCGATTACATAGGCGCGCACCTGTGTAGCCCCAACAAAAGTGCCAAGGTTCAATCCGGTCCCCTGTCGCTCGATCCTTTTGAAGTAGTCGTCCAGGGTGTGCCAATCGATTGTAAGGTTATAGTGCCTGTTAAATTCTTCATGCTCCTTGATGAGTCGTTCGTTGATTGGCGCAGCCGATTCCCCTTCTCCTGTGATCTCAGTGGTAATGCCCATCATGATCTTGCTCATCCCGCGCGGATCGATGAGCAACAGATGCTCGGACTGGCCCAACATATCGATGAAGCCGGGCGCTACAATCAGATCCCGTGCGTCAATTGTTCGACTCGCTTTGGCAGGTTTCAGATCGCCGATGCTGGCTATCCGATCGCCCCTGATTCCTAAGTCTGCTTTGAAAGCCGGGGCGCCGCTGCCGTCGACGACAGTTCCGTGTTTGATGACGATATCGAAGGGTCCAGCTGGCACGAACGGGATAATGCCAGTGAGTCTTTATATCAGCAAGTTTCGCCAACAAAAAGTAGGCCGAACTCTGCTGATTCTGACTTATACTGATGTCAACAGAAACTCGTGAGCAATATGATGCGTTGGACATCCTCTGACTTAGATCAGCTCCCCGACCGGGAAGGGGAGCGCTACGAGATCATTGATGGAGAACTCTACGTGTCAAAACAACCTCACTGGCACCATCAATACGTGTGTTTACAACTTTTGGCTCAACTGAATGCTTGGAGCAAAGAGACAGGATTAGGCCAACCAAACTTTGCTCCGGGACTTATCTTCTCCGAAGATAACGATGTTGTTCCGGATCTCGTTTGGATTAGCTACGAACGTTTGCAGTCGACTCTGGACAAAGCGGGCCATATCCACCTGGCTCCCGAGCTCATAGTAGAAGTGCTCT
Organism: Pyrinomonadaceae bacterium; assembly: GCA_035512935.1. Taxonomy (GTDB): domain Bacteria; phylum Acidobacteriota; class Blastocatellia; order Pyrinomonadales; family Pyrinomonadaceae; genus PSRF01. Next base: position 4,456 of record DATKDA010000106.1, on the reverse strand, counting down.
CGCCCGGCAGTGCCAATCAAAAACGCGATCGTCAGATTAAGCTGGAGTTGTATTCACGAAGCGGCGTCCGGGAGTACTGGATAGTCGATTGGCTTGAACGACAGGTTGAAGTCTACCGGCGCAGGGATGGCGCTTTAGAAAAGGTGGTGGCCCTCTCAGAATCGGATAAGTTATCATCTGAAGGACTGCCCGGTTTCTCCTGTCGAGTGGCCGGTCTTTTTGAGGGGATTGAGACGTGTTAGTTTATTCCTCATGAAGCAGCCGGTGACCGTCAACGACATTGCAAACAGTACTAATGCACGACTAACCAACAGTCCTCAAACAGAAGTCACAGACGTTACCCATGATTCCCGTCAGGCGGCGCCTGGCAGCCTGTTCGTCGCCGTTCGTGGAGAGCTATTCGACGCACACAAATTCATTCCGCAGGTAATGGAAAGTGGGGCCGTCGGAGTGATCTCGGAACAAAGCGCACCCGAAGACTTCAAGGGCGCCTGGTTACAAGTCGAGAATGTGCGTCGCGCGATGGCTCTGGCAGCCGCCGTAGTACATCACCATCCCTCCCGTGAATTGCAACTCGTCGGTATTACTGGAACTAACGGCAAAACCACCACGGCCTACCTGATCGCCTCGATTCCCGAAGCTGCCGGCGAACCCGCAGCAATGACCGGGACCGTCGAATACCGCATCGGCAGCGAACGTCGCAAGGCTGAACGGACCACACCGGAAGCCACCGACATGCAGCGCCTGTTACGACAAGCTGTCACTGCGGGATGTCGTACCGCTGTGATGGAGTGTTCGTCGCAAGCGATGGACTTCCATCGCTGCGATGGGCTCGAATACGCAGTGGCCGTCTTTAGTAACCTGACCCGCGACCATCTCGATTATCACAAGACGATGGCGAATTACTGGTACGCAAAACAACGCCTGTTTGATGGCAGGCTTGGTTCGCGCCCGCGTACTTCCGTAATCAATGTAGACGACCCTTATGGAATCGAGTTGGCTGATAAGCTCGAGGGTGAGGATCAGCGGGTCATTCGTTACGCATTGAAGGCAGACGCCGATGTTACCGCGTCCGAGCCGGAGTTTTCTTTGAACGGAATGCGCTTTGTGCTACGCAGTCCCGCAGGCGAGCGCGAGTTTCATTCGCCGCTGGTTGGCCCGCCGCACATCTACAACACGCTTGCTGCCATCACCAGTGGACTGGCGCTCGGCTACGACCTCGATGTGATTACGCGCGCCCTCAGCAGTTGTACTGGGGCGCCGGGTAGATTTGAACGCGTCGCTCATGAAGGAGATTTTGCTGTGGTGGTTGATTACGCACACACTGATGATGCTTTACTGAATGTCCTTCGCACTGCCAGGGACGTGACGAAAGGAAGAGTAATCACTGTCTTCGGGTGCGGCGGTGATCGTGACCGCTCGAAACGTGCGCCGATGGGCGAGGCCGCGGGCAGCCTTAGCGATGTCGTGATTCTTACCTCGGACAATCCGCGCACCGAAGATCCTGAGCAGATCCTTAATGACGTGGAAGCCGGCATTCAGAAATCTGGCAAGCCCTACAGAAAGATTCCCGATCGAAGACAGGCGATTCACAACGCAATTGCCGAAGCCAGAGGCGCCGACCTGGTCTTGATAGCCGGGAAAGGACATGAAGACTATCAGATCCTTGGGCGCGAAGTTTTCCATTTCGACGATAAGGAAGTTGCTCGCGAAGCGCTGGGGGCAGAGGGATAGGACGAAGTGGACCAATAGGACTAAGAGGAAGAATAGGACCAATAGGACCAATAGGACCAATAGGACGAATAACGGATTGGACGAATTGAATTAGGTGGACCAACTCAAGATTCTGTTAATTGTTATTGCGATTACCCTCACTGTTGTCGGTGCAAATAACTCGTCTCCTCGTGGTTCAGATCCAAGGGTTCAAGCGGCCTATTCCTCGCCCACAGTACTCGGGACACTGCAAAACCCTGCCATCAACGAAAGCAGCGGCCTGGTAGCGTCACGCACGAGTCCGGGTCTGTACTGGACGCACAATGACTCGGGTGATGGACCTTTCATTTACTCTTTCGATGCGAAAGGTGGAACTCGAGGTACCTGGCGGGTAAGTGGTGCGCGGGCGCGGGATTGGGAGGATATTGCGGCCGGCCCCGGTCCTCAGCGGCAGCGCAACTATCTCTACATTGGTGACATTGGGGACAACAACGAGCGGCGCGCAGACATAGTTGTATATCGTGTGCTGGAGCCCATCATAACCGCCGCGGACGCGCGCTCCACAAAGGCTCGACCACGCCAGACCGCGGCCTCAGAAGCGTTTCGCCTTAGTTATCCGGATGGTAAGCATGACGCCGAGGCGCTCATGGTCCATCCAACAACCGGAGACGTCTATATCGTGACGAAGAAGATGTTTGGGCGACCTGGCGTTTACGTGGCTCGCGCGCCACTGAACAGAACGAGAGTGACAGTTCTAACTAAACTTGGTGAGATGAGCATTCCAAGTATTTTCGGTGGGATGATCACGGGTGGAGATATTTCACCCGATCGCCGCCGGGTTGCACTGTGCGATTACACTCAAGGATACGAGTTGATGCTGCCACGCGGAGCGGCCTTTGACACGATCTGGAAACAGCCCTTACAGCGATTCGCGCTCGGCAGTCGCAAGCAGGGAGAAGCCATCGCTTACCGCCTGGACGGCCGTGCGTTGCTTACAACGAGTGAGGGCCGAGGTTCCCCTTTGAATCAGGTGGTCCGCCGTTGATAGGTCCATAGGTCTTATAGATCCTATCGCCTCACCCATCTACAGTTCTTCTCGACCAGTACCAGTAGACCGGCAATCCAAGCAAGATGAGAGCAATCCCTGCAAGCGCCTGTCTGGGTGTGGTCCAAACTGTGTTGAGTAGTAACATGCCCGCTACGATAAGAAAAAGAATCGGTACCACCGGATAACCCCAGGCTCGATAGGGTCTCTCGGCATCAGGCATGCGCTTGCGAAAGACGAACACCGAAGCCGTGGCAAGCGCGTAGAAGATCCATAAACCAAAGATTGCATAGTCGGTCAGCGCGTCGAATGAGCCGGACAAGGTCAGGATACCTGCCCAAGTAGCCTGGGCAATCAATGCGCCAATAGGAACATGAGTCCGCGGGGATACTTTCGAAAGCTTCTTGAAGAACAATCCGTCCTGGGCCATCGCGTAGGGAACGCGTGCCCCAGTGAGAATAGAAGTGTGCAACGTGCCAAATGTGGACGAAAGCAGCGCCGCGGCGATCAATCCAATCGCCAGTGGGCCAAGGAAAGTGCGCGCGACCTCAGTCGCTACCGATGAGGCTGCGGAGACACTTGCGACCTCAGTGGGCGACAAAGCATAAAAGTAAGCAAAGTTTACGAAAATATAGAGGCCGGTTATGAGCAGCATGCCACCAATCAGCGCAAGGGGCAGGTTGCGTTGCGGATCCTTGACCTCGCCGGCAACGAGCGTGACATTGTTCCACCCGTCGTAGGCCCAGAGGGCGCCCAACATCGCCGCGCCAAAACCTGCCAGACCTGAACGCGCAGTTTCAGCTACTCCCTCGCAAGTACCGGCTGTGTTTGCCATAGCGAAGTGGGACCAGTCGGCCCCCTGCGCAAGCAGGAAAGCGCCGATGCCCACGAAAAGCACCAACGCGATCTTTACACCCGTCAGCACAGCAGCGACGTGCCCACTCACTCTGACAGCAGCGCAATTGATCAGGGTCACAATGGCAATCGCTGCCAGCGCTACGATTTGCAGCTTACCAAAAGGAAACTGATAACCAAGTATATTGACGGAAAAATACTCGCCACTAAGCATTCCTCGAAGCAGGTCGTTCAGGAAGATCGCAAATCCGATACCCAGCGCCGCCTGCGAACCTGCCTTGCCTATGAAGAATGACATCCAGCCATAGAGAAAGGCCCAGACCCTCCCGTAAGCGTCACGCAAAAAAACGTATTCCCCGCCGGCCCGAGGCTTCATTGCTGCCAGTTCGGCATATGTGAGCGCGCCGGCGAGGGACAGCAAGCCCGCGCCGAAATACACGAGCAGCACCATCACGGGCGTGCCCACGTTGCAGGTCATTACCCGAGCTTTGAGAAAAACGCCCGTGCCGATCACATTGCCGACAACGATTGAAATGGCGGCAATCAGGGTCAGACCGCGAACCAGCTGGCTCTTGTCTAATGAGTGCATATTGTTTTCACAATGAAGCGCGAGTCACAGCGGGAAAATCAGCATCGAAAATGACGGAACCGTCACTCGCAGATCGATCTTTTTAAGCGGCCCGTCTGGATCGAACGCGACCTGCCAGACTCTGCGCGGCTGCTTCACCAGTCACAACCGCTCCTTCCATGAAGCCCTGCCAGTCAGCCAGATGTTCCCCCGCAAAAAGCACCTTGCCGTGCGGCCTTTGCAGAATTGGACGAATCGTGAACCATTGACCGGGA
>DATKDA010000105.1:0-6556 GCA_035512935.1 Pyrinomonadaceae bacterium | reverse complement strand
GGCTACCTTCCCGAGAATCCTTACTTTTACGACTATCTCACTGCACTCGAGTTTCTGGACTACTGCGGCCAGCTATTCGGCAGACAGACAAAGGAGCGACAGCAACGGGCCGCAGAGCTTCTGAACCGCGTTCACCTGGAGGAAAAGAGTTGGAATACCCAGCTTAGAAAGTTTTCAAAAGGGATGCTTCAGCGGGTTGGTCTGGCACAGGCGCTGATAAACGATCCGCAGGTAGTCTTTCTCGATGAGCCGATGAGTGGCCTGGATCCAGTCGGCCGGCGCCAGGTCCGCGATCTCATCTCTTCTATCCGCGCCGAGGGCAAAACCGTTTTCATGTGTTCGCACATTCTCTCGGATATTGAGGTGCTCTGTGACCGCGTCGCCATTCTCAAGCGCGGACGTCTTGCTCATCTTGGTCCACTCGATGAACTTCGTCAAAAAGCTGGACACCAGAATTTCATTGAGATAATAGCTACAGGAAGTGACGCCGCAGCTCTCAGACAACAGCTTCCGGACCATTTTCAGATTAGCGAAACGGCCAGTGGGTTGCGAATTGAGGTTTCCGATGAAAAGGAAGTCGATATTGTATTGCCAAAGCTAAGGCAAGCCGGGGGCAAGTTGGTTTCAGTACAACCAGTGAGGCAATCGCTCGAAGAGTTATTTGTCGATGGAGATGAGGGTTAAGACTACTTAAATCGAAATGCGGTTACTTCCATTTTGATATTGGCCCGCACATCCGATTCACTCATGCCTTCCAGCATCACCTGGACCGGAAGTGTTCGATTAGGCTCCAACTCTTTCTGCCGCGTAGGGATCACCACCACTGTACGCTCCTTAACAGGATTCCCATCGTGATCGACAACTGCGGCCCTTATCTCAAGACCATTGATTGTTCTTCCAGTGAAGTTACGAACGGTCGTCCGGAGAGGCATCACAATATCTCCGAGCGCGCGTTTCGCCTCGTCGGCTTCAGGGGCATCGAGAACGATTCTTGAGTGGTGTTGGTCAAACTCGGGGGAGCCCGCTCGGATGGCGCCCTCGAGAGCTGGTTCTGTAGGACCACCGCCAGTGGCGCGGAATAGTAAGAAGAAGATTAGCCCAATAACGAGCGCGGAAATCACTGCGGCGCCGATTATCACATTTCGCCGCGACTCTTCCGGCTTGGAAGCTTGTCTTTCCGAAGCAGACATAACTTGAGGTCTGATTCTAGATAGTGGCTTCAGCTTTTGCAAACTTGCCGGGGACCTTCACTCAGGTGGTTCAGGCGCCGCTTTTCGGTTCTTTCTTGGCCAGTAAACGAGTAATTAGGTCTTCTAGTTGGGTAAAGTCGATTGGCTTTGTAATGTAGCCGTCGCATCCCGCTTCCAGTGCCTGAGCATGAAAGTCGGCGCTGTCGTGGGCGGATACGGCAATAATTGGGACATTCGCAAGCCTTGGCATCTGGCGTATTTTCCGGGTAGCCGCCAGTCCATCGATGATGGGCAGGCTGAGATCCATTAGGATCAGATGCGGACGACCTTGTTCGGCTATCCGCACCGCTTCAGGACCATTCACGGCTTCGACAACTTGATAGCCACCCATCTCTAACAGTCGCCGAAGCATAAAACGATTGTCTTCAGAGTCTTCGACCAGCAACAGTCGTTTAGGACCGGGCTGGTTTTTGCTTTTATCGGGCTCTCTGCCCACTGCTGTTTTCATGGCTATACCAGAATCGAGTAAACTCGTACCGAATCTGGCAATGTATCACTAGAATACGTAATCCTTTTCTGCTAACATCCCGCATCGAAACATGACACATTGAACTGATCGCTCCGGGTTCAATCGATACACTCAGTTTTTTGGTTTCGTTCCCCCGGTCCTGACAGGAGCTCCGATCCGTGAGAGGACTTGCGGTCAAATGAAGCCGTTATTATCTGAGGTAAACGACAGCGCAGCCCTCCAAAATCTCGGGCGCGCGTCCGTTCAAATCGTCCATGATCTCAAAAACCACCTCAACGGCCTCAAATTGTATGCCACGTTCCTGCGGAGGCGCATGGAAAAGAGCGCGCGACCAGCAGATGAGTTGGAGACCATTAACAAGTTGATCTCGGGCATCGACAGGGCTGCTAAGGATCTAACCAGTCTGGTTCAATATGGACGTCCAATTGCTTTGAAGAAACGCTCGCAAGTCGATCTAAAAGACCTATTGAGCCGTGTACTTGCCCCGATGAGCGAAAGCGGGAGCGAAAGCCGGCGATCCGGCCCTGGTATCGATATCAATCTCGATCCCGACCCGATTTTGGGCGAGTTTGATCCCGAACTGTTGGCGGAGGCCCTCAAATCTATTTCCGTGCGCGCGCTACAGTTGCACTCACCTAGCGACACTTGCGCGCAGTTGCAAATTAGCTTAAAAGTCGATGTTACCGAAGCAGGATCAACTGCTGTTATCGAATGGGGTCGATTAGATTCTCAAGGGCAGGATCCGTTTAACTCCTTCATGGGGGGAGATGCCGTGAGAATGTCGCTGGCAGCAAGATTCATCGAGGAGCACGAAGGTTCAGCAACACACCATGATGGACTACTGAGCGTGAGACTGCCGCTGCGTTAAGAACACCGTGAGTGTTTAGTTACACTGAGGGTCGAAAAGGAAGATTACTGGTCATGAACACGACAGGAACAGGTGCCTTAAGGGAGGAGAGTAAGGTGGAAAACAAGGACGTGCGGATTCTCGTTGTGGATGACGATCCGATGCTGGCGGATGCATTGAGGCAAAACCTCGTAGAAGAAGGTTTCTCTGTTGACACTGCAGCCACTGGTGCTGAGGCAATCGAACTTTTCGATCAGGGAGGCCACCATCTCGCTATTTGCGACTTGCAGCTCCCTGACCTCGATGGCCTTGAGGTGATGAGACACATTAAGGATGCTCGCCCGACTACCGAAGTCATTGTTGTCACCGGGCACGGTTCGGTTCCCCGCGCGGTTGAAGCGACTAAGGCAGGGGCTTTCTACTTCGTTGAAAAGCCTTTCGATCTTGAGAAACTCCAACCGTTGATCGATAAGGCGCTTGAGCGGCGCCAGTTGGTTGCCGAAACGGCTAACATGAGGCGCCAACTATCCACTCGGGCGGAGTACTCGAACATGATAGGGGCATCGAAGGCGATGCAGACTATTTATGAGACCATCGAATCAGTCGCCAAGTCTGATGCTAACGTTCTCATTGTCGGCGAGTCGGGAACCGGCAAGGAACTCATCGCAAACGCTATCCACTACAACTCGCTCCGCTCGAAGAAGCCATTCATTAAGGTAAACTGCGCCGCACTGCCGAAAGAGTTGATTGAATCCGAACTCTTCGGCCATACGAAGGGCGCCTTCACTGGGGCCCATGCTGACAAGGAAGGACTGGTGCAGCACGCCGCCGGCGGGTCACTGATGCTGGACGAGATCGCAGAAATGCCTGTAGAACTTCAACCAAAGCTTTTGCGCGTCCTGCAAGAGAGAAGCTATCGCAAAATCGGATCGGAGAAAACTTACGCAGTCGACTTCCGCCTGATCTCCTCAACCAATCGTCCGCCGGCTGATGCCATTCGTGACGGCCTGCTGCGTGACGACCTCTTCTACCGGATTTCGACCATCACGATTCATGTTCCACCGCTGAGGGAACGAAGCGAGGATATTCAGCTCTTAACCGAGCATTTTCTTCAGATGTACGCTAAGAAGTATGAGCGGCAAATCGGTGGCGTCTCGCAGGCAGCCTATCAGCGACTGTTCGGTCATGCCTGGCCCGGCAACGTGCGTGAACTCCAGAACGTGATTGAACGCGGGGTGCTGTTGGCAAAGGGCCATCGGATCGAACCGGTCGACCTGCCCTTTGATAATGGCTCGCTTCCTGAGGGACCGAGTGCAAGCACGGGCTGGGATGTCCCGCCGAATATGACACTCGAGGACATCGAGCGATTGGTGATTGAAAGGACTCTTCAGAGAACCGGTGGGAACAAGCAGGCGGCCGCAAACCTCCTTGGTATCTACCGGCCGCGGCTCTACAGCAAGATCAGAAAATACAACATCGACGTAACGTCAATCGTCTCGACTTAGAACGTGAAGCTACTCAATCTGGTAGGTCGCCACGCTCGTCGGAGTCTCAAAGCATCGCACCTTGTAGATACTTACCCGGTCATCGCCTACTTTTGAGCCTACTCGTTCGAGGATGAACTTCGCCAGATTCTCCGCGGATGGCTGAACGACATCAAATGGAGCCAACTCGTTGATGTTCTGATGGTCCAAATACTGCACCACCTCGTCAGCCGCCGCCTTCAATTCAACAAAGTCCACGAGTAGACCAATGTTGTCCAACTCCCGCCCTCGAGCATAGATCTCAATTCGATAATTGTGGCCGTGCAGGTTCTCACACTTGCCGCGGTAGCCCCGCAGTTGGTGCGCGCTCGAGAAGTTGCGTTCGATCATTACCTCAAAAAGACCCGACATGATGAAAGTCTGGCATACTCCAAAGTGTGATGTCCAACGAAAGAAAAATGGAATACGGTTGATGGTAGTTCAGACAAAGCCCCGCTCACAAGCTGGCAGTGGCCTTCTGAATTACATTGGCAGGGCTCGGTTCGAACATCCGCCTCACCTCAAGGATATTGGACGTTATTCGACACGGCGGCAGACTCTGTAGGAAAGATCGTCCATAAACTTTCGTGCGCAAACGGGGATCCAGGACCGCCAACACTCCACGATCAGTGGCACTGCGGATCAAACGCCCAAGTCCCTGTTTCAACGTAATGATTGCCTGCGGGACGCTGTACTCATAGAAGCTCGACCCGCCGTTGGCTTCGATAAAGCGCTGCCGAGCAGCGACGATCGGATCTGTCGGTACAGCGAATGGCAGTTTGTCGATAATCACGCAGGAAAGCTGTTCGCCACGCACATCAACTCCCTGCCAAAAACTGGAGGTCGCAAAGAGTATTGCGTTCGGAGTCTCGCGAAATATTTCAAGCAGTCTCCCTTTCGACGCACTCCCCTGCAATAGACACGGATAATCGACCTCGGAAGCCACACGCTCATAGAGCGACTTCATCCCCGTATAACTCGTCGACAGCACAAATGCCCGCCCCGCAGTTGCCTCAACGATGCGAGTTACTTCAGCCGCTGACGCCCTGGCCCATTCCGGCGACCGCGGCTCCGGCATTTTCGGTGGAAGGTAGAGCAGCGCCTGACGCTGGTAATCAAAACTCGATTCTGCGATCAGATCGTTGGCTTTATCCAACCCCAGTCGCTCACGTATGAATGTGAAATTTCCCGCGCTCGAGAGTGTGGCAGAGGTCAACACAACTGTTTCGATCTGACTGAAGAGCTTATCTTCGAGCAGGCACGAGACATCGATTGGCGAAGCTCTCAAGAAGACTCCTCGCCCCCGCCGCTCAAGCCAGTACACGAACTTTGAATCCTCCCCGGATATTATAAACCGCAGATCTAACCTAAGTTGTCTGATGCGTCGCACCAGGTTTTCAATCTCGGGCGGCTTTTCCTTGATTACATCGAGCGTCGTTTCCAGTCTCATCAGCGAGCCATCGAGAGCGATGTACAGATCTCCCAGCGGTGTTGGCTGAAGAGTGCCGTCTGAAATTTTCTTAACGAAAGTTCCCGGAAGAATGGGGTACCGCCCCTCATCCCCACGTCCCTGGCGAAAGGCCATCCAAAAATTCTCGCTAAACTGCTGTACGCGCGCCGAGGTCCTGGCTACTTCGCGCAAGACATCTTTCTTCTCAACCGCGACTCGGCTCACGTCATGCAAAAGATCGTCAACCTGATAGTTCGATATTTGCGCGCCGAAATATTCGGAAGCAACGTCTTCAATCAGATGGGCCTCGTCAAGAATGACTGCCCCGTATTCGGGCAACACGCTGCCGTACATACCATTGCGCACCGAAAGATCTGCGAAAAAGAGATGGTGATTCACTACCACAATGTCCGCGTTTTGGGCTCTCTGGCGCATTCGGGTAATGAAACACGGATCATAATCGGGGCACTTCTGTCCGAGGCAATTGTCTGAGCGGGCGTCGATATGGCGCCAGAATGACAGCGACTCGGGGAGATTCGCGAGTTCGGAGCGGTCTCCCGTTTCGGATTCCCGAGCCCAATGGCATACGTCCTCGAAATAATCAACCTCTTGCAATCCTTCAAGTACGGGAGAGCTTTCTGCTTGTTTGAGACGCTGAAGACAGAGGTAGTTGTTGCGTCCTTTCATATACGTGGCCGTGAATTTACTGGGCAGGACCGACTGGAGAAAGGGAATATCCTTCTCCATCAACTGCTCCTGCAAATTCTTTGTTCCCGTTGAGACGATTACACGACCACGCCCCCCGACAGCAGCCGCAACGGCGGGAACAAGATAAGCGAGCGTCTTTCCCGTACCGGTACCAGCCTCGACAATCAGGTGATGACGTTCTTCAAAGGCCCGCATAACTGCTTGCGCCATCTGGATCTGGCCGGAGCGGTATTCGTATTCGGAGTGAGTGCGGGCGATTAGCCCATCTGGACCGAAGATCTCTTCCATTTTTTCCCCGGGGTCGTGCAG
>DATKDA010000104.1:0-9931 GCA_035512935.1 Pyrinomonadaceae bacterium | reverse complement strand
CCTACAAACGTGAACAATCTCGGCTCGTTCACGCTTAGCGGTGCTGCAAACAACTATGCCGGTCAGACATTTACATTGCGGATCACATTCACCGCACCGCCCGGGATAACTGGAGGACAGGAGGCGACATTCTCAGCGACCTTGAATGGGAGTGTCTCCAGTACAGCAGAGGGCGGAGTGTTTATTGACTTTGACAACACTCCTATTCTGTTTACCTTTTCAAATCCCGAAGCAACCGGATCCTTTCTTTTCAGTGTAAATGACCTGTCCGTAATCGCAGGGGGAACAATCGGTCTCTCTGGCAACATAACCAGCGCACAACAGACAGTGATTCCGGAGCCGGCAACTCTATTGTTGCTCGGAACCGGGCTCGCTACTCTCGGCGCTGGGCTGAGAAAGAGACACAAGGCGATGAAGAAACAGTCGCAGTGACTCTAACTCATAAACCTTGAAAGAGGCCGGCAACTCTCCCGCCGGCCTGTTTCCCTTTTCGCGTGTAATGCCTTTGCCGCGTGCGGTGCGGTTTAGTGGCACCTAGACTCGCGTTCGAGGCCATCATGAAACTCGTATTATCCGCCTTCATTTTTCTGCTAGTGATCGCTGGTTCAAACTTTAATGTGCAAGCCCAGAACCTTGGCGCCAACAGTGGTGTATCCGGTCGAGAGGATAACTCTGAATCTTCGCAGCATGTTAGTAAGGCAGCTAAGTCGCAAGCCCGGAGGCTCCATAAAGATGGGGTTCGGTATGGGCGCGCTAAGCTGTTCCGCCAGGCCGCGGCATCCTTTCAAAAGGCCGTTCAACTGGATCCCAACTACGCTGATGCCTACTACGGACTTGGTCAGGCCTACATCGACCTGGGTCGATGGCGCGAGGCCATTGATGCCCTCGAGCGAGTGGTTAAGCTTGATCCGGATGAACAAACTTACAAGAAACTCGGTGAAGCCTATGCAATGTGGCGCGAGGAGTTGAAGGCTCACAGGAACGAAGCAAGAAGTGGAAAGACTGATGTAGCAAAGTCTTCGAGCCCAACCGGAGAAACCAACCCCGCGCCCCAAACAGTGGCCAACCAAGTTACTCCGCACCGGCGTTCGGAAAGACCGGGGGCGAATCAAGATAGCCAAATCGGCGACATTCCAGCCGCGCAGGCAAAGCCGCCAGCCACCTCTGACAACGTTGAAAGCAGTCTCGTAGCCGAGAAACAGCAACGTCCAGAGTTCAAGACGATCTCGGAACAGGGCCGAACCGAGAATCCGCAGAGGCCGCCGGCTACTCAACCCCAGGGTGCAAGACCACTGGGCAATGCGATATATCCACAGGTTCGGGGCGAGCGATCGGGCTTAACGAACCGGACACTTAATTCCTCGCCACCAAGAGGAATTGAGACAGGACCAAGGGAATCGAACCGGCCGGGAACCATGAACCAACCCACACCGACTCCGCGGAGAACAATGGTGCAGATTCCAGCAATAAAATCACAGCTACGACTTGAAGGGGCCGCCGAAGCCCTTGTCCTTTCGGGTGCGAGAGCGGCAGTTGTAAAAGTGGCACTGGAGGATCCACCGGTTTCTGTTCCCCGGGCTGACGGAAATGGCTTATTCGCAATTAATGCTCGACCAGTCAACGAATCGACGCCGATCTCAGAAAAGGTGGCGGCGAATGCTTCGATCCTCGCGCTTTCACTTCCAGAATCTGACCCGATTGGGCAGGTTCAACTCGCTCTTGCTGCTCAACCAGTAGGAGGCGCGATTGCGAATGTGATGGAAAAATCGGCTTTGGTCGATGCCACAGAATTTCAGGCAATGACCACTCCACCACCCTTCTCGGTAAATTCCGCGAATTCAGCTGAACGAAAGCCAGTAGACCTGACAAGTCTCTATCGAGTTGGAATTGGGGACGTTCTAGACATACGTCTGCGTGATGCTCCAGGTCATGAGTCAACACTCTTCACTGTTAGTGCCAGTGGTCTACTTGAACATCCCATTCTGTCACATCCCTTGAGGGTCGTGGGGCTTACTACAGAGGAGATAGGTGAGCGGGTATCGACTGATCTAAAGAACCGCGCGGTCAGTGACAATCCGGAAGTGATGGTAGGTGTGCGTGAATATGTCAGCCATACCATCATCGTTAGCGGGCTGGTTAAGGATCCGGGTACGAAAATTCTGCGCCGCGAAGCCATTCCACTCTATGTCGTGCTCGCCGATGCGCAACCCCTGGCTGAGGCCGGACGCGCTCTAATCGTCTCCAGCGATACTCGAGAAACTCGCGTGGTCGATCTCGCGGATGCCGTGGCTATGAACCACCTGGTCCGCCCTGGCGATGTGGTAACCGTCCAGGCTCGCCCGAAAGAGTTCTTCTACATCGGCGGTGAAGTGAAGCTGCCCGGGGAAAAATTACATCGCCCTGGGTTGACGCTAATGCAGGCAGTTCTTGCGGCCGGGGGCGTAACAGGCAAGGGCAAGGAGGCCGAGATCGCGCGCGAAAGTGAAAATGGATTGCTTAGCGTCACCAAGTACAAATTGAAGGATATTAATGGCGGCAAGAAGGCGGATCCGGTAGTTAATGCTGGTGATCGGATTACCGTCAGAAATTAAAAGAGGGGGTGAATCATGTCTGCCGCTCCAGCGAAACAGAAAAAACCGTTCACCAAAGAGCATGGGTTGATTGCAGCTATCGAGATGGGCGATCTCGAGGGCATCAAGAAGCTATTGCGTGCGGGCGGCGATGTAAATTCGAGCAACGAAAGTGGTATGACACCATTGATGCGCGCCGCAGGCACGGGACGAACGGACATAATTCAGGAGCTGTTGGAGCATGGGGCAGATTTGAATGCTACTCGCTCAGACGGTTTCACTGCTCTTTCCTTTGCAGCATTTTTTGGCCACGTCGAAGCACTCCGGCTCTTATTGTCGCGCGGTGCTGACGTAACCGCGAAAAGCAGGTTTGGCACTTCCGCCGAAATGTGGGCTAGCGCACGCGGCTTCAATGAGGTCGTTTCTCTTCTAAGGCAAGCAAGAACCGGGAACATCCCAACGTTCACGCCGGCGAAACCGAAACCAGAACGGCCTAAGAAGCTCACGACGAGAGCTCGCAAGCCTTTTGTGAAGCGGCCTCCGATTGCGACGAAGGCCAGGGATCTCGAGGCGTCCGGCAAGGAGTTAGAAAGCCTGCTTGAAACGATGCCGGCCCCAGCTTTCGAAGTGGCGGAGTTATGGACGACTGGAGACTTGGAACAACCGCCTCCCAAGCGCGTCCAGTTGTTGCCACAAGACGGCCTCGAGTACCTGCCCGAGATAGCCATTCCAGAGTTGGAGGTGACTGCCGAGCCCGAACCGTCAACCTGGAGTGTGACCAGACTCACTCTGGTAACAATTCTCGTAATGGTGGTGTGCGGGCTGGCGACATTTGCAGTACTTGAGTTGCTGCGAAACCCTGCCGAGGTGAACGAAGCTCCGCAGAGTGAGCCCGTCAGCACTCAGTCCGTTCCCACAAATGTTGTCCCGGTGACAACTGATGCTACTTCAGCGACGACTGAGACGACGGAAGCCGATAACCCGACTCCGACGACTCGCGCTGAGCCTGAGCCGCAGGCATTTACTGGTAACCAGTTTTACGGCGGCAGGCGATCCACGCGTGACAATTTTACCGGTCGCGTTCCGCATTCAACCGCGAGAAGCTCTAACGTAGCGCCGGCTGAGCGCATCATCACCGTTTCGACAGTAGACGGACTTGGCGTCGAGGACGCTACTGAAGTAGAAACCCGGCCGGCGCCGATCACCGTCGAGACAAGACGACCGCGCGCGGTGATGACATCGCCGCCGCCACAAAATACTGAAAAAGCAGTTACTCAACCATCCAACCCGCCACCGGCTCCCGACAAGTCGAAGCGTAAAGTAATCCAATGGCCATGAGTAATCAGGTTTTAAATACCGCAACGTAACGCTGCGGTATTCGGGAATCTTAATTCGACTTTGGGAAACAAGGGGAGACGGTATGCACTATCCGCAAATAATCGCGCTTGATGAAGAAGAGGACATCTACGTTGTGGTAGACGAGTGGGGCGCAATTCTGGGCACAGGAACCAGAGAAGTTTGTGAGGCAATGGCAGAGTTGACTACCTCTCCGATCGGAACGCCGGCGCAATACATTCAACGAGAACCTCAGCGTAGCAATGCGACGATTCGGTCGGCGATCAGGATCTAATGCTAAGCGGTTGCTTCGCACCAGGCGCGAGTAACCTCGTGACGATAGTCGAATAAACGGCGCAACCGCGGAACAATTATGGCGGGGGCCAGGAGCCTTCCGGGAATTCCGCACGGGGGTTCGTATTCAATCTGGTCGCGCAGAATCGCCCCATTTGGACTCGGGATAACAAAATGCTGATGGCGCCAACGGCGAAACGGACCCGTAACTTGAACGTCTTCGAACATGCGCGGTGGATCGTAGACTGTATGCCGGGCCACCCACCGGATTGGGAGAAGGCGGAGGATTTTGAATTCGATGATTGTCTGGGCTCCAACGTTTAGGCTTTCCGCAGCCTGAATAATGCGCACGGGCTCATCCGGCGGGGTGAGTCGCTGCAATGCATCTGGCAATTCATGAAAAGCAAAGACCCGCTCCGGGGTCGCACGAATCAGTGATTCCTTCTCGAAAGTCATAATTCTTACAACTCAATGGCCCAGGCGAACGTTGGGGGATTAGTCTATAGGATAAGCCCGGGATTTTCGTGGATCGAGTCTTTTGGCTCGGTTTTAAAAGTCATCCACGAAACCACACGAAACTTCACGAACGCCGGCCACGGACATCCACACTGCTCTTGAGGAAACTAGACCTGGATGGTTCGGGTTCATTTCGTGTGATTTCGTGGATCGTGTCTTTTGGATCGGTCCAAAGATTATCCACTAAGCCACACGAACTTTCACGAACACCGGCCACGGACATCCACACTGCTCTTGCGGGAAACTAAAAACCGGAATTGTTCGTGTTCATTTCGTGTGATTTCGTGGATCGTGTCTTTGGATCGGACCACAATAGTGGTGCTCCCGGCGCGATTCCAACGCGCGACCTTCCGCTTAGGAGGCGGACGCTCTATGCAGCTGAGCTACGGGAGCCCGGAGTGAGGTAAATGGTAATTGGTAAATGGCGAATGGTAAAGCGCCGATGTTCCGTGGTCAGTGGTCAGTTGTTAGTTGTTTGAACAACGGACTACAGACAACGGACCACGGACTACAGACAACGGACTACAGACCACTACGACTGATACTTGATCAAAGACCTGACATCATAGCCTTCCAGTTTTGAGCGGCCAGGAAGAAACTCGAGCTCCACCACGAAGACCAGCCCCGCTACCTTGCCACCGAGCTCCTCGACGAGATCTACCACCGCCCGCGCAGTTCCCCCCGTCGCTAATAGGTCATCGGCAATGATCACTCGATGACCATCACCAATGGCATCGCGATGAATCTGCAATGTGTCCTGGCCATACTCCAGATCGTAAGAGATCGAGGCACACTCTGCCGGAAGCTTTCGCGGCTTACGAACGGGCACGAAGCCTGCACGCAGGTGATAGGCCAGGGCGGGCGCAAAGATAAATCCCCTGGCCTCGATTCCAACAACGGCATCAACCTGCGCGCCTTCAAACTCGGCGGCGAGCGCGTCGACTGTCAGACGCAAACCTTCCGGGCGTTTGAGCAATGTGGTGATGTCATAAAAATTGATGCCGGGTTTCGGAAAATCCGGCACCTCACGAATCATTTCACGTAAATTGTTCATAATTGGACCGTAGTCAGTTGCCCGTGGTCCGTTGTCCCTTGTCCCTTGTCCGTGGTCATTAGTTCGAATCATTAATACACAAAGCACGGACTACAGACCACGGACTACGGACAACTGACCACGGACCACCCTTCACCTTTCAACTCTGAATGATGAATAACTTTCCGGCATATCGATGTCCATCTCTTCCACGTGCTCAACTTTAGCAAAGCGTGGACCCGTAGCGAGATCGTTCTTAAAAGCCTCCACACTATTGACAGGACCGACAGCCACGCTTTCGACGCGACCGTCGGCAAGGTTGCGAACATAGCCAACTACCTGATGCCGGGCAGCAGCCCGTTGTGCAAAAAACCGGTAGCCCACCCCCTGCACCTCACCACGAATCAGATACCGCCTTGCAACCTTCATCCTCTTTCCTTACCTGCTTGCCGGGTAACTCGACTTTCGTGCGGAAGGACAAAATTATTCCTTAACTAATCCAAAAGCACAAATCCGCGGCTATTAATGAGAATCGAACAATCCACCAAGTTCAATTGTTTTTCGTGTTTCGTGTTAACTCCGTTCGTGTATATTCGTGTGGGTTCGAAGATCCTGCGCACTACATTAGTTTCGCGAAAAGGACCAGCTATAGGAGATGCCAAACTGCCCCCCTATAGCGTCCTTCCCCGTCCCTGACATACTCTTTCCATCAGCCGACAGCTTGCCCACATTCTCTCCCAAACTCCACGAACCGCCGCTTAAAACTTCAGTCTCCTTCATGGTTATCTCTCGTGTGGGGGCATCCAGCGTACCCTTGAAAGCCACCGTGACGCCCCCCTGTTCGAGAGTGCCATCAAAACCACGATCGCTGTGACTCTTAATTGTGAGCGTCCCCGGTAGGCCTAATGGTCCAAATGTGCCCGTCCAAACACCACGCAGATCTGAGACACTCGCAGCAGCCGAAACACCATCATTGTTTTGCTGCTCCCCAGCCTGGCGCGCATCATCCGGCCGGTTGTTGGTTGTATTCGCGTCATCAGTAGCAGGCGCCGGCTGCCGGGCAGAGTAGAAGTACAAAGCACCAGCCCCAACGACAATTAGGAAAAGCAGAAGCACGCCAATTCCTGCCACCGCCCACTTAATCCATCCATACGAACTCTTGGAGACCGGCGCGGCGGCAACACTACCAGCCTCGTTCTGAGGCGCCAGCGCTGATTGTAATTCCCGCCTGAGTTCCAAGGCGTCGGCGTGCCGCTCATCGCGATTCTTAGCAAGAGCGCGGAAGCAGGTCGCCGCCAATCGCGAAGGAATCTTTAGCTCAACAGGAAAACACGGCGGCGCCTCCATCAGGTGCTTTGAGATCAGTCCGACGAGATTGTTGGCTTGAAAGGGGGGCTCTCCGGTCAACATCTCGTAGAGCATTGCGCCGAGACTGTAAACGTCGCCGCGCGCATCGAGTTCTTCCCCGCGGCACTGTTCCGGCGACATGTAGAAGATAGTTCCAACAACTACGCCCGGTTGCGTCAATCCTGATTCGGCCGCGAGATCGCGCAATTTGGCTATCCCAAAATCAACTACCTTGGCAGTGTCCGGTTCGCCGTCGTGACTGGCGGGCGCAATGATGACATTGTCGGGTTTCAAGTCGCGATGGACCAGACCTTGGCGATGCGCCACACCGACACCGGCACAGATATCTCGCATCAGGTGGACCGCGCGTTCGGGAGACAGCCGACCGCCGCTCCTCAAAAGCTGCCGCAGCGATGCCCCTCGCACAAGCTCCATGACAATGTAGGCCGGCGACCCGGGAGTCTGCGCATCGCTAAAGTCGTAAATGCTTACAACATTTGCATGACTGATCATTGCGGCTGAGCGAGCCTCACGCCGGAAGCGTTCAACTGCCTCGGCTTCGACAACCAGATCAGCGTGAAGCAGTTTAACGGCCACCTCGTCCCCGATGTGCAGGCGGCGAGCGCGATAGACGGTACCCATACCACCTTCGCCCAAACGCTCGAGCAGCTTGTACTTTGAATCGAGAACCCTGCCGATGAAGAGATGGGCATGTTCATACTTGAGAGTTTCCTGCTTGCTGACGTCTGCAGTTTCGCCCTGAATCGGGTTCGTGGACAGGCCACAATGACTACAGAAGCGTGCGTCTTCGAGTAGTACTTGACGGCAACTCGGGCAATTCATCGCAAATCCACCATTCAAGTATTTAGCCAGAAGTGCATTTATACTGCACGTTCCCTCGTCAATAAAACTCAGAACAGCGGTGAACCCAAGTTCATCGTCGTTCGACACTTTTGACGTTTGCGCGATAAATTGCACTTAGGGCGCCCGCCTCCGGAACCTGAGGAGGGGCAAAAAACTCGTCCCAAACCATCCAAATCTAGAGTTCAGCTCATAAAATGCTTTTACCTGCGGCCCTTACGGGTCTATAATCCTACGCAGCCTCACCTTCCCACTGGAACAACCCCCTTCCGAGGAGAATCCAAGAATGAAGATGATCAGATCGACCCCCCGTGTTCTTGCTTTTCTGTTTCTGCTGGCTTTTGCCACTCCGGCAATCGCGCAGAGTTTCGATTCATTGTTTGAGAAGGGCCTTGAAGACTACGGAGCCCGACGCTATGAGCAGGCCCTGGCTAATTTCAAGCAGGTCGTCTCCCTACGACCGAACGTTGCCGAGGGCCACTACAATCTAGGTCTGTGTTACTACAGTCTCGAGCGCTATCAGGAAGCCGCAAACGCTTTTACAGAAGCCACCCGTGTGAAACCCGAATATTTCAAAGCTCACGTTTACCTCGGTAACTCACTTGACTACATGGGAAACTTTAATGGCGCTATTGCCGCCTACGAAAAGGCCATTAAGTTGAATCCCGGGGAGGCATCAGTCTATTTCGAGTTAGGTGTGGCGTATTACCGGCGGCAGGACTACGGCGCAGCAAGCGAAGCGTATCGCCAGGCCATCCGGCTGAACCCCAACTATTCAACCGCGCTTAATAATCTGGGCCTAACTTACCAGAAGCTGGCACGGAACGAGGATGCAATCGCTATGTTCAAGGCGGCATTGCGTTCTGACCCCGGCCATGCGCGAGTTCGCTTCAACCTTGCGGATCTCTACCAGGAACTCGAACGGCTTGACGAAGCGGCTGCTGAATACAAAGAACTGATCCGGCGTGATGCTAGTTCAGCCAGAGCCCATAAGGAACTTGGTGACGTGTACGAACGGCAGAAGAAGTCTGCTGAAGCGATTACCGCATTCAAGACAGCGCTGCGGTTGAGCCCGAATTACGAGGCTGCCTTCCTCGGCCTCGGAAACGTCTACTATAACAACGGTCAGTATGCGGAGGCACTCGAGCCTTATCAGAATGCGGTGAAGGCCAGTCCGAAGTGGGGGACTGCGCACCTCTATCTGGGAGACACGTATCGATTATTGAGGCGATATTCAGAAGCAGTCGTTTCCTACCAAAGGGCAAGCGAGCTGAATCCGAAGAGCGCGGATGCGATTTATGGAGCGGGCTTAAGCTATCTGGCCCAAAACGACATGAACGCAGCGCGCGCTCAATATGACAAACTGAAACCGCTGGATGCAAAACTCGCGGAAAAGCTTTTGCAACTCCTGGATAAAGCCACAAACGGCGCCCAAGCCGAAGTCAGGCCGTGAGCAGCGTGATTCGTGGATCCTCCCACCCGCCACGCAGGGATCCACGAGATCCATTTCAAATTAAGTCACCTTTCGTTCAAGCGTAAGAGTTCGAATCGCAGTATCAACTTCACTTCGAAGCCGGCGGCTTTCCTCAATCGTCTCGGCACGGGTTTTATTGATCTGTTCGAGCCGGCTCTCCTGCTCATTCGCTTTGGAGATGTAGCGAGAGATTAATTGCCTGGAATCTGCCAGTGAAGTAAGCGCTCCCTGCGTGAGAGCTTTGATGTTTTCACGCAGACGCTGCTGGTCTTGTGAGATTTCGGCAACCTCTTTGTCCAGCGATTGCAACCTGGCTTCTGATGTCGCCAGCCGATCCTTCAGATCGAGGATGCGTTCTAATTTAATTTGAAAAAACTTTTGCTTCTGCTCAGTTTCGCCGCCTTTCTGGTTGGGGTGGATTCAATCGCAACGCACTTAATCGCGCCCGGGCAAAACAATGCCTCCTCCAGCAACTTCAAACTCGAACCCTGCAAGGTCGCT
>DATKDA010000103.1:0-8173 GCA_035512935.1 Pyrinomonadaceae bacterium | reverse complement strand
AACCGCCTAAGACGGAAGAGCGTCAGTTTCCCGCAGGCAGCTACATAGTGCGGATGGACCAACCTTACAGTCGCATCGCCGACGCCTTGCTCGACCATCAGTATTGGGCCCCTAACGATCCCCAGCAGGATGTATATGACGATACGGGCTGGACGCTGGGTGAGTTGGGTAACGTTCAGGTCGTACGTGTGACCGATGTCAAAGTACTTACCGCGCCGATGAACCAGATTAAAGAAGAGGTCAAGGCGGCGGGTGGCATCAGTGGGACCGGATCTATCTACCTGATCAACCACAACGCCGATAACAGTCTAATTACGCTCCGTTACCGTTTAAGCAAAGTGCCTTTTGAAGCTGCTCAGGAGTCGTTCGAAGCCGCGGGGCGAAAGTTTAATCGGGGTTCGTTTATTTTGAAGCAGGCGCCGGCGGCAGAACTTCAGAAGGCGGCAGCCGAACTTGGATTGCAGGTTTATGCCGTAAGTAGTGCCCCAGCAGTCAAGACGCACTCAGTTAAGGCGCCGCGGGTGGCTTTGCTGCACACCTGGATCAGCACGCAGGACGAGGGCTGGTGGCGACTGGCGCTCGATCAGTGGGGCGTGCCTTACGCCTACATTAGTACTCAGGACGTTGCGAAGGACTCTGAACTGAATTCTAAATACGACGTCATAATTTTTGGTCCTGTCGGCCGAGGGGCGAGCGCGATTGTCTCGGGCCTTCCGATGTGGGGCAACCCTCTGCCGTGGAAGACGACCGAGCTAACGCCGAACCTCGGTAAGATCGCCTCGACCGACGACATGCGTCCCGGCCTGGGCTGGTCCGGACTACAGAACCTCGACAAGTTCGTCCGGGGCGGTGGTCTGTTGATGGGCACGATGGACACGGCTGACTTTGCTGTCAGCCATGGCTTTGCGCCCGGAGTTTCGATTACTCGATCGAGCCAGCTCAAGGCAATAGGCGTGGTGTTGCGCTCAAAGGTCGTGGATCCCGCGAGCCCAATCGCCTATGGTTACGGCGACACGCTTCCGATCTACTGTTTTAATGGTCCAATCTTCAACGTCAGTAATATGGCGGGCGCCAGAGGTGGGCGCCCACAGAGACCACCACAGCGGGTCACGGGCCGTGGTACGCCAGATGACCCCGACACGCCGCAAGGCCGCCAACCCGTGGAAGCCCCCGAAATACCTACTGCTGAAGCGTGGGAGGCACTGCCTTTAACGGATGAACAGCGGCGCAACGGCATTTTCGTTATCCCCCCGGCTTCAAGGCCGCGTGTGGTGTTTCGTTACGCGGATGCGAAGGATCTTTTCGTTTCCGGACTACTGGATGGTGGCGATGAGATTGCCCAGCGTCCAATGGTGATAGATGTGCCGGCGGGTGCAGGTCATGTGGTCCTCTTCTCGAACAATCCGATCTGGCGAGGTCAGACAAAAGGGAGCTACTTTATGGTGTTCAACGCGATTCTCAACTTTGACAATCTGAAGGCGGGTCGGAAGCTTGATGAGAAGTAGCGAGGAAGGAGACGGGGAGACGCGGGGACGGACGGGGGATGGGGAGACGGGGAGACGGGGGGACGGGGAGACGGGGTGACGCGGGGACGGGGAGACGCGGGGACGGGGTGACGCGGGGACGGGGAGACGCGGGGACGCGGGGACGGGAGACGCGGGGACGGGGAGAAGGGGACTTTCAAGAAGACACCACACGCTTCAGCGTCGTGGAGTCTCAATGTCAACCTAACGCAACCCCACTGGACCACACCAGACACCACAGGTTTTAACTCCACGAGACTCAAGCCTGTGGTGTCTTGTGTGGTCCTGGGGATGTTCGGATAGGTTGAAAATTGATTCCATGCCCCCTCTTGGTTGTCTTAACCCAATCTCTAAGATCTTAGTAAAACTGAAAACAATACGACCGATTAATTCTTCATTGCAGTATTGCATCACTTGCGGCGTATAATTCTGCCTGTTTTCCGGATCAACTCGACATATTTCGGCCCAGCGCAGACTACCTGCGAGGCGTATGAATCTCTTCTCCGCTATCTTCAATGAAAAATCGCTCTCCCGAACTGCCATTCTCTGCGATCAGCGCCGTATAACCTACGAAGAACTACGGAATCTGACTCTCGAGATGGCGAGCGTGTTCCATAAACTGCTTGTTGCTCCCGGAGATCGGGTCGCGCTGCTCCTAAATGACTCGCCTGAGTTCATCACTTCATTTATCGCTCTATGCTCGAGCGGGGCAATCGCTGTTCCTATCAATATGGCGCTACGACTCGATGAACAGCTAAAGATTCTCGAGGACTGCGGTGCGCGGACCGTTATCGGAGAAGCGAGTACCTGCAAAAAACTTCCGGCACTTGCCGGCAAAAGGTTGCGCAACCTGCGCGAAATCGTAGTGGTTCGAAACGACGACCTGGAGTGGCCCACCGGCACAGAATTAACTGTACACTTTCTGGATGAGCTCTTGCGCGACGCTGTTCAGGAGTCACCGTCATCCTTCACCCCTCTTGCTGACAAGCAGCCGGCGTTTATTCTCTATACTTCGGGCAGCACCGGAGAACCAAAGGGCGCCATCCATTGCCAGGCGGATATCTTCGTAACGAACGAAAGTTTCTGCCGTGAAATACTGCGGTTGCGGTCCGGAGATCGGCTTTTCTCCTCGTCGCGGCTGCCCTTCGCTTACGGACTCGGCAATAGCTTCACCTTTCCCTTTCTGAACGGCAGCACGTCTGTCCTCTGTCATGAGAAACCAACGCCCGAGGTCATCGTTGGAGTGTTGGCTGAATACCACCCAACAATCTTCTTTGCCGTGCCGGTGGTCTACAATCTGCTCCTCGAACGTCACCGGCAACACGCACCACTCGATTGTTCGAGCCTTCGTCTCTGCATCTCTGCCGGTGAGGCCCTGCCTGCCCATCTCGGCGAAGAATGGGAACGAACCTTCAACCTGGAGGTTCTGGATGGCATCGGGTCCACGGAAATGCTTCACATGTGGATGTCGAATCACTCAGGCGAGGTCCGTTACGGTAGCAGCGGGAAGCTTTTGAAGGGTTATGAAGCGCGGTTGGTGGACCAGGAAGGACATGCCACACCCGCAGGACAAGAAGGTAATCTCTGGGTGAAGGGAGCGAGTGCGGCACTCGGCTACTGGGGCAAACCCGAGGCGACGGCCCGTACCTTTGTGGACGGCTGGGTCCGTACCGGTGATCTTTATCGTTGCGACGCTGACGGATACTGGTTCCATCTGGGTCGTAGCGATGATTGCTTTAAGTCTAGTGGTCAGTGGGTCTCCCCGGTTGAAGTTGAAGGCGTGCTGCTTCGTCACGAGGATCTCAGCCAGGCGGCCGTAGTCGCGGCTCTGGACGATGCGGGGCTTCCCTGTGCCAGTGCGTTCGTCGTCTGCAAGCAGGTAGAATCTGACTCGACTCGGATTGAAGCTGAGCTGCGACAGTTAACCAGGGAAGCGCTGCCGCGGTTTAAACAGCCCAGACGTTATCAATTTGTGCCGAAGCTTCCTTATACAGCAACAGGTAAAATCCAACGATTCAAATTGCGTGAGGAACATGATTAAGAGCATCCAGGAAACCTACGCGCCGAATCTCGCCTGCTTTGGCTGTGGTCCAGCCAACGAAAAAGGGCTCCATATACGCAGTTTCCCGGACGGAGATGAGGTCGTAGCCGAATGGAAACCGGAAAAACATCACGAAGCATTTGTAGGGGTGCTGAATGGTGGCATTATTGGGACGCTATTGGATTGTCATTGCAACTGGACTGCGGCCTGGCGCCTGATGAAGGAATCCGGAGAGGACCATCCGCCCTGTACAGTCACAGCCGATTATGCGATCAAGCTCTTGCGACCGACCCCCACGGATCAACCTGTGAAACTACGCGCGCGTGTTGTCGAGGCAAAGGATGATCGGGCGATCGTTGAGGGTGAACTGATTGCGCATGACAAGGTGTGTGCAACCTGTAGGGGAACTTTCGTGGCAGTCCAGCCGGGTCACCCGGGATATTACCGTTGGTAAGGGATTGACGATTGGCGATTGACGATTGACGATTGCCTCGAACCGTGTGTGAATTGTTTTTAAGCTAGGATTTTCATAAGGTACCTTCGCAAATCTACAATCGACAATCGACAATCGCAAATCAAAAATCACAAATCACAAATCACCACCCATGCCCCATCTGACTCATCGACCACGACGTCTCAGGCGCAGTGACGCTCTGCGCGGACTCGTGCGCGAAACTCGCCTGGCTCCTGAAGATTTCATCCTCCCTCTTTTTGCGTGCCCGGGAGAAGGAGTCCGGCGAGAGATTCAATCAATGCCCGGAGTTCACAACCTTTCGGTAGATGAGATTGCAAAGGAAGCGGCGGCCGCTTTCGAACTCGGCGTGCCTGGAGTACTACTGTTCGGACTGCCCGAGTCGAAAGACGAAACAGCCAGCGGGGCATACGAGGATCAGGGAATCGTACAACGGGCCGTCCGCGCCATTCGTCAGGCGGCGCCCGAGATCTTAATCATGACAGACACGTGCCTTTGCGAATACACGTCACACGGTCACTGCGGGGTCGTCCGCAACGGCGAAGTATTGAATGACGAATCACTCGAACTGCTTGCACGTACAGCGGTGAGTCAGGCAGAGGCGGGCGCCGACGTAGTAGCACCCTCGGCGATGATGGATGGGCAGGTTGGAGCCATCCGCGAGAGTCTCGACTCTAGCGGGTTCGAGCACGTAGCGATCATGTCCTATGCCGTTAAGTACGCTTCGGCACTGTATGGACCATTCCGCGAAGCTGCTGAAAGCACGCCGGCATTCGGCGACCGTCGCTCATATCAAATGGACCCACCTAATGCGCGGGAAGCTCTTCGCGAAGCCGAGATCGACTACTCAGAGGGCGCGGATGTGCTGATGGTTAAGCCGGCAACCATCTATCTTGATGTGCTCCGCATGGTGCGCGACCGTTTTGACTTGCCTCTGGCTGCCTATCACGTCTCCGGCGAGTACGCACTAATAAAAGCAGCGGCACAAAACGGTTGGATTGATGAAGAACGCGTCATGCTGGAAACACTGACGGGCATCAAACGCGCGGGCGCTGACATTATTCTCACTTACTTTGCACGCGAGGCGGTGCGCACGCTGACGCGTTGACGTGGACCAGATCGTTTATCCCGGGAGCTAGACAATGAGTTTCACCCAATTGGGAATGCTTGGTGAAGTGGCGCTGGCCATGCTACTCGGCGGATTAATTGGTTTAGAGCGCGAGTTTAAAGACAAGCCCGCCGGGTTTCGAACCCTGATGCTGGTTGCGGGCTCCGCCGCGCTCCTGGTCGGCCTCGGAGATTCGCTGCTTGAGCGGTTTGGCGGCAGCGAATTTGTGAGAAGCGATCCTATCCGCATCGTAGAGGCAATCATTACTGGGATCAGTTTTCTGGGCGCGGGCACAATCTTTCGGCGTAGCCGTGACGAGCAGGTCGAAGGACTCACCACGGCAGCGGCGATTCTATTGAGTGCGGCCATCGGGATTAGCGTGGCGCTTCACCAGTTTACGCTTGCCGTTGGGGTGACGGCCTTGTCGCTACTCGTGTTGTATGGGCTTACGTTTCTCGAAAGGTGGTTAATGCGCAAGAGAGAAAAGGGAATGAACTAGGGAGTACGAATCTCGGATATGAAAGAGAGACTCAACAGATGAAAAGGCTGATGCTTAGCGTTCTCGGAGTGGCCACCGTCTTAAGCGTAATGATTCCCGTAGAGGTATTGGCCGACCAAAGGAGGCGCGTCGTTGATTTGAGTAAATAAAAGCTGGCCTTTTGAAACTGCTTAACGGTCTAGCTGCGCCCCTGTGCCTGATTCCGTGTTTTGGCCGGCAGGAAGGGGGCGTGCGAAATAGCCGGGGCGGTAGCGTAGGTTGAGTCTCTCATTTTGCAGATCGCGGTTAGTGATCTCGATGCGCATCTGGCGGTAGCCACCGTCGCGTGTTTTGTTGGTAGACGAATAGGCGATGAGGTATTGAGATCGGAGTTCCTTCTCGATCTCCGTGAAAGCGGCCCTCAGGTCTTCTTCCTTCTCCGGAAAGAAAGCGCGACCTCCCGAGCGCTGGGCCACATCGCGCAGCACTCCCCGATCAACGCCCTCGTATCTCTTATCTCCGATGCCAATCGCGTAGATGACGGCCTCAGCCGCAAGCACACGGTCCAGGGCGTCACTGCGCCGCAGCCGGCTGCTGGTGTCTACCCCATCCGACAAAAGAATAATTGCCCGCCGTCTTTGATCTTCGCCTTTTGCGAGTACTTCGCTAGCAGTAACCGCAAGGGCGTCCCAAATTGCGGTCGAGCCTTCCCGTGGCGGCGCCCTGAGACCCGGCCCGGAGGCAATCCCACCAATGGGCCGGCCTGAGCCCAAATACGCGGGCATTGCCACCTGCACACGCTCGAGCGCTCGGTAAAGACCGATGACATCGCGTGTAAGGGGTTGTTCGAGGAATGTGGGACCAGTAAAGGCGATGATTGCCGCCTGGTCCTTGCGCGATTGGATAATCGTCTCAATGAACCTGCGTGCGGCACCTTTCTCCTGAGGCAGCGTCCGTTCCTGCGAGCCGCTCACATCAATTAGAAAAGCGATCGCAAGAGGCCGATCCGTCTGGTGCTGGAACGTAAAAAGTTCCTGCGGGACGCCGTCCTCGAACACGCGTATGTCCTCTTCACGCAGCGTGGTGATAAAACGCCCCTGCCGGTCGGTTGCGGTAAAGAGAAGGTTGGTGAGATCCGTCTCGACGCGAATTACCTCGGCATCCTGTTCGTTGGGCGTTTGCGCCGTAACTCCGACCGAACTTAGAAGAAGCGCAAGGACGACTAAAGCTCTTGATTGCATAGTTACTTGAATGCTTCGATGATGCTTAAAGGCGATTTAGTTGGAATTATTCGTCTGAGTTCAAATCCCGCCTGCGCCAGCAAGTCACGATACTCTGTCTCGGTGCGTTCAACGCCTCCCGGCGAAACCAGCATTTCGAGATCCTGGATCTTGCTGAAGTGAGGCCCGTTGTCTTCCGGCACAACCATCTCCACCAGCAGTAATCTGCCTTCGTCAGGGGCAGCGCTATTAATATTCTTGAGGATCTTCACTGCCCTTTCATCATCCCAATCATGGATGATGAACTTCATGATGTAAGCGTCCACGCCTGACGGCACTGATTCAAAAAAGTCGCCTGTCTCCAATTCGACGCGTCCAGCCACACCTTCCCTCTTTAACAGCGCAGGCGCACCCTCGATTACCTCTGGCAGGTCAAACAACACCCCGTTGAGCTCTGGGTTGGCTCGCAGGAAGCCGGCCAGCAACATTCCGTGGCCGCCGGCAATGTCAGCGACTTTCGCGACGCCATTAAAGTCATAGGCTTCGAGAATTGCCGGCAGCGCATTTGTCGACAAACTTGTCATGGCCCGATTAAAGATCTCGTACTGCTCCGGGTTTTGCTGGAAGTACGGAAATACCTCTTGCCCGTGAACGTGGGGCCAAGCGACCTTGCCGGTTTGCACGCTATACAGCATCTCGCCGTAAACGTCCCAGTGCCAACGCTCACCCAGGAATATGGCCGCGTCGCGCATCGAACCGGGAGCGTCGCTTCTCAGCAAGTCTGCCGGTGGATTCAACGCGAATACCTGCGGCTCCGTTTCTGTAAAGACCCCGACACTGACAAGGGCGCGCATTACCCGATAAAGGGACCGTTCATGGGTGTTTGTCTTGCGGGCGAGTTCGGCAACCGTTTCAGGCTTATCCTTTAAGAGGTCCGCAATTCCCAGTTTCGCGGCTACGTAAACTGCCTGTGTCAAAAAACAGCCGGACACTATCTGCATCAAATGTGCTTCCGGCGTCAGTTGTCCGGGGGCAGGTGCTGCCGCACTGGTCTCACTGCTCATAATCGCTTTCTCCATTCCAGATTTTTAGAGTTTCTTTAGAAAGTCGTCAGTTCCAATTAGTAAGGCGTAGTCTGACCCAGGAAGTATCAGGAGGAGCGTTCGGGGACGGCTTGGATTCTTGTGTGCTCAACTCTTGATCTTTAGTTCCGCGCGTACCTGCTCGATGTTCTCCTGCTGCCAGAAGCGACTCAGATTGTCCCCAGTGGAAAAGGAACGGGGTTCCATGCGATCAACGTACAATCGACCGTTCAGGTGGTCTATCTCGTG
>DATKDA010000102.1:0-32935 GCA_035512935.1 Pyrinomonadaceae bacterium | reverse complement strand
GGTCGCTGAGAATGTCGCCTCCTGTCCTCCAGTTATCCCGGGCGGTGCGGTGAATGTGATCCGCAATGTAAATGTCTGACCGGCATAGTTGTTTGCAGCACCGCTAAGCGTGAACGAGCCGAGATTGTTCACGTTTGTAGGTGGGTTGGACACGTTGCCAATGGCCAGGAAACCACTTGACGTCGTGCCATCGAAGATCGAGCCGTGGTATGTCAGGCCCAAAAGTGACGCGGTCTGAGCTTGTCCGGTTCCCCCTGGAACGCAGCCCGCACCAAAACAGCCACCGGTGGATCCCGCAAAAGTCACTTCATCTGCTCTAACCTTTCCTGGTGCAAGTACCAGTACTACCAGGGCGGTAAGGCTTAGAGCGAAGAGCCTGAACACTGTCGGAATGGCCCTTGTCATACACTGATTCCCCCTTACTTAATTTGGAAATAACCCTTCGGTTAATAGACGTGGAGTCCGGGAGAGGTGCGGGGCAAGCGCACATAAGAGAGACCCACCGCCCTTTTGGTTAACCCGCATGCCCTACCGCACAGGGTCGCGGATAAGGAGCCATCCTGTTTGCGAAGACAGACCCGAACGTCCTTTTCACCTGAGTCGGGACGCCAGGCTGGGCACTACTTCGAAAGAGAGATGACCGAGAATGAAAAAGAGACAATATCCAAGCTAATACTCGCTGGGAAGAGCGTACTAACGGGATACACTTGTTGTGGTCTCAGTGGTACGGCAGCAACTGCTATACCCTCTGCAGAGTTTTAGTTTTTCGTGAGTGAGGTTTTCAAGGAATGAGTAGTCGGAGCGCATTTGATTACTACGGAAAAGTACCGCTCTCCATTGGCTATTGTTTCTACTCTGGAGAGATTCGCTGTTAACGAAATCGTGGGGTCCGTAAATCTTGCAGTATCGTGGCAATACACTAAACGTCTTAAAACTGTACGGACGATGTTGTGTAAAAACAGCTAGTGCTTTAAGAGCCTGACAACAGTCGCTCCTGTTCCTCCAGCCTCAGGTGGCGCGTCTCCCCACTCCTCTACGCAGGGCGTGCGGGCGAGAACTGATCTGACCATCTCACGCTGGACTCCAACGCCCTTTCCATGAATGATTCTCACCACCCTAAAGCCGGACTGATCCGCCAACTCGAGATACTCTTCGACGACACGCTTAACGTCCCGGGCCGGAATAGTATGAAGATCGATCACATCTGTGATTTCCAGCGTTATCGGTTCAGGAAAAGGATTGAAGGGATCCAGATCAGCCTCTTCGGGCTCCTCCGTTTCGGGGTCAATTTTTTTTCGAAAGATGCTCCTAAGCCAGCTCAACATTGGATCTCGAACGATTCTTGACACCCTAACATGGCACTTGTAAACTCGCGGTCTTTCAAATCCTAACATTCTCATTCGAGATTCTTGCAGTTAACTCGCGATCTAATTCTGATCTGCTAAGCCTTCTGAAAGGACTTAACTAATGGGTTCACGAAACAAGATTACTGTGGTGGGCGCTGGTAACGTCGGAGCAACTGCCGCTCATTGGCTGGCGGCCAAGGAACTAGGTGATATCGTGCTCGTCGACATTGTCGAGGGAGTACCGCAGGGCAAAGCGCTGGATCTTGCCCAGGCCGCGCCCGTTGAAGGTTTTGACGTGCG
The DNA here is from genome assembly GCA_035512935.1 of Pyrinomonadaceae bacterium. Taxonomy (GTDB): domain Bacteria; phylum Acidobacteriota; class Blastocatellia; order Pyrinomonadales; family Pyrinomonadaceae; genus PSRF01. Next base: position 31,289 of record DATKDA010000102.1, on the reverse strand, counting down.
CGTGACTGGCCTGAACGGCTACGACGGCACTGAAGAATCGGATGTGGTGATTATTACTGCGGGTCTACCGCGTAAGCCCGGCATGAGTCGGGACGATCTGCTGAAAACCAATGCCGAGATCGTTTCGAACGTGGTGGATGAGGTTGTCAGACGCTCACCCAATTCGATCCTGATTGTTGTTTCGAATCCACTGGATGCGATGTGTCAGGTAGCCTTGCGACGTTCGGGTTTCCCTAAACACCGAGTTCTGGGAATGGCGGGCGTGCTTGACTCGGCTCGTATGCGTTGCTTTCTCGCTCAGGCGCTGGACGTGTCAGTCGAGAGTGTCACAGCTTTTGTGCTGGGCGGACATGGGGACACAATGGTGCCGTTGCCGCGCTTCTCGACCTGTGCCGGGATTCCGATTACGGAGTTATTGTCCAAAGACCAGATCGACGCGATCGTAAAGCGGACGGCAAACGGCGGCGCCGAGATTGTCTCCCTATTAAAAACCGGTTCGGCTTATTACGCGCCTTCAGCAGCCGCCGTCGAGATGACTGAATCGATTCTGAAGGACAAGAAGAAGATCCTCCCTTGCGCGGCGTATCTCGAGGGCGAATACGGAATCAATGGTCTGTACGTAGGAGTGCCGTGCAAGCTTAGTGGGCGCGGACTGGAACAGATTATCGAGATAAATCTAACGGCAGAGGAACGGATTGCGCTTCAAAAGAGCGCGGCCGCCGTGCAGGAACTCGTTAACGTTCTGGGAATCTAGGATTTCAATCCCACAAGGGTTTTAGGTCGAGAGTAAGGCCTGGAAGAAGAGGACCGCCTGACAGTGTTGGCTGGTCAGCCAGGCGTTTAACCTCCGCCCCCTGACGATAAATGTAGACTGTTCTTTCAAGAGGATCGATTAACCAGCCCAGCCTCGCTCCATTCCCCACGTACTCGCGCATCTTTGCCTGGAGGAAGTCGAGTTGATCGGAAGGTGACCGGAGCTCCACGACGAAGTCGGGACAGAGGGGGGCGAAAACTTCCTTATCTTCCTCCGCCAGCGCTTCCCATCGCTCGTTTTGGATCCAGGAGACATCGGGCGATCTGGTGGCGCCGTTCGGTAGCTTGAAGCCGGTCGAAGAATCGAATCCTCTACCTGTTTTATCTTTTTCGACCCAGGCGCCAAACTGAGTTGTTAATGAGAAACTTCGAAGTCCTGTCTTGCTGCCGGTGGGGGGCGTGACAATAACATCTCCTTCTCTCGTTCGTTCGATCCGCAAGTCACGATTCAACTGACAGAACTCAAAGAACTCACGATCATCGAGCTTCCTCAGCAATGGCCCGAAGTGAATGACTACAGGAATTTCCGGCGTAGCTACAGTGCTCATCTCTTTTAGCTCTTCAGCCAACCAAACAAACCGTGAATTACCGTTTCGCGGTTCTCTTCATAGATCGCTTTTGTCAGCGGAATACTCATCGGACAGACTCGAACGCAATTTTGCGCATTACCGCAGTTTGTGATTCCGTCTTTGCCCATTATCCCTTCGAGACGCTCTTCACGGGTCATCTTACCCGTAGGGTGCATGTTGAAGAGACGCACTTGAGCAATAGCCTGGGGACCGATGTACTGATCGTTGTCGTATTGAGGGCAAGCTTCCAGGCAACAGCCACATGTCATGCAGCGTGAGTAGGCGTAACGTTCCTGCACATCCTCCTGATCCATGCGAGGACCGGCGCCAAGATCATGGGTGCCGTCAAGCTCGATCCAGGCATGGATCCGTTTCAGGTGATCGAACATTTGTGAGCGGTCGACCACCAGGTCGCGAATCGTGGGAAACTTGGACATCGGCTCGAGTTTGATAGGCCGGCTCAACTGGTCGACCAGCGCTGAACACGATTGGCGCACCTTGCCGTTTATCACCATCGTACAGATTCCGCAGACCTGCTCGAGACAGTTCATGCTCCATACAGGCGGAGTAGTGCGCCGGCCTTCTTTAGTGACCGGGTTCTTCTGGATGTCCATCAGACAGGAGATCACGTTAAGGTTTGGCCGGTAGGGAACCTCAAAATACTCCCAGTAGGCCGGCGAGTCAGGATTGGCGCGACGCCTAATGTGAATCTCAACAGAGTCAGTCGTTGTTCGAGGCGATTGCGCGCTCATATCTTGTCTGATTTACCTCCCGCGTCGGCAATGGACTTACCCTGTTCGCGTCTTGTCGCGTCATCCTTTTCCGTGTCCGAAGCCTGTTCCTTGTTCTGCGACCAAATGACCGGCCCACTTAGATTTGCTGGTTTTTGTTCGGCGCCAGGGGTTGGGACTTGTGGACCACCTCCGGCCCCGGCAGCGGCCGTCTCTTTCTTTCCTTTACTGTAATCGCGCTTCCGCGGCTTAATTAGTGACACATCAACCGCTTCGTAAGAGATAACGGGTCCTTCACCCGAATACTCCGCAATAGTGGTCTTCAGGAAATTGTCATCGTCGCGCTCTGGAAACTCGGGTTTGTAATGAGCGCCGCGCGACTCATTCCGGTTTAGCGCTCCAAGCGTAATGACTCGAGCCAGTTCGAGCATGTTTTTAAGCTGGCGCGCATGCGGGAGCGCCATGGTGGCCCACAGATTGGAATCATTGATGGATATCTGCTTATAGCGGTCGAGCAACTCCAATAACTTGTTATCGGTGGCTTTTAGCTTTTCGTTGTAGCGGACAACTGTCACATTGTCAGTCATCCACCGGCCCATCTCCTGATGCAGGACATATTGATTCTCGGTCCCGCTCTGTTCAATTAAGCGAGTGTTCAGCTCCTCCTGTCGCTTTAACTCCTGGTCGTAAATCCGTGAGCCGTCGGCGCCATTCCGCTCGATGTTCTTTGCGTACTCGATGGCTGCGGGCGCGGCAATGAAACCACCGTAGACGCAACTCACCAGCGAATTTGCCCCCAGGCGATTGGCGCCATGAATGGAATAGTCGCACTCGCCGGCTGCCAGCAATCCCGGAATATTTGTGCGCTGATCGTAGTCGACCCAGAGGCCTCCCATTGAGTAATGCACTCCCGGGAAGATCCTCATCGGTACATGGCGCGGGTCATCGCCTACAAACATCTCATAGATCTCGAGGATGGCGCCGAGCTTGCGGTCAAGAACTTCAGCGGGAATGTGCGTCAGGTCGAGGAATACCTGGTTCTCACCAGCAACACCGAAGCCCTCGATGCAGATTTGAAAGATCTCGCGAGTAGCGATATCTCGCGGCACCAGATTGCCATAAGCAGGGTACTTCTCTTCGAGAAAGTACCAGCGCTCGTTCTCTGGGATCTCTGAAGGCTTGCGCGTGTCGCCTTTGCGACGAGGGACCCAGACTCGGCCTCCTTCGCCACGAGCTGATTCCGACATCAAGCGCAGTTTGTCTTCGCCGGGAATCGAGGTTGGATGGACTTGAATGAACTCGCCGTTAGCATAACGAGCTCCCTGCTGGTAGCAGGCCGATACGGCGCTACCAGTGCAGACCATCGAGTTTGTCGATTTGCCGAAGATCAACCCGGGGCCGCCGGTGGCGATAATCACAGCGTCGGCAGGGAAGGCTCTTACTTCGAGCGTCTGGAGGTCCATGGCTACCAGTCCACGACAGACCTGATGGTCATCAAGCACGAGCGACAGCATCTCCCAGTGCTCGAACTTTCTTACTTTGCCGCCGACTTCAAACCGGCGCACCTGCTCGTCGAGGGCATAGAGCAACTGTTGTCCGGTAGACGCTCCTGCGAAAGCTGTACGATGATGCTTGGTGCCTCCAAAACGCCGAAAGTCGAGTAAGCCCTCTTTGGTACGTGAGAAGGGAACTCCCATGCGATCAAAGAGGTAAATGATGGAAGGGGCCATCTCGCACATTGCCTGCGCCGGCGGTTGGTTGGCTAAAAAGTCGCCACCGTAAACCGTATCGTCAAAGTGTTCCCAGGTTGAGTCGCCTTCACCTTTCGTATTGACGGCGCCGTTGATGCCGCCCTGAGCGCATACCGAATGGGAACGCTTCACCGGCACCACTGAAAAAAGATCGACCTCATGACCGGCTTCGGCAATTTTCATTGCCGCTGCCAGGCCGGCCAGGCCGCCGCCAACTATTGCTATCTTTATTCCGTTAGTGGTCATCTTTTAAAGAATACCTTGCAAGAGTCCGCCCGGCCGGATAAAAGCGACCGCAGCATTGATTCCAACCAGAAGCAGCCCAACTCCGAAGGCGATACAAGCATAGCCGGTCAACCTTTGTGCGCGCTCGCCGATAGTGATGCCCCAATCCACCAGAAATAGCCAGATGCCGTTCGCAAAGTGCCACACAGTCGCGGTAATCCCAACCATGTAGACCATAAAGATTGGCAGCATCTGAAACTCGCGCGACACAATGTCAAAAGCCAGATCGGGTTGGTGGGCCACCGAAATCGTGTTCAGACCAGGGATCATGCCGAAGCGAAAGTTCAAGACATGAAAGAATATGAAGAAAAAGAGAATGACCCCGGTAATGCGCTGCAACAGATAAAACCAGTTACGCGGATAGGGATAATGAAGATTATTCGGACGCGTCTCCATCGTGATTACCAGGCCATAGACTGCGTGATAAATGAGCGGTAAAAAAATTCCGAAAGTCTCGATGAAGAGAATATATGGGATCGACTGTAGGTCTCTGACGGCGGTATTGAATGCTTCAGGACCAGAAAGTGCCTTGGAATTGGTGTAAAAATGTTCCAGCACAAAGATACCGAGTGGAACAATTCCCGAAAGCTGATGCAACTTGCGCAGGACAAAGGTCCGGCTCAAAGGGATCGCCAAGAACGCACTCCTTTGCTGCTGATTTTTAGCACTGAAGCCAGTGTCATCGATTCAGGCAGGCTGAATAAGAAAACCACATTAAAGAACTCTGAAATTATAGAGGGAACCAGGAGAAAAGCAAAACCAGCCTTAATTTCGGTGTCGAGAGGTTCGTGTTTCATCCTTCTGAGGTGGGGATTCGTAGCGACGCGGTGCTATAAACAGACCAGCACTCCTGGGTGGAGAACCGGAGATTAAATATTAGTGACCGATCTCACATCTCACAACGCAGTGGAGCTTGCGCGACTAATAAGAACTGGTGAGGTATCTCCAGTCGCGGTTGCTGAGGCCTATCTCCAACGCATAGAACAATACAATCCACAGTTGAATGCCATTGTCACTTTAGCCCCGGACTTTCTAGAAAGAGCGCGACAAGCCGAAATCGCAGTCATGAAGTCTCAGAGCCTCGGCCCGCTGCACGGCGTGCCGATCACCATCAAGGACACCATCGAAACTGCCAGCATCAGGACGACTAGTGGTTCTCGGCTGCGAGAGACTTACATTCCTGGTAAGGATGCTCCTGCTGTGGACCGCCTCAAAAAAGCCGGAGCAATCATTCTCGGTAAAACAAACACACCGGAAATGGCCATTCCTTACGAGACTGACAATGCGGTCTTTGGCAGGACGAATAACCCCCTCGACTTACAGCGGACACCGGGCGGTTCGAGTGGTGGCGAAGCAGCCGCGATAGCAGCGCACCTTTCTCCGGCTGGCCTTGGCAGCGATCTTTCGGGGTCAATTCGAGTGCCGGCCCACTTCTGTGGAATTGCATCCCTTAAGCCTACGAGTGGTGTCATTCCTATGGAGGGCCATTTCCCTGAAGCTGAAGGGACGCTGTCGCAGGGCGCCTGCATTGGTCCAATGGCTCGTTGTGTTGATGATCTGTCTCTTCTATTCGGTGTGCTGACGTCTAACCTGTCGGACCACGTTTCCGAGCCCAAACTGCGAGGAGTGCGAGTCGCTTGGTACGTTGATGATGGTACTTCAAGCGTTACAGAAGAGGCCCGCGTAGCAGTTAAGAATGCCGCTGAAGCGTTGGGTAAAGCCGGCTTGAAAGCAATTGAAGCCCGTCCGCCTGCCATTGACCGCGCGGCTACGTTGTGGATGGAACTGTTTGGGGGAATTGCTGCTGAGCAGACTCGAAGATTATATGCGGGCAAGGAAGAATTAGCCGGACCAGCAGTGCGGAGGGTGTTGAATTCAAGGATGGTCTACCAACCAGCAGTCGAGCAGTCGGCACGGAATGAGCGGGACCGTTTGCGATTGGAGTTGCTTGAGTGGATGCAAGAAACTCCGTTACTGATTGCCCCGGTTGGCGCGACTCCGGCTTTTCGGCACGAATCAGCTCGAGTTGTGACGGGTGGAACATCCATCAGTGTCTTTCGCGCATTCAGTTTTGCGCAAGCCTTCAATGTACTAGATCTGCCCGTGGTGACGGTGCGCCCGGGAACCTCACTCGAAGGTTTGCCGATCGGTGTGCAGATCGTGGGTCCGCCGCTGGCAGAAGAGCTGGTGCTAGCCACAGCTGCCGTTGTTGAACGGTCATGCGCAGACCATCTTTCACATAATGTCTGAAAGAACCATAGTCATCAGCAGCCCTGATTCCTAGTGACGACCAAGACACCACACGCTTTAGCGTCGTGGAGTTTCAATTTTGGCCTAAAATGAGGCATCGCCTCTACTCAAAATTAACGTAATCCGATATAGTCTCAACACGCTCTTGCCAGCCACTTCCATGTTGTCATTATCAGGAGGCACTGATGGAGATCATAATTCCCCTGTTTTTCTTTGGATTTATTGCGATTGTTTTGCTTGTCATCGCCGCGAAGACAATCAAGATCGTTCCGCAGGCAACTGTGATGTTGGTAGAGAGGCTGGGGCGGTTCGACAAAGTGGCCAGCAGTGGCCTCAACATCATCATTCCGTTTCTTGATAAGCCACGCGCGGTCTACTGGACCAATACGCGTGGGCCAGTGGCTTCGATCGACCTGCGCGAGCAGTACATCGATCTGCCACCCCAGCCTGTGATTACTCGCGACAACGTGACGATCCATGTCGATTCGGTGGTCTACTGGCAAATTACAGATCCCATAAAGGCAGTGTACGAGGTTAACGATCTAATTGGCGGTATCGTCCAGTTGACGATTACCGGAATGCGCGCCGTGATGGGCGAAATGGATCTGGACCATACGCTTTCTTCCCGGGACCAGATCAATGCGAAGCTGCGATTAATCCTTGACGAAGCAACAGACAAATGGGGTGTCAAGGTGACCCGTGTTGACGTCAAGAACATCACTCCTCCGGAAGATGTGCGCGTCACAATGGAGAAACAGATGACCGCCGAGCGCAACCGCCGCGCACTCGTCTTGCAGGCAGAGGGTGAACGGCAGGCTGCGATTACCCGAGCGGAAGGCGAGAAACAGTCGGCCGTCACGCGCGCTGAAGGCGAAAAGCAGTCCGCGATCCTTCAGGCCGAGGGCGCTGCTCAGGCCAGACTCAAAGCGGCCGAAGCAGAGTCGGAGGCAATCTCACGCGTTTCGCAGGCAATCCTCGACCATGGCAATCCGGCACAATACCTGATTACTACTCGCTACATCGAAAGCCTTCGCGACATGACGCGAAGCAATAACTCCAAGGTTATCTTTATGCCCGTGGAGACTTCCGCGATGTTGGCGAGCGTAGGCGCCATCAAAGAGGTCCTGAGCGAGACTGGTGAAAAGCGGTCGGATGATAAAGGACCTGCGTCCGATCGGCCGCGACAGTTGCCAAGGTGATTTCACTTCTGAAAGCGATGCCTGGAGATTACGGTGTAGCGGGAACCGGTTTCTCCCGGTTCACTCCGATAGACGATCAAATCTGAAACCTCAATTTCAACCGGGCTGAAGCCGAGTTCTTTACTGGCAGCGGCTAAAGCCCGAGTCTTGCCCGAAGCGCCCTGGCCGCCTCTACGTTTCCTTATTCTGGCCAACGTGAGGTGTGGATGAAATGGGCGTTCCTCTCGGGGAAATCCTGCAAGGCTGCATTCGTTTTCGAGTGACTCTTGGAGTTTACGTAAATTCCCTGAGAGATCGGTAACTCCGAGCCAAAGCACCCGCGGGAAACCATGAGGGGGAAATGCCCCAGCGTCCTGGACCACAATCCGGAAAGCCGAAATATTGGCAGTCACCTTGGCTGCGACATCGGAAAGCGCCTCGACCTCGTGCCGGCTTAACTCACCGAAAAACTTTAGCGTGAGGTGAAACCTTCCATCCCGGTTCCATCCGGCCTTAACGTCGGGAAACCTGCTGCGCAGTCGGCGGATAAGATCGTTTGCCTGTTCTGAAACCTTCTGCGGCATGTCGAGCGCACAGAATATTCGCAAGCGTTCGTTGTGGCTGCCGGCCGCAGCGTCCGAATGATTGTATGAGTCTGAATCTCTGTCGCCCATCATTGGCGCTGCGGTTCGATCACCAGCGTTTGCTTCGCTGCCCTGGCAACCGCCGCCTCGCTGAAGGGAAAGACTCGCGGCGTCACTGCCTGCCAGTCGGCAAGTTGATCGCTCCAGTGCGGACTCGAGGGTAAGCCTGACTGACCAAGCGTTATGCCCTGCTGTGTTTTATCCCAGTCACCAGGGTCCGCAATCAACCGCATTGAAACTGCGGCGCCCACATTCACAGTGGCCCCTGCCAGGCCTCCCGTACCATTCTGCGGCAGTGGCGGAACAGTAAACTGAAGGCCCACCAGCGGAGCCACTGCTAACGGATGTGAGAACCGCGCTTTAACCATTTCGCCCCACAACCATTTGGATTCATCAGTGCCCAATGACTTTGTTAACGCTTGCCGGGCGTCCTGGTAACTCGAGTAAAGGAGAGCGGAATAACTCTTGAAATCCTCGGGCAGCCAGTCGGCGGGTTGGGTAGCAAGGATCCAATCGAGCGTCGTATCAAAATTCGACCACGCAAATGACCTGATTCCCTCACCGAGGGCCCCATTCAGAATTTTCGAGCGGAAAGCCAATCGCATTTGAGATACAAGTGGCGCCACGGTGGAGTCGGCATTTAGCCGGCCGTCCCAGGCTTCAAAAGCCGCGAGCGTATGCTGCAACTTCTCGTCGCTTTTCAAGCTCTGATCCTGCCGTAAAATCTTCACAGACTCGCGCGCGAAGGCAGAGCCGGCAATCGAATAGATGTCGCCGAGCACGGCCCGAAAATCGTCCGCGGTTATCTTCTTCTTCTGCTCCAATAGTTCGACTATTCGCCGGGCGCGGTATGGTTGCGCCCAGGAACGTGTAAGAAAATAGGGATAATCGGTACCGATAATGCGCTGATTTGCGGTAACGATGATTCCCGATGGTGGATCGAAGAGGTGCGGGAGCTTCTCGAAAGGAATATAGTCAACCCACTCGCCGTTATCAGTAGAACCGTCGTACGGAATGCTGCCGTCGCCTGACTTTCGGATGGGGACCTTGCCTGCTGCATAATAACCAATGTGCCCGGCCACGTCCGCGTAGACGATATTCTGCATAGGCGCTGTAAAACCTCGCAGGGCAGCCGTAAACTCGGTCCAATTATGAGCTCGATTCAATGAATAACTGTTGTCCGGGTTGTTCAACCTGGGATCGAGTGCCGTCCATCTAAGCGCATATCGCCTGCCGTTCTGTTCAAAGACAATTGGCCCATGCCGGGTGACCGTAACATCAATGGCTGTTACTTCGGTGGCTGTGTCCGTTAGGGTTTTACGCACCTTGATCTCTTCGCGTCGGATATCTGCATCACGCCAGCCGGTGGGCGTCAAATAGCGTTCGGGCTTTTCGCTATCGAACTTCTCTACATAAAGATCCTGGACGTCTGGTCCAACGTTGGTAAAGCCCCAGGCGATCTGTTCGTTGTGGCCGATGGTTACTCCCGGAAGCCCGGGAGCTGTGATACCGGCCACGCGCAGGCCGGGAGCCGAAAGGTGGACCAGATACCATATTGGCGGCGCGGATGGAGCGAGATGCGGATCGTTAGCCAGCAGCGGCTTACCCGACGCTGTATGTTTACCACTGACCACCCAGTTGTTACTTGCGGCCAGGCTCTCGGCATACAAGCCAACGCGCGCGAGTGATCGGTTCGTGATCGCCTCTTCCTCGGCGAGGGCGTTCATGACTCGAAGTGTTCTCGAAGAACTCCATGATTCAGAACGACTGCCGGATGCGTTGGTTGGGACTGGCGCCTTGCGATCTGTGCCTACAACGAGAACATCAAGCGGTGATACTTCCGGGAGCAAGGTGGCCAACTTCGCAGGCGGTAGGCCCGCCAGGGCTTCGCGCATGATGTCGAGCCGCCAAGTATTCGAGAGCGTTTCATAGAAGAGCTTGACCACGACCAGGGAATCAGCGGGAGTCCAGGGCCGTGGTCGATATTGAAGAATCTGAAACTCTGGTGGCAGGCTCTTCGCATCGAGCGAGGCAATGTAAGCATTCACACCTCGGGCATAAGCTTCGAGCAGCGCGCGAGCCTGGGGCGAAGCAGCCGCCGCTTCGGCTTCCGCAACGCGCGCAAAACCCAGGGTACGCCGGCGTTTATCCTCTTCGAGTGTGGACTTGCCAAAGATCTCAGAGAGCTCACCACGCGCTGTTCGTCGCAAGAGATCCATCTGCCAGAGCCGGTCAGTGGCAGTGGCATATCCCTGCCCAAAGTAGAGGTCCTCATCTGAATTGGCTTTGATATAAGGAATGCCGCGCTCATCGCGAGTGATCACGACGCGTTCACGGAGCCCCTCCAGTTGTATAGTTCTCTGTTCGTGGGCCTGCGATTGTTGGGCCAGCAGGGGTGCATTGGCAATCAGAGAGAAAAGTAAGAGTGCGGCGCCCAGGAGGGCAGTTATCTGTCGTCGCATGCGCAAACCTCGTTCTTGATTCAGCCAAACATATGAGAGTTTGACTTGATTCATAGCCCGAAACCGAGGTGGAGAGTCACAAGGCTTCCGGCAGGAATTCTGAGCTGGACCTATCAGATTCTCTCATATTCTTGAAAACTGTCGAGTGTGAACCGCATCAATTGTTGCAGGTTAAATGCTGCGTGGCGAGGTCATATCGCCAGCATCTGCAGGGGTTAGTCGAGATAGTAAGTAAGACAGTTGTAAAGTCCCACGGACGGAAGGACGACCCAATCACCAATGAGACTAAGAACCAAGGCAAAGATGCTTTTCTGACGGAAGTGCGTAAACAGGCAAAGAAATGGCCGAATTGGGGAAAATGTTGTTACTAAACTCTGGTACAGTTCGCCGTTCGTGCAGGTCGCGCGACGGTGGCTGAGAACGTCAATTATTTTGTGTAAACGATCGTCTGTTATTTAGAGTCGGCCCTTTTCACTTGATTTATTACTATCAGTAATGGCTGGAACGGTGGAAAACGGCCCAGGTTTTTGCCTGGCAGTTTCATTTCTCACTCTTGAGTTTATTCAACACCTTGAACTGGATGGTGGCGTCCGGATACATGATTTTGGGTAAACCTCGAGCTGCCGGTTCTGCCACGTCTTCACTTTCTCAATCACTTCGTCCGTTACGATCGAGATCAACACCGGCAAGGCTTCCATGTGGTAAATCTCTTCCAGATGCTGCTGGATATCGCGCGTTGATAACCCGCGCGCGTATAGTGAAATGATGTTCGCTTCGAAGCCAGTGAAGCGCGTCTGATGCTTTCAATGATCTGTGGCTCAAACGTCCCGTTACGATCCCGCCGGATCTACCCGTGCTTAACCCAAAAAGAACGGGATGTTGATTCGGGGCTTGACTACTTCCTAGCGAGGACCCATTGCCTATAAAAAACCTCACCTAAAAAAGTACTCGAAAATGAGTATTGACCTCTTGCGGTAAGCACCCTAGAATCCGAATTGCATTCACTGATTGTTCAGCAGACCACGATGACTTCAAACTTCTTCCGCCTGACGTCCTTGCTGATACTGGTACTCGGTAGTGCCTCAATCTCACTGGCTCAGCAGCGGCCATTGATCACTGAAGATGTAGATATCATTCCACCCGGCACCTTGCGGATCGAAACGGGGATCGACTTTTTCCAGGGAGCGAAGTTTCCCGTCTCGGGACTTACCGGGGATTTAACCCGGGTTGGCGTCATCGGAATCAACATCGGCTTTTCGCCCAATGTTGAGTTTCAGATCGAGGGCGTGGCTCAGAATTTTCTTAGCATAAATTCGAGCGTGCCAGGTTCAGTTCCATTGTCGTTTCCGGCGGGCTCCAATTCCACCAACGATATAGGCGACTTCACATTGTGGGCGAAATTCAAGCTGCGTAATGAAACGAGACGCGGACCCGCGCTTGGCTTTCGCTTCGGCGTGCAGCTTCCAAACTCGGATCAAACTCGGGGCATCGGCCTGAACCAGACGAATGCTTACGGTTCTCTCCTCATCGGGAAGAAGTTCGGGGAAGACGGCCGCTTTAATACCTTTGGAAACCTGGGCATTGCGATTCTAACAGCCCCTACGTTGCTCTACACGCAGAATGATGTCTTCACGTACGGGGTTGCGGGCATCTACCGGCTTAACCGCCAGTTCAGTCTTGCCGGCGAGGTTAATGGTCGTGCCAATACTCGCCCCGGCGATGGACCATTGGGCACCGAGTCGCAGGCAGAGGCGCGTCTGGGAATGCAGATTCGTGCTTCCGGGCTCCGCTTCGATTTTGCCGGGATCAAGGGGTTGACAAACTTTAGTCCAAACTCAGGCCTCACAGTCGGCGTGACCTACGACACACCTTCAATCTTTGCGCCCGCAAAATGATTCGTCTAAAGTTTTGTAAGGTGCCACCGCGCTTTCCCCTTTAACGTGTGGAATGAAATTCGCTCTCAGGTCCGACTTGCCCCTACCCCCTAAGCGCAAGATGCGCACGTCACGATTTCGAATTAGAATTCTTTTATGTTTGATCTGTTAGTTTCCATTGGGCGCTGGCTCGAGCATTATGTGATCGGCGTTCCTTTGTATATAGCGGCGCCGGCGATGGTTTTGATCGGAGCACTCGATTCATCGCTCCTGTCGCTTCCTGAAATCAATGACTACCTTGTCGTAGGCCGCTGTTATAAGTATCCAGGCGCAGTCTTTTATTTCCCATTGTTTGCGGCCGGCGGCTCAGTGTTGGGCTGCCTTTTGCTGTACACGATTATGCGTCGCGGCGGGCAGGCGGTGCTGCGCAAGCGCTTTAAACCTGAAAAGATTGCCCGGGTTGAGCAGGCTTACGCGCGGTTTGGCGTCCTGGCGATTGCGATCCCCGCGATCCTGCCGCCTCCAATGCCATTTAAGATATTCATTGCCACTGCCGGCACGCTCGAGTTTCCGAGGTGGAAGTTTCTGACCACAGTGATGATTGCGCGGTCGTTCAGGTACTACGTCGAGGGTATACTGGCGGTCATCTACGGCAAACAGGTTCTGCTGTTCCTCAAAGATAACGGGTTAATGATTGTCAGCGCGGTAGCCTCGCTCGCAATCATCGGAGTCCTCATTTATGTACTAATCAATCGCTGGCGGAGAAACAACCTGAATATCGGGTCAAAAGCTCAGTTGACGACTAAGACCCCTGGAACAGATATAGAACCGGCATAAAAAGGTTTCTCATTGAAGGATTTCCTACAAAAGATCTCTGACAGTCTTGCCCGCCTTTCGGATTTCCTAATCGCTTTTGGACCCTTTGGTCTCTTTACCGTAGCCTTTCTTGATTCGACGTTTGTGCCCTTGCCCAGCAGTGCCGACGCCTTGTTGATTCTTCTGGCAACGGCAAACCCGCGGTGGATGGTTTTCTACGCGCTGATAGCAACGGCGGGATCGGCGCTCGGTTGCTACGTCCTCTACCGGATTTCTCGTCGGGCGGGAAGCCGCGCTCTTAACCGTTTTTCACCTGCGAAGCAACTCCGCGTTAAGGCACTGATTGATCGCTACGATGTTGTGGCCGTCCTCGTCGCTTCGCTGCTGCCGCCACCCTTTCCCTTCAAGTTGTTTGTCGTCACGGCCGGTGTGTTTCGGTTCAGCCTCTTTCGTTTCATGATCGCAATCGTTGGCGGGCGCGGCTTTCGCTTCCTGTTGGAGGGATATCTCGCAGTTCGCTACGGTGCGGAGGCCAAGGCAGTGCTGGCGCGGCATTATCCCTGGATCGGTCTGGGGCTTGCCGTTCTAATTGTCGTCGTATTTATGGTGCGAAGTCGGTGGCGGCGCCGGCTGTTGACGGATGTTGAGGAAGTCTAGAAAGAGGGGGCCAGCGGCAACAACATGGATTCGACGGCAGGTTCCTGGTGAAATTCGCCCGCCTGAAAACATCGGGCAGCTACGAAGTCCTTGATGCCACGCTCATTCAGGCGGGTAAGCAGGTGAAGAAAGAGTTGTGCGGTTGCCAGCGCGTCGCTGCCGGCGCGATGACGATCTAGAATCGGAATTGAAAAGTGATCCGCGATAGTATCAAGCCGATAGTTCGCCAGTCCCGGAATTGCTTGACGTGAAAGTTTCACTGTGCAGAGATGTCTGTTCAGCATCCGGTGACCCGGGTAGACTCGAGAGATCTCGTGGTTGAGAAAGCTGGTATCGAAAGGGGCGTTGTGAGCTATCAGGACCGCGTCGCTTACAAAGTCGAGCCAGCGGTGGGCGACTTCTGAAAAGACCGGGGCGCTTTTGACCATCTCATTCGTGATTCCGGTCAGGCTTACCACAAAGCGCGGTATCTGAATACCGGGATTCACCAGCGTCAAGAAGCTATCCACAATCTTGCCCTGGTGAATACGATAAGCACCCAACTCGATAATTCTGTTTGGAGGAGTCTTTGCGCCAGTGGCCTCGACATCGACTACGACAAAGTCCAGGTCTTGAAGTAGTCGAGTTTCAGTGTCGTCGGTTTGGAGTTCAATCGTGTTACCGTCTACCAGTTTGAAGCGGCGATCGTCTTTAACTAGATCTGCTACGAGTAAGCCGGCCAACTCTGCATCGAGGTGGGAGATTTTAAAGACTACGTCGGCAATCTCAGTGGCCGCAGCGCGACCGCCACAATCGCGTAACAGATGAATTGTTTCTTCAACCAGTGTGGAGTCGGAGACTAGGTTGGGATACGGCGGCATCGGGATGCGATTGTAACATAAGATTAAGAACTGGAACCTTACTATAGTCATGCAACCAGAGAGTGTGATCGAAAGATTCAAAGAGACGGGCGCTCTCCTCGAGGGCCATTTCATTCTTACAAGCGGACTGCATAGTCCGCTCTACCTGCAATGTGCGCTTGTCTTACAGTATCCAAATGCGGCTGAGGAGATCGGCCGGGCAATAGCCGTTAACTTCAACGATCAGAAGATTCAACTGATTGTATCGCCGGCTATTGGTGGTCTCATCATAGGCCATGAAGTGGCCCGGGCGTTGGGAACCCGCTTCATCTGGACCGAACGCGAGCAAGGTGAAATGCGACTGCGACGGGGTTTCTCAGTTACACCTGGTGAGCGCACACTGGTAGTTGAAGATGTTGTGACCACTGGAGGTTCGACGCGCGAGACAATCAGAGCCCTGCGCGACGCCGGCGCGAATGTGATTGGCGCAGCTTCGATTATCGATCGCTCCTCGGGTGCTGCCGACGTTGGCGCTCCCCGGATCGCGATGGTCACTTTGTCGGTACCGTCGGTCGAGCCGGTGAACTGCGAAGCTTGCAAAAGAGGAGAACCCGCAATCAAGCCGGGTAGCAGGAAAGCAACAACGACCTAATGAACTTTAAGCTCACCATCCAGTATGACGGGACCGACTTTCACGGCTGGCAGATGCAAGGTGAGCTTCGCACCGTTCAGGGTGAGTTAAGCCGGGCCCTTTCAGTGATCGAAGGTCGAGAAGTGACTGTTCAGGGGTCAGGACGAACTGACGCGGGCGTTCATGCCGAGGGACAAGTTGCGAATGTGTTCCTCGAACGCGAGATTGAGCCGCATAAGTTGCGCGCGGCTATCAACGGAAATGTCGCCCGCGATCTTCGCGTGTTGGAGGCCGAGATCGTAGCCGATGCCTTCCATGCGCGTTATTCAGCTATCGAGAAGACCTATGTCTATCGCATCATCAATGAAAAGGTGATCTCCCCTTTTTGGGTTCGCTTTGCTCATCATGAAGCGCGGTTCCTCGATCTGAACCCGATGAAGGAAGCCGCCTCGGGTTTTTTAGGCACTCATGATTGGACGGCGTTTTCATCTGCCCAGTCGGACGCCGAAGATCGTATTCGGACCACTACCAGTTTGGCGATTAAGGAAACACGCGATGAGCGAGCCCGGGGCCGACTGATTGAGATCAGCGTTAGCGCCGATGGCTTTCTGCGTTATATGGTGCGATCGATCGTGGGTTCGTTGCTGGCTGCTGGGCGGGGAGAGATAGATCGGACGCTAATCCAGAGTGCACTTGAGAGTGGCGATCGGTCTATTGTGGCGGCGACAGCTCCTGCTTGCGGCTTGACGCTGTTATCGGTGCGTTACTAAATGGCGCGAACGTTTGTGGCCTGTGACGGCTGGCGGAGTATCGTTAGGAGCTAACTGCCCGTGCCACTCATTGACATGATTGATTGTTGAAGCAAGAATGTGGTTGGTTCAATCGATTCTAACTTCCAACCCCCGCTCGTATGCTTTCCAATTTTGCCGGACTAATAACAAAGGGCACTCGTGAAGAAGCGCTACTCGCTTCGATCGACTGGGCCCGCCTTCCGCGCCATGTAGCCATCATCATGGATGGAAACGGTCGTTGGGCAGCGCAGCGAGGCCAACCCCGAATTGCAGGGCATCGCGCGGGTGTTGAAGCGGTCAGGGCCGCCGTTGATACCGGCGCGCGCCTCGGACTCGAAGCGCTGACGCTCTATGCCTTCTCGACCGAAAATTGGAAGCGACCACGCTACGAAGTGGATGCGCTGATGCGTATGCTGCGTCGTTACATCAGGCTTGAACTTGAAGAGATCCACCGCCAGAAGATCAGGTTTCAGACGATTGGACGAATCGAAGCGCTGGCTGAGAATGTGCAACGCGAGATTTCCCGCGCTGGGGAACAAACTGCGGGGAACACAGGGATGGTTTTGACCGTCGCGTTGAACTATGGCGGACGCACTGAGATTGTCGACGCGTGTCGCGCTGCGGTCCGTCGACTAACAGAAGAGGGCAAGCCCGGCGAAGAATTGACAGAGGAAAGAATCGGCCGCGAACTCTATACACGCAACCTGCCGGATCTCGATCTGCTGGTGAGGACCAGTGGGGAACTAAGAATCTCAAACTTTCTTTTGTGGCAGGCGGCTTATAGCGAGATCTACGTTACCGAAACACTCTGGCCTGACTTTAGGCGATTGCACTTGCTTGAAGCGATAGTTGACTATCAAGGTCGTGATCGGCGTTTCGGCGGCTTGCAGTTAGTGGCCAATGCGAAATAGCCCCCTGGATTAGAAAGGCCGTCTGTTATTCAAGCTAAAAACAAGATCCCCTCCTCAATGTCTCGTATCGTCACGGCAATCGTCGTTCTGCCGATCCTGATAGCATCAATCCTGATTTCCTGGTTACAGCCACTGTTCGTGCTGCTCGCCGCCGCCGCAATGGTGCTGGCGCTCTATGAATTCTGGTTGCTCGCAAAGAAGCGGGACTTAAAGCCGGACATTGCCACCGGCTACATCGCCGGCGCAGCAATCTTTACAGTCTTTTACTTTAATGAACCCGGCCAACCTCCCGACGTCCTCATGCTCAACTTAATAATCATTGCCTTGACGGCAGGCGTTTTGATTGCCGCTACTTTGCGCGGATCTGCCTTTGACAAGATGGTCGCCTCAGCCGGCGCCACTATTTTGGGCGTGCTTTACATCGTCTTTTTGGGAGGACACCTGGTGGCGGTGCGCACAGGGTTCGCACCCGAACTTGCTGCGGACCTCTTGTCATTTTTCTTTCTGATCATCATGGGCTCGGACACCGGAGCTTATTATGTGGGACGCGCCTTCGGTAAACACAAACTCGCCCCTGCTATCAGTCCGGGAAAAACCTGGGAAGGGGTTGCGAGCGGTCTCGCAGTGGCAATTGGGTTCGCCGTTCTTGCTCACTTCTGGTTCTTTCGAGAGCTGCCGCTGAAATGGGCGATACCTCTGGCGGCAACAATGAGCATCCTGGGAATCTTCGGCGACCTGGTGGAGAGCGCTCTTAAGAGAGGCGCCGGCGCCAAAGACGCTGCGAGGATTCTACCCGGTCACGGTGGCTTACTTGATCGTCTCGATAGCTTGCTCTTTAATGCGCCACTCATCTACTATTTCGGGCGCGCTTATTTTTGATGCGCACCTGAGTTCAGGGTGAATGGTGGATCGCTGGGGGCATTCACTCGTTGGGTTTCATTAAAACCAATCACCACTTACCTCCGATTCTGAATGACAACGAAAAAGATTGTCCTTATTCTAGCCGGTGTAGTGGTCACGATCGGCTTGCTGGTGTGCATCTTTGTTGCGGGTATTGTTGGTTTTGTGCTGTATCAGATCGGCAATAGCGAGGCCGCCGCGACCGCCAAAGAGTTTCTGCGCAATAACGAACTTCTAAGGCAGGACATCGGCGAGGTAAAAGACTTTGGCTCAATAATTACCGGAAGCGTAAACGTTGTAAACAACGACGGTACGGCCACTTTGAGTCTTAAAGTTATTGGCGAGAGACGCACAATTAACGCGACGGTTGATCTTACTTATCGTTCTGGACGACCGTGGCGAGTGACGGGAGCGACCTACAAAAATCAGGCAGGTGAACTCGTCGATCTGCTTGCTGCCTACGACGCTCGAAAACTCATCCCCCAACTGTTGGCTTAAAACATGAAAACAAACGGTGTAGCGATTCTGGGCTCGACGGGCTCCATCGGCTGCAATACGCTGCGGGTGATCGAGTCACTTGCGGGAAGGCGGTTTCGCGTTGTGGCGCTCGGCGCGGGGCGCAATATTGAAGTGCTCGCTGACCAGGTCGCCCGGCATTTGCCCGAACTGGTATCGGTGGAATCCGAAGCCGCCGCCCATGAACTGCGCGCGAGACTCTTCAGTCGCAACATCGATCTGCCCCGAATACTGATTGGTGAAGCAGGTCTGGTCGAAGTAGCCACTCATCCCGAAGCAGACTGCGTAATGTCAGCCACAGTCGGCGCGATTGGCTTCATACCGACGTTGCGCGCCCTGGAAGCCGGCAAACGAGTGGCGCTCGCGAACAAAGAGACTCTTGTTATGGCGGGGGAACTGATGACCCGCGCGGCAAGAGAATCCGGCGCCCAACTTTTACCCGTGGATTCCGAGCATAACGCCCTGCACCAGTGCCTGCGCGGCGAGAAATCCGGGGATGTTCGGAGAATTATACTTACCGCATCCGGCGGCCCTTTTCGCACCAAAAACCTCCTTGAAATGCAGCAGTCGAGCGTTTCCGAAGCTTTGCGCCATCCCACCTGGAGCATGGGAGCAAAGATCACGATCGATTCAGCTACCTTGATGAACAAAGGTCTCGAGGTAATCGAGGCGCATTGGCTCTTTGGGTTCGGCGCGGATGAGATCGATGTTCTGGTTCATCCTGAATCAGTGGTGCATTCGATGATCGAGATGGTTGATGGCTCCATAATCGCCCAATTGGGCGTGACTGATATGCGCCATGCGATTCAATATGCTCTAACCTATCCGGAACGGCACTCGTGCGAGTTGCCGCCGCTGGACTTGACCTCGCTGACTGGCCTGCATTTTGAAGCGCCGGATCTTGGTCGATTTCCCTGTTTGGCGCTTGCCTACAGGGCTCTCCGTGTCGGGGGCACGCTGCCAACCGCACTGAATGCGGCCAACGAAGAGGCCGTAAAAGCGTTCATCGCAGAGCGTATTTGCCTCACTGATATACCTCAAATCATCAAGGCCGTAATGGATCGACATGTAACAAGGCCGGCGATCGACCTTGCCGCTATTCTCGAAGCCGACAAGGAAGCCCGTCTCGCAGCCAACACCGAAGTAGAGATAACTACCAGCCGTTCCGATTTGACTGCAAAAACTACTGTTTGACGCGTACCAACGCGCCGCGTAAACTCCTAACGGCAACCTAACCGCCAGTTGGCGATTCCAAGATCGTCGCACATCGGATAGTTTGAAACGATAGAAAGAAGATAAGATTTAATGAACAGTATCCTGGCATTTATAGGTATTTTGGGCGCGGCTGTCGTTCTGCATGAGTTTGGGCACTTCATCGTCGCCAAACTTTTCAAAATCCGCGTCGAGACTTTTTCGGTGGGGTTTGGGCCGCGCTTGTTTGGCGCAAAAGTTGGCCACACTGATTACCGGGTTTCGCTTATACCATTGGGTGGCTACGTGAAACTTGGTGGCGATGAATCGAATGCTCCCCTGGAAGGCGCTGGCGGCGCCGATATCCCTCCCGAAGAGATGTTTAATCTGCGGCCGCGCTGGCAAAGAATTCTCGTTGCCCTGGCCGGTCCAGTGATGAACGTCAAGACTGCGATCGCGATTCCTCTTGTAGCCGCGCTGCTGTATGGCATTCCGGCAACTCCGGCGCCCATCGTGAGTGCCGTCTCGCCGGGCGGCAACGCGGAGGCGGCCGGGTTAAGAACGGGCGACCGCATTGTCTCATTTAATGGTAAGGAGAACCCGAAGTGGGACCATATAAGAGGTGACGCGCTCCTATCTCCCGGACGGCAGTTACCAATGGAGGTTGAGCGGAACGGCGAGCGTGTACAGCTAACGCTCACTCCTTCAAGTCATACTGAAGATGGTGAAACATTTGGCCTCCTCGATTTTCTTCCTGACTATGGCGACTTGCCGGTGATCGTAAGGGAAGTCCAGCCGAATACGCCGGCCGCTGAGGCCGGGCTACTGGTGGGTGATCGGATCGTTGCCGTGAGTGGCCAGCCTGTCCGTAGCGCTGAACAGGTTACTCAAATGATCCGGGACCATAAGGAAGAGCCCGTGACGCTGACAGTTGAACGTAATGGTGAACGCGTTGACGTGGTTGGCAGGGCGCGCAAACTGGACGATGGTAGAGTCCGTCTCGGTTTTCGCCCTGACGAACAGATCCCGTATCAGAGTGCTGGGTTGATAGCGGCAACGGGATACGCGGTCCGCGCCAATGTTGAAATACTTCGGCTGACCGGCAAGGCACTGGGACAACTCTTCACCGGTGAACGGTCGGCGCGCAACACTCTCGCAGGCCCGATCGGAATCTATCGGGCTGCCTCCAGCTCGGTTGAAAAACTGGGTTGGGCCGGTTTCTTTGCGATGCTTGGGTTCCTGAGCCTCAATCTCGGCATCTTCAACCTGCTGCCGATACCGGTGCTGGATGGTGGCGCTATCTTTCTGTTGTTGATTGAGGGCGCGCTCGCAACGGTTGGACTGCAACTTTCCGCTACCTTGCGCGACCGCATCCAGCAAGTTGGCTTCGTAATGGTGATCCTTTTGATGGTTTTTGTGATTACCAACGACCTAATTAAGCAGGCCTCAATCTGGCGCGGGTCTGGAGGCGATCCGCCGGCGGCTACGGAACCCGCCAAGTAGTTCATTCGATGCGAAAATCTCGCGCCGTAAAAGTTAAGCATGTGCAGATAGGTGGTGGAGCGCCTGTCGTGGTTCAGTCGATGACTAAGACTGACACGGCCGACGTGCCGGGTACCGTTGCGCAGATCGAGGAGATGGTCAAGGCCGGCTGCGAGGTGGTGCGATTGGCCGTGCCCGATAATGATGCAGCGATTGCCCTGAAAGATATCCGGAAACGTGTTCCGGATGTGCCGCTTGTTGCCGACATCCACTTTCATTACAAACTGGCGCTCCTGGCTCTCGAAGCCGGCATTGACAAACTGCGCCTCAATCCGGGCAACATCGGCGCTCACGAAAGAGTCCGCGAAGTTGTGAGAGCGGCTCAAGCCCAGGCGGTCCCTATTCGCATCGGTGTAAACGGCGGTTCGCTCGAGAAGGATCTGTTACGGCGCTACGGCACCGCCACGCCTGAAGCGATGGTTGAATCGGCGCTCAGGCATGTCAGAATTCTGGAAGATCTTGGCTTCACGGATACGATCATTTCATTAAAGGCTTCGGACGTGCATCGCACAGTCGCGGCATATCGACTTCTCGCAGAGCAGGTTGATTATCCATTCCATCTCGGGGTGACCGAGGCGGGTACGGCCTTTACGGGCACAGTCAAGTCCTCGATCGGCCTCGGCATTCTTCTGCACGAAGGAATCGGGGACACAATTCGAGTTTCGCTTGCGGCTGAACCGCAGGAAGAAGTTCGAGTGGCCTGGGAGATCCTCAAATCGCTCGAACTACGAACTCGCGGCGTTACTGTTGTTGCCTGTCCTACCTGCGGGCGCTTGGACGTGGACAATTTCGTCGAGATTGTCACGGAGATCGAACGGCGACTTGCCCATATTGAAGAGCCGCTGCATCTTTCGATAATGGGTTGTGCGGTAAACGGTCCGGGCGAGGCTCACGATTCGCAACTCGGCGTCACCTTTGGTCGCGGTGTGGGGATGATCTTCAAGAATGGCGTGCCCATGCGAAAAGTGGCTGGTGAAGATATCGTCGAGGCCTTCGTTATGGAGACCGAGAAACTGCTTGCTGAGGGTGCTGCTGTCGAGCTTACAGACGAGCCGCAGCTCGTGAAGATCACTTAATCAGGCTCCCGCCATCGAGAGAAACAGGGCGTCGGTCGCCACCTTTCGATTTACATTCGATTCCAGTTGTTCCCGTAGTTCCTCAATCTGTTCTATCCAAGCCACGGCGCGAGCGCTGGTGATCTTCTGCGCGACTTGTGTCAGTTGCGGAAGAAGATCCGAATTAGTCAAACCTTCCTCTCCTCCGCCCACTGTCAGCATCAGAGTGTCCCGAATCAAAGTTTCCAGAATGTCCAGTCTCGCTTCGTACTCATCTTTGACTCGGGCATCATTTAACCCTTCAGCCGCACGTAGCAGTTGGACTCGATCTCCTGTAAGGGCTAGAGCGTTCAGAACGGAAAGCATCGCTTGACGCTGTTCCTTGTAGAGATCCGGATCTCCACTCAATGCTCGGCCAATACTTCCAGCCGCGAAACGTGCCCGAAGTCGCGCTTCCGAGGCGCTGGCGAGTTTGTTCTTAATCAGGTGAGTCGCAATCTCTTCAGTTGAGAGCGGAGCAAACCGAATGGTCTGGCACCGCGAACGGATCGTCGGCAACAGCATTGCCGGCCTTGAAGTTATGAGAATCAGGTGGGAGGTTTCGGGGGGCTCTTCCAGGGTTTTTAACAGCGCATTGGATGATGACTCGTTGAGTTTGTCAGCCTCATCGATCAGAAAAACGCGCCTTAATCCTTCAAATGGACGATAGTTTGCCTCACGCTCGATCTCGCGCATCTGATCAACCACCAGTACGCGCTTGGGCGGTTCCACCATTCCCACATCCGGATGGTCGGTCCAGAAAATCTTCTTCAAGTCATCGGTACCACTTGTTTCGGGATAGTTAAATTTGACCATCCTGCGGCAGATAGCACAGGTGTCACAACCCTCGACTCCGTTGGGCGTGCGGCAATTCAAGGCCTTCGCCACTTCGAGTGCGAAAAGCTTCTTACCGATTCCTTCTTCACCCGCGAACAGAAGCGAACCGGGTACACGTCTTGATTCAAGCAGACGTCGCAGAAGATCCTTTGCTCTCTGATTACCGGCAAGTCTGTCTAACATCGCAATTATTTAGGCGAACGAGAACTGGTGGCCGTGGTTCCTCCGGCAGTTTCGCTTAGTGAAATTCCCCGCCGCTCAAGGAAGGGAATAACGATCTTCTTCACCTCAGCGTGAGTTTGTTCAACTGAGCCGCTGGTGTCTACCTTGCGCACTCGCTCAGGTTCGGCGGCGGCGATGCGCAGATACGCTTCGCGCACGCGGGTGTGAAACTCGACATCCTCAGCATCCAGCCGGTCATTCTTATGCTTGTCGCTGGTTCGTCGCCGGGTTCGGGCTACGCACTCTGAGACAGCCACGTCAAAAAGCAGCGTCAAATCCGGCTTCAATCCTTCTGTGGCCAGATCTACGATCCGCGAAATGAGGTCCGGGGGAAAACCGCGACCGGCTCCCTGGTACGCCACCGTCGCATCATAATAGCGATCTGAAAGAACGATGTGATTCGAATCGAGTGCCGGCCGCAGAAAGCGTCGCACATGTTGCGCCCGGTCGGCAGCAAAAACGAGCAGTTCGGTCAGCGGATCCACCTGTTCTTGAGAATCGAGCAACGCTGCGCGCAGGCGCACGCCCAAAGGCGTTCCTCCCGGCTCACGCGTCACAGCTACTTCGCACCCGTGCAACCGCAGAAAACTTCCCAACAATCGGAGTTGCGTCGATTTTCCGCTCCCGTCAATGCCTTCAAACGTAATCAGAGTTCCAGCCACACGTCCTCTTTTTGAGTGATTGAACGTTCAGGAAGTTTAGACGAATCTCAGGATTCCGGCGACCTGACGGCACCGGCCGGCTCGCCTGAGTGAGTTTCCGCGGGGGTGTGGGCTCGCAGTTCACCCGTCACGCGTTTCGACTGTGAGATGGTTGAAATGGCGTGTTTGAAGATCAACTGTTCCTGGGATCCTGACTCGAGCAGCAGAGAAAACTTGTCGAAGCTTCTGATTCGGCCCATCAGTTTCGCTCCGTTCAAAAGATAGAGCGTGACTGTCGTTTTCTCGCGACGAACAGTGTTCAGGAAAGCATCCTGGATGTTCTGCGGCGCTGATTTTCCGTCCGACATTGTCCCGCCTTGATCAAAAAATGAATTTCTGGGCTCCCAGCTGGGCGCTAGGGAGCCAAGAGTACAACAGCGGCCATATAGTGACAAGAGATACGTGTCGATACTAAGGAAACTTTATTCTGTTTTAGTCAACAAGCTGTTTTCAAGGAGGGCCCCAACTCGCGCCTGGAGGGCCTTTTCCTCTCCGAAACCCTCGAACCAGACCACCCCAATCTCGCGTTTGAACCAGGTTAACTGCCTCTTCGCATAATGACGCACGTCTAGTTTTGTTTGCTCGATTGCGCTTGAAAGATCGCGTTTTCCTTCGAGATATTCAACTACCCGACGGTATCCGTGCGCTCCCAAGGCTGTTGAATCTGCTGGAACTCCCCGAGCCAGCAGCATTTGGACCTCCTCAACCAGGCCGGCGTCAAAGTGGGTGTCGGTCCGTTCGTTGATGCGGCGATACAACTCTGCTCGTGGTGGATTCAGTCCGATCAAAATAAGCCGGTGAGCGCTTTCTGGAGGCGGGGGGTGTTCATGAAGCTGCTCGGACTTCGGCCGTCCGGTTTGCAGCCGAACCTCGATAGCCCTTTGCACCCGCGGCCAATCTCTCGGGTAGTGGGTCGAGGCGGACTCCGGATCCAGTCGTTTTAAGATTCGGTGCAAGTATTCTGCGCCTCGTTCGATACGAAGTTGCGACAGGCGACGCCGTAGGCCTTCATCGGTGGCTGGACTTTGGAAAAAGGGCTGGCGCAAAGCTCTCAGGTAAAAGCCACTGCCTCCTACAAGAAATGGTAAACGTTTGCGCTCTTCAATCTCCGCGATCGTCCTTGCTGCATCACGAGCCCAGTCACCGGCGGTATAGGTAATGCCAGGGGGTACAAAGTCAATCAGGTGGTGAGGAACGCCTTGACGTTCTGCAAAAGGCACTTTAGCGGTGGCGATCTCGATATCTGTATAGACCTGAACGGAGTCGCAGTTGATGATCTCCCCGTTGAATAGCAGCGCCAGTTCGATCCCGAGCGTGCTCTTGCCGGACGCAGTTGGTCCTACCACTGCAATCACCGGAACTGTGTTGGTTTTGGAGTTCACTAGCGCGAAAGGGCCAGCCGGTAAAGGATTACAAGCGATATTACGGCCAGCAACAACAAGGCGCCAACAATCTGGGCTCGTGAGAAGCGCATTACGGAATTGGCTCGCGTGGTCAATAGAGTTTCGTCAGTTCGATGCCGCGGTAATAGTTTCTGAGAATCTGATCGTAAGTGAAGCCGTGGCGCGCAAGTCCATAGGCCCCCACTTGACACATGCCGACGCCATGGCCCCAGCCGCGGCCCGTAAAAACGAATGCGGTGACCTGACCCGCCGCATCATACCTTCTATCGATTACAAACAGTTGCTCGCGCAGTCCTAAGGCAGAACGGATCCTGCCACCACGCACATGAGCCGTTCCCATGGTTCCGACAATTTCGAGATCGATCACACGCCGGGAGGCGCCGCGGCCTGCGATCTTCAGATCCAGGATCGGACCAATGTTACGGGCGGCGCGGGCCAGGCGCGTGCGTATCTGGCTCAATGAAAGCTCGGTGGTCCAGTTTGTGAAAGGCGAAAATCTTTCAGCCGACGCGCCTCGAGCTGCGGGCTGAACTTCCAGAAAATCTACTTCGCCCGCGGTGTTGAGATGATAGTTCAAGGTCTCTCCGCCAACTACGGCAACACTGCTCACTGGATAAACATGTTCTCCAATTTGACGAAACAGAAATGCGTTGGCGGCAACTCTGAGCGTTTGGTCTTTACCGCGAGTGGGACGTATGACCAGGGCTCCCTGAGTGGCCGGGCGCGCATTCGTTTTTTGCAATTGCAAATGTGCTCCCGCCTCGAGCGTCCGCGCCAGCGTACGTAATACGCGACCGCGAGATAGTGGATCACGAACGCGGAGTGTTGCGTCAGGATAGAGCGCGAGATGGCCGTCGCGCAGCAGCAAAGCCACGTCGGCTCGATTGGCACGGGGAATCTCTACCGCATCCCGAAAGGCGAGAAAGTATTCGACATCCGCTTGATTCAAGAGGGCATCGGCGCGGCTCTCGCCGAACAATGCCAAATTCAACGCCGTCGCAAATGCAGCAGGACGGTTGGCGTCATCGGCGATAAAAGGAACAGCCTGCCGGGCAGCGCGAGCCGCAGTAGTCAGCCAACTACGAACCTCGGCCGCAGAGGCTGTCGATTTTAGCCATGCATCAGACAGGCGCACTGGAAGTCCGCCAAAATTGTGCACGGACAACAGGGCCAGATCGCGCACCAGGGGAAGGTGGGCCTCATCGCTCACTTGAGCCGCTTCGCGAGTAGTCTTAATAGTGAAGGGCGATAGCCCGGCATTCCCCTCGACGCCACACTCATGACTGCGTAGATAAGGAGCGGCCTCGCGAAAGATGTTTTCCGAATCCTCAGTGCGTCCGCCGCAGGTAGAGGTATAAAGAGCATTGATCGGCTCGCCGCTATGAGTGGCGATTATTCCGCGGGTTTCATCGACCGCTCGTGTTGAAAAGGGATGTTCCGAAGCAAGGCCGCGATAGACCTGCGAGCGCGTTGTCGGCAGAAGGTCAAAGCCCTGGGAGCTAAACTGACCGCGATTCTTTACAGCATAGGTGCGGGCGGCGATTGCCTGAGCCTTCAAAGCTTCCAGCGAAGGGTATCCAATAGGTGACAGCTCATTTGCGATCACGCCGCGGACATAATCCTCGAGGCCTAGAACATTGACGATGGTCAAATTACCGCGCGTGTTGGTAAACGCCTCGATCCGGCCCCGGTAAGGACGATCATTAAACCGGATGGGAACATTATCTTCTGATGAGGCAAACTGGACCGGCGCGCTCGAACTGAAGAGTTGCGACCCTGATGAGAAGGCTACTACCTCTCGAGACGGAAGTGTAAAACGTGAAGCGAGGAGAACTCCGCGGTTAGCTGGTGACAGCGCCGCGTTGGGTTTGTCGGGCGGCGTCAGCAGGGTTGCATCGAATCCCGCGTCTTCCAGACGGCTGCGCATTTCTTCGGCTTCCTGCCGCGTACGGCCTGCGTTGACAAGCAGTCCCCATGATTTTGTTTCGGGTTCGAAAGCTACTTGTGAATCCTGGCCAATGCTGGCGCGCACCTCACGGGACTTCTCTTCGGCTTCAGCGCGCGAGGTGGCTCCTTCAATCTTCAGCATATAATCGAGGGCCTTTGTCGCAGTCGCAGGTGACAGAAGCCTGGGTTCGAGGCGGAGTCTCGGCACATTCAGGGCAACGAGGTTCGAACCTAGACTTGTCGAGTTCAACAGGCGTCCGGTGGAAGAGATCGTTGCCGTGCGCACGTCGGTGGCGAGGGCTACTCTAATCTTAGGTTCTTCGCCACGAATAACGGTGAAGGTTGGTTCAACAATTGATGCAGGAGTGGGTGGCTTGGTCCATTCGTTGGTAACTCGACGGGGCCGGCCCTCTTCGCGCGCAGGCTGTTGCGCTAGGACAAATCCCGGCGCCGAAAGCAGGAGCGCCAGCAGGATTGAGATCGCCTTACGTGCGAGGGAGCTGCGCATTAGCCTGAAACCCCTTCGCGGCATGGATTCAGGGAGAGGCGCCGCGGCCTTATACTACTACAACCAGGTGACTGGCCGTCCTTTTTTTGAAGATGCTTGTTAATATAAGGATAGTTCTATGCGTTACAGCCACACATTATTGATGCTGCTCATTATTAGTTTGTCCCTGAATCACCGGCCCGCATTAGCTACTATCGCGCCCGTTCCTGCTTTAGATGTTTCTCGATTGACTAGTGAGGCCAGTATCATTGCAGTCGGTGCGGTGACCTCCATTCGTGAAGAAGAATGTGGGAATGTTGAAATTCGAGGTCAACTAATACCCGCATGTCGCATGACAGCCTCCTTTCGGGCGGCCAGAGTGCTGAAGGGAGAGGCCGCCGTCGAATTATCCTTCAGGTTCTTTTCACCAGATCAACCGTTAGGCTTTGCCTCCCTCACCGCCGGGCAGTTCGGTATCTTCTTTTTCCGCTCCACGTCTGAAGGATTTGTCTTAGTCTCTCCTTACCATCCGTTCATTGTTGCTGCGCGGCAGGGCTGCCGGGCGAATAGTAACGGGCTTACAGGAGTGGTAACCGAATTGGAGTGCGTACTTCAGTCACCTGTTACCTCGACGCGGGAGCGTGCAGAAGCTATTAGAGGGCTCAGCAGCGTGAAAACCGCAGATGCTAATTCGGTGCTTACACGCGCTTCGCGAGTGCTGCCAGCACCGCTCAATGTCTTAGCAGCCTTTGTCTTGCTGAGCCGAAATGACATCTCAGTGCTTCCCCTTATTGAACAAGCTTTGCAGCACACCCCGGTCCTGGTGATCGAAGATGTAGGCTACAGATTAGAAACAAATCTGTGCGTTGCGCTCGGATATATTAAAGATCCGGCGGCGATTCCTGCGCTTACCAGACTGTCGGAAGCTGCGGACGAAGGAACGCGCCGGGGAGCGGTCCAAGGTCTGCGCAATGTAGGCACAGAAGCGGCCGTCGAACCGCTCTCAAAAGCGCTATACGATAGTGACTGGGAAGTGCGTTGGGTAGCCGAGATGGGATTAGCGGGGATCATCGATGAAGGAGGGAGCCTACCAATGGTCAGTATCAGTCAGTAAAAACCTGCAGACGTGGCGACCCTTTCCGCTTGGATCTGCTGCCTCAGCTAAGTATCAATTTTGATGATATTTTTGGCTAAACGCGGCATTAAGATAAGCTTTCGTGTGGGTTAGTGGATCATTTCTTAATCGACCAAAGCAGGACCCATGAAACCACACTAGACTACACGAAAAAGTTCAGGGTGGGTCGAACCATCCCAGATGAGTAATTCGAGTATTCATGTGTGTTAGTGGATTCATTTCTTAACCGACCAAAGACACGATCCACGAAACCACATCTAACCGACATAAACCGACATGAACATGACTCACCTACAAGAGCCACCTTGCCGCGTTTAGGTAGAACAGCAAGGTCATTATATCCGCCAGTGCTAATGTGATCGGTCCTGCTGCGATCTTCGAGTCCTCTCGCATCGCATGCAACAGTGTAGGAATGCTTAAGCCGATAACACCGGCTGCGACAATCGCCAGAAAGATGCTCAAGCTGATGACCAATGCGGGCCCGGTCTCCCCTCGCCACAGCCAGGCAAAGGATCCGACCGCTCCCCCACAAACCAGGCCGAGAAGTGCCGTAGCAGATAGTTCGCTGCGCAACGAGGAAAGGTAATTTGCCAGCGATGGTCTGCCAAAGTGCAGCTTCTGTAGTGCCATCGTCATGGACTGAATGCTGACGCTCTCACCGAGACCTAAAACCAGCGTCAGAAAGAAGGCGAGCACAATCGTTTCAGCAAGAGTAGTCTGATAGTAGCCTGCCAGCAGGGCACAGGTCGTACCACTCATGATCGTAGCAAGCAGCCAGGGAAAGCGATAACGAAAGACGCCAAACACCGAACGTCCCTTTAGCTGCTCCATGCCGAATCCGATGAGTTGGAAGATGTCCTCGATATGCTGGCGCTCGACTATGCTGACTTGCTCATCGCTGAAGAAGCCAATGTCAATTACTCCGACCATTTGTCCTTCTTGATTGACAATCGGGAAAGCCAGAAGCTTCTTCTTCACGAAGAGTTCCAGCGCCTCGAAGACGGTGGCCTCCTCCGGAAGAGTAATGACATTGGTCACCATGATGTCGCCGATCATCACCTCCTGTGCTGATGTCAACAAACGGCGCGTCGGAACTATTCCAACGAGTCGTCCACCATCGTCGATGACATAGAAGTAGATGATTCGCTCGCCGACTCCAACACAGCGGATAACTCCGAGGGCCTCTCCCACAGTCAGCGTATTCCTGATGATGGGAAAGTCCCCCCTGGCGTACCTGACTACCGGCTCATGCAGATGATCTGCCGTACTTCCATTTATTACTGTCTCGTCAGTCATTTTCCGGGCCTCAGATTTGCTCTGCGTTCACAGCGGAACGGTTGTCAGCATGGTCCTCTGCCTGCACGAACCTGATTGGAAATCGTGCGCGGTGGATTCGTAACTCTGAGATCGATCTCTAATTTTAGGCTGGTGGGGCGCGGCCAAAGAAGCGGGCGATAGAGAATGAGAAGGCATGCAAGGATCGCTCATTAACACGAACGAGACTTCGATGATCAGGTGAGACGTTCCTTTGTGGAACCGACTCTGCGACTGGGAATGAGGACCGGTCGTTGCTCTCCTTGCGCTCCGAAAAGTTTTGCCAGGCAGCAATCTTGCCAGGTACTGACGGGTCATAGGAGGAGGGAATCTCGAGTGCTATGTTCGGTGCCGGCTCGCTTTCGGTTTCGGGAAATGGCAGCAGGTAGACGCCTTCACTCATTAAAAGCAAAGGCTCATCAGCAGGACAGGGAAGATCAACAAGCGCGGCCCCCAGCTTAATGTTCCGGTTGTTTCCCTACTCGATGACATGTGGGTCGTAATAATAGCAGCGTTGTTGGCTAACTACTTTCCGGTGCAAAACAGATGATGTCGTATGAGGTCTAATTGAGCGCGAGTGGGGCGATCAACTTTTGCGTCTCGGGATCAGTTTCGGCTCACTTCATCTGCTTATTTTTTGTTTTCTTGTTTTCTCTTTTCATTTTTCCCGGTTAATCCGGGCCGCAACTTCATGTTGAGTCGGCGAAGGCCACCAAATTATTTGCGATCACACCCAAGCCAACCCAGCGTTGCATGCCGACGCGTCCCTTGTAACGGCTGCGTGTCAGGCCATGCTTT
>DATKDA010000101.1:0-13710 GCA_035512935.1 Pyrinomonadaceae bacterium | reverse complement strand
GGCGCCTCCGAGCACTAACGCCTGGTTTCCTGCCAGTTCGGTAATCGTGTGGCCAATGCGGTCACGTGACGCGTCAGATGAGCCCAGATAAAAGAGCGCCGCTCGTGTCTGCGATGCCAGAATCTGATTAATTAGCCCTGGACAAGGATCCGTCTCCGGCAGTACATGCGCGTAGGCCCCGATTCCGGCAAACAATGGATCATAGATCTCCATTGAACCGTCATTGTTGCCTCCGATGATCTGAACCTTGCCATCAAATAGAACCCGCAAGTGCGGCTGCACGCGGGGGAGCGTCAAAACACCATCAACCGTTGAAAAACTGCCTGCCGGCGGATCAAAGATCTCCACCGTATCAAGCGCACCGCCGGCGTCGGCGCGGCCACCCGCAATCAGAATCCTGCCATCAAGCATTAATGCCGCTGAATGCATTGAGCGAGCTGTATCCAAACTTCCGCCCGCACCGCTGAAACTGTTAGCCGCTGGATCATAGATCTCTGCTGTGCCGCCACCATCGCCCCCCACAACAAACACGCGACCATCAGCAAAAAGCGTCGCGCTGTGACCTGCACGCGCGACGCTCATCGCCGGACCCGACGTGAAAGTGCCCGCAGTCGGATCGAAAATCTCGGTTGTGCCAGTCGTGCCTACCCCGTCACGGCCACCGATCAAAAACACTCGCCCATCCGCTAGCTTAACCGCCGCATGGTCGACGCGTGCGCCAGTCATGTTGCCACCCACCGTGAATAACCCCGTCGCCGGATCGAAGATCTCAGCCACGTTCAGAACGCCACCACTGTTTTCGCCACCAGCAACCAGCACGCGCCCATCATTGAGCCGCGTCGACGTGTGCCCGCGACGCGCCGTGTTTAGATTAGTGCTCGATGGCGCCGCAGCGTTCAATGCGACATTCGCCGCTGCCACTTTTTTCGCAGACGGCGGATTCGGTTGGATACTCTCAGACATCACCCGCGACTTGCTGAACAGCAGTGCGTTAAGCTGGCTAATCGGGCTAAGCGAACTAGCTGATGAGGCGGAGGTCAGAACGGTAGACGTGATTGCGAGTGCCGTGATCAGAGTGAGCGATGCCGCTCGCCCCGTTCTTAGTCTGATTGTTGCGGTGATGAATGAATGGATGGACGTGCGTCGAGTGATCGGGGGCTTAGTTCTCATTGAGAGGCTCCTAATAGAATGGAAATTTCGAACAGGCGATCGTCCTGTCGGTTGCCGTCTATTACTTTTGGTTGCAGTTGAAGGCCATTCAAGGCAAACTACGAAGAACGTCCGCTTTCCAATTTAGCTACACATGGAGAACGGACCAAAATTGTATGGCTCGTCTGATTGCCTTTATCGCAAGGACCGCAATGTCGGGGTAGAGAAAGCGGTTACCGCACGAAGCGAAAGGACCACCCTTGAGCCTTGTTCGTATCGCGCCTTTGCCGGTAATTCTTGAGGCCAGATAGCGCGCTCGTTCCCGCGAGGGTCTTACCAGGGAACCTGCTTCATTGACTTTCTTTGCAGGTGTGAGCCTGCGACTTGAATCAATAACCCAGGTCTTTCACCGGTGCTCACCAGCGAGCACCTTGAAGACCGCCGCTTGTATAAGCAACTTGTGGTAGCAACCGGCAGGCCAGAAATTGTCTGCGGTCCGAGCAATGGTGTTAGTGCGTGAAAGGTGCTGTGGACGTTGGAGTTGCGGAAAGGGGGTGCACAAGTAATCGTGCGTCGGTCTGGAACTGCTTGGCGGTTAGTATGAGCAATGGCGAGCAGTTGTGGCACAACTAGCAGGTCTCAGGAAGAAGAATCATGTGAACCTTGAGAATGGCGGGTTAAGTCGCTGACATCTTCGTGATAATTGCGTCGGCAAACTCGGCCGTCTTTGCAGTGCCGCCGATGTCACGCGTTCTCACGTTCCCTTCTTCGAATACTGCGAACATTGCATTCTCTATCTTGTCGGCTGCCTCCCGCTCGCCAAGATGACGAAGCATCAGGATGCCCGATTGCAACAGAGCCGTCGGATTCGCGACTCCCTGGCCCGCTATATCCGGAGCCGAACCATGAACCGCTTCAAAAACCGCACCCAGTTCGCCAATGTTTGCCCCGGGAACCAACCCTAGGCCGCCCACAAGCCCGGCGCACAGGTCCGATACGATGTCGCCATAGAGATTCTCCAATAACATCACATCAAACTGTTCGGGACGCATCACCAATTGCATGCAGGCGTTATCGACGATCTTGTCGTTAGCTTCAATATCTGGAAAGTCCTGCGCCACATTACGAAAGCAGTCGAGGAAAAGACCGTCCGAAAGTTTCATGATGTTTGCTTTATGGACCGCGGTAACTTTCTTCCTTCCCTCGCGCCGCGCGTACTCAAAGGCAAATCGGGCAATCCTGGTTGATGCTTTTTCAGTGATGATCTTCAGGCTCTCCACGACACCGGGAACAACAACATGTTCCAGTCCAGCATAGAGACTCTCGGTATTCTCGCGGACAACGACGAGATCGAGTTCAGGATATCGGCAGGGAACATTCGGCAGCGCCCGTACAGGGCGCAGGTTGGCATAGAGATCGAGAGTTTTACGCAGTCCCACATTAACGGAAGTAAACCCTTTTCCAACAGGCGTGGTGATCGGTCCTTTAAGGGCGACCTTGTTCTTTTTGATTGATTCAAGGAGCTCGGGTGGAAGAGTGTTACCGAATTTTTCGAGCGCCTGGGCGCCGGCATAATGTGTTTCCCAGACGACATCTACGCCCGCTGCTTCAATGATGCGGACGACGTTTGAAGCCACTTCAGGGCCAATGCCATCCCCAGGAATCAGTGTGATAGTATGTTGCATAATTGGTCAGTTGTCCGTGGTCAGTTGTCCGTGGTCGTGTCTTGTTGGTTGTGGTTGTTGCTTCTCTTTAAGACTACAACTGACGACCGACTACTGACAACTACGACCGACAACGGACTACGGACCACGAACCAACTTTATGCACACACGAGAGACAGCCGATATCGTTGTAGTTGGAGGCGGCGTCATTGGTCTCTCGGTAGCCCGTGCCCTCGCGCTCCGCGGCGTAAAGAAGGTTACTTTGATTGAACGGTTCCAACTTGGGACGGAAGCTTCCTTTGCCGCCGCCGGTATGTTGGCGCCCCAGGCTGAAGCTGATTCCCCTGACGATTTTTTCAATCTGGCGCGCGAGAGTCGAGACCTCTACCCCGCGTTTGCCGCCGCCCTTTACCACGAAACAGGCGTCGATATCGAACTCGATCAGACCGGAACTCTTTACCTTGCCTTGACGGACCATGATGAGGAAGAGATTCAGAAGCGCTTTCAGTGGCAGAGGAACGCCGGCCTACCCGTCGAGATGCTGACCAATCACGAAGCGCGACAGCTTGAACCGGCAATCAACGAAAATGTTTGTGCCGCGCTTCGTTTTCCCCTCGATATTCAAGTCGAGAATCGCAGGCTTCTGAGGGCACTGGTTGCGGCAAATCAGGCTCTGGGCGTTCGTTTTATAATCGGTGAGACTGTCGAGGCAGTACGAATCCGTAGCGGAGTTAGCGAGGGTGTGGAAAGCTCCGGCGGCTTCGTAAGCTGCAAGGCCATAGTGATTGCCGGGGGCGCCTGGAGTTCAACCATTGGCGGATTGCCCTCACTTGAAATTGAACCTGTGCGCGGTCAGATGGTCTGCTTCAGCGCGCTCGAGCGCCTTTGTCGCCACGTTATTTACAGCCCGCGCGGCTATATTGTTCCGCGAACTGATGGCCGTTTGCTGGCAGGCTCGACGAGCGAGCACGCCGGGTTCGAACGTCTTGTGACTGCCGGTGGGCTCTTTAAGATCCTGTCGCGGGCTCTCGAAATTTCTCCTCAAATCGCCAAGCTCGCGGTCACTGATACGTGGGCGGGATTGCGACCACGGGCGCCGGATAATCTGCCCGTACTTGGCCCGGACGCCGAAATCGACGGTCTTTTCTATGCAACCGGACACTACCGGAATGGAATCCTACTAGCCCCAATTACGGGCGAGTTGATCGCCGAAGCGATCATGCGTAACTTTGATTCGTCGCGGTTTGGCGCCTTTTCTCCAGGCCGCTTCACTTCTGTAGCCATTACCTGACCGGGATTTTGAATGAATCGCTTTTTTTCGGGCATTTTGCTGTCATTGTTTCTCAGCGTCATGGGCGCACCCACTGCGCATGCCCAAACAGGCGCGTTTAAGGAAGAACACCCCGCAGTCGAAACCCGTGCGGCTGGGATTCTCTACAATGAGGCTAACTCCTACATCGAGAAGAAATACGAAGAGTTTAACAACAAGAAGCTTCCCTACGATCCGAAGCTAGAGGCAACCACCAGGGAGGAGCAGAAGGAGCTTGCCGGTCGTTATGCGGCCGTCATCGAAGCCCGCAAACCCCTCACGGGAGATGATTACTACTACGCGGGGATGCTCCACCACTTATCAGGAAACTCCGACGCAGCGCTCGCCGCGATGAGACAGTTTCTTGCAGATCACCCTAGCGGTGAGAAGGGTCAGAACGCCCGCGCCGTCGTGGTCCTCTATACGACCAGGAAAGAGCTGATTTCCGAAGCCGAAGATGCGCTGGAAGCCTACACCAAAAGTGGACCACTCAATGCCGTCGAGCTTTATGGTATGGCGACCCTGGTTGCGGACGCGCTCTATCGAAATAAGGAGTACGACCGCATGGTCGTGCATGCAAAGGAGATGGTTCGCGCCGCGGAACTTGCGGCTGAAACAGAGAAACTCTCGCCCATTAAGCGAGATGACATGTTATTGAAGTCGGCCTCATTTCTCGCTGAAGCTTATAGCAAACTTGACCGCAAGGACCACGCGGTCACAACGATTCAGGAGTTGCGAAAAGTCGCTCTCCGTATCCCTTCGGCAAACCTTTACAAGATGGCAACTGTTCGGCTGCTCTCGCTGGATCCTTCAATAGACTTTCACCAGCCACTTATTTCGGCAGGTGGTGAAGCGAAGCCTTTGCCGGAGATCCGGGCCGCTGAGTGGATTGACCAGAAGCCCGTAAAGCTGTCGGAGCTGCGGGGCAAAATCGTGCTGCTCGATTTCTGGGCCCACTGGTGCGGCCCCTGTCGATACACTTTTCCCAAACTGCAACGTTGGCACGAAACGTATAAAGACAAAGGTCTGGTCATTCTGGGTTTAACAAACTATTTTGGCCACGCGGAGGGGCGTGAGCTCAGCCAGCGAGACGAGTTGGCATATCTTCGGGAGTTCAAGAAGAAGAACCGGCTGCCCTACGGCTTCGTCGTGGCAGATAATCCACAGAATGATCTTAATTACGGGGTCTTTTCCCTGCCGATGTCGTTTTTGATCGATCGACAGGGGACCGTGCGCTTTATCTCAATGGGGGCGGCCGAAAAAGAGATTGCAGCGCTCGGCAGAATGATTGAGAAATTGATCGCGGAACCGGTCACAGAAACAGGGGGGCCAAATCACTAAAGCCGCCGGTTCTCCTTCGGTCCGCGCGGCGTAGCCCGTATAATCACACCCAATTCGAGTTATAGAAGGTAGTAATGGAAGGCTCAAATATTACAATCGGCATCGCTTTTCTGGCGGGCATACTTTCGTTCCTCTCACCGTGTGTTCTGCCGCTGGTGCCGGGTTACGTCTCGCTTATCTCCGGCGTCAGCATTGATCGTTTGAAGGCCGATGGGTCCCCCCTGGGAGCCAGGCGCGCGGTTATCTTTAATTCGATTGCCTTTAACATCGGTCTCTCCATGATCTTTGTCGCTCTTGGAGCGACGGCCGGCTGGGTTGGCGCTTCCATCACCAGTAATCCCTGGGTGCGCATCATTGGCGGAATTATAATCATTGCCTTTGGCTTGCAATTGATTGGCTTGCTCAAGATCCGCGCGCTTTACAAAGATACGAGAGTCTTCTCCGAAGAGAAGCCGCGTGGCATGCTTGGTTCATTTACTCTCGGAATTGCCTTTGCCGCCGGCTGGACGCCATGTATCGGCCCGATCCTCGGAGGAATCATTGGTCTGGCTGCAACGAGTGGCGGCTGGCAAAGTGGTCTGGTCCTTTCCGCATTTTACTCGGCCGGTCTGGCTGTGCCTTTTCTGCTCACCGGTCTCGGTATAAACAAGTTTCTTGGGTTCTATTCGAAGTTTCGTAAGCACCTGCACAAGGTCGAGGTAGTTTCGGGCGTAATCCTGATCGCTGTGGGTCTGCTGGTGGCCAGCGGTTATGCAACTCTGTTGGCCAGTTCTCAACTGGCAGCTCTTATGCCTAATCCGGAGGCTTGGATTAAAGTGCAACCGGCCGATCCGGCCACTGTCGCAGCCGGTCTGAACAAAGAAAATCTTCAGCCGGTTCCGGAAGTTGACCTGAAGACGCTGGATGGTCAGAGTTTCCAACTAAGCAGTCTCCGCGGTCGCGTCGTTCTTCTGAATTTCTGGGCCACGTGGTGCGTCCCATGTCGTTCAGAGATTCCCGAGTTCAACGTCATGCATCGGGATCTTGAATCGCAAGGGCTCTCAATCGTCGGCGTCTCGACCTACGACAGCGCCAATGACGTACGAAACTTTTGGAACGACATACCGCAGAACTATACCTCTTTGATTGGCGACAGTGGGGTCGAATCTAAATTTGCGGTCAGCGGGTTGCCTACCACTTTCATCATCGACCGCAACGGTAATATTAGAGCCAAGATCATTGGTGAACGGAAGCGTGACACATTTGAGGCTGCCGTAAGACCTTTGCTCGAGGAAAGCGGCGACACGGCCCAGCGCCACAATTAGTGCTTTCGAAGTTAGGGAGAGCAGAACATATGAAATCCTTTGCCCTTATCCTGCTCGCATTCTCATTACTGCCTGCTGCCATGTTCGCCCAAGGTGGTCACGAATACGCGCCACTTGAAGAAAAAAGCGTCAATTACAAAAGCTGGGTCCTAAAGGATCTCAAGACCGATGAACCGGTTGAACTGCGCTCGCTGGTCGAAGGCAAGAAACTGGTGATGGTCGTCTACTTTGCTCCATGGTGTAAGAACTGGAAGTTTCAGGCCCCGGTGGCGGCGAAGCTATACGAGAAATACAAGAGCCAGGGGTTCGAAGTGATTGGCGTCAGTGTATATGGCACGCGCGACGAAGTGCAAAAGTTCTTTGGTCCTTCCGGCCCACCTTACCCCGTTGTTTGCGACACCGAGGCTCGCGAGGATCGAGAAAAGACATCCCACTACGAATACCGCCAAGCCGCTGGTGACCGGCGACGGTGGGGCTCGCCATGGAATATATTTCTCGAGCCGGCGAGGCTCAATCAAAACGGAGGCGTACTCACTGAAAAGGCCTGGGTCGTAAGTGGAGAGTTGATTGAATCCGAAGTTGACAAGTTTATTGGCGAGCGCCTTGGCCCAACTGCTGCGGCGATCGTTCCGTGCGAGAACTAGAGAAGGAATAGCCATTTTGATTAAGACCAGACCTCATCTGGCTTAACTAGCGACATTTCTGATTGCCCTACCGGGCCCCCCCTAGAGACACGTTTTAGCTTTAGAGATCCCGTGCAAAATTCAGACTGTCAACGGAGGGGTATCTCAGATATGTGAAACCTCACTGGGGACGACGGGCTTCCTTGATTCTTCTTCACCCCGGGACGGGGTGAGATGTTTATAGACGATGGGGAACAATGAAATCTCAGCGCCGTTCGAAGGGGCGGAATGAGACTAGATAATATCCGCCAACTTGAGTGCCGCCCCTTCGAACGGCGCAGGGGAGTTTCGGCGGGCTCGGGCTATACACATCTCACCCCTCTGGGGTAACCCCTCTGGGGTAAGAACTGATTGGCTGAAGCTCGATGTATCTCACCGCGGTTTTCAGATATTGAGGCTGAATTGAAACCAACCCTCTTTCTTTCTTTCCTTCAACTGGCTAATGCTAATTGTCCTTGCTAAGATGGCGGGCTTTTATTTGACACTGTTCCTCTGCTGGTAGGTTCATGAAACTTCGGCTGCTCTATCACGGTCACTGCTTCGACGGCGTTGCCTCGGCCGCCACCTTTACACGCTTTTATAAAGAGCGCATCCGCCCCGATGCCGACGTTCATTACCGTGGCTTGTTGCATCGCCCCGGCACGCTTTTCGACCTCGATATGTTTGACGGCGACGAGAATGCCATTGTCGATTTCAAATACGCCGCATCAGAGAAGCTTACCTGGTGGTTTGATCATCATGAGTCAGCTTTTTTGACCCCTGAAGACGAAGCGCACTTTCGCGCGGACAACTCCGGCAAGAAGTTTCTCGATTCCACCAGAAAGTCGTGCACGGAGTTTATCGCCGACGTTGCACGCGACAAATTTGGTTTTGACGATGAGCCGTTGCGTTCACTGATTCATTGGGCACACATTATCGATGGCGCTCTTTACGAGTCGCCGGCCCAATGTGTCGAACTGAAGGAGCCCGCTTTGCAATTGATGCAGGTCATCGAAGCTGATCCCGACGATGATTTTATTGAGCAAGTGATCCGTGACCTGACAAACAACAGTCTCGAGGAGGTCGCTACCAGCGAAGAAGTACAGCGCCGTTTTCGCCCGATTCTGGCACAGCACCTGGAGACCCTCGAGACAATAAAAGAGCGGGCATCGTTCGCAAACGGTGTCGTCCAATTTGATCTGGTGGATAAAGGCTACGATGGCTTTAACAAGTTCATTCCTTACTACCTTCACCCTGATACTACGTACTCAGTAGCTCTTACCAGAGGGCAGCATCGCACCAAGATTTCCGTAGGCTCAAATCCATGGGCGCCGGTACCTCGGACTCACAATATCGCAAAGATCTGCGAGCGGTACGGTGGCGGCGGACATGCGGTGGTTGGCGCGGTATCTTTCAAGCCCGACGAGGTGGAGGAGGCTCGCGCTGCAATGCAAGAAATTGTGGCCGAGTTATCTAACGCTTCATAAGTATCAAAGCTGTTGCTTGAAAGCTTCGAGTACATTTTTTGCTACGGCATGTAACGTTGTGCGCCGACGTAAGTAAGAGTTAGAATCTCGGCGAAATGGATGACCTCACTTCAACCATTTGGACTTTCCTAACCGGAGACCTCATCTCTATTGCGGGTAACATCCTCTCGATAGCAAGTTTTGTCTTGACAGTTTTGCTATTAGTTGAGACCCGAAAACTTAGAAACTTCTACAAAATTCGAATGAGGGGGCCTTCGCTGATTAGAGAACTATCCAAATCAGCCTCGAACCTTTCCAACTATGTGCTCGAGTTCGATGACTTTATTCCACAAATAGCTGAGGAACTTGGCAAGATTGGAGTCAAGCTGAGGTCGCTTTAACGAAAGCTTAGCGGGAATCACAAAGCTTCGGTTAGGAGGGTGCGAAGGCTCGTTGACCAATGCGAAGTACTGGCTCACAATAAGGAGAGCGTAAGGCAAGCTAACCTTGAAATCATAAAAGTGATTGAGGAACTGAAGGAGCATCAAAAAGATCTGCACTGGGAGAAGTAAACATGGCCCACCAAAAAAACAAGTGGATAGACGCGGTCGGAAAACTGATTGAACTCACCCAGAATCGCAGGCTGAACTGGCGTGCTGTCCCGCTAGGTACCGATCTCGAGAATCAAAACAGACATGTTGATGTGGTCTATGAAACGGACTATCGCGGTAAGACGCTGCGATTATTCGAGCGGCGGTCAGTTGAGAAATCCTACTCTGAATGGTTCGCTGCGGAAGGTCCGCAGTGGAGAACTGAAACAATTCTGGAACTGATTGATCCGTCAGGGCTTGGCGGGTGGGCATTCCCTGAGTCTGAGGCAGTCCATCACCTTTTCATAGCTGTAAAATATCAGGTGACTGGGGTGAGTCAGTTTCTCGATGAATTACT
Organism: Pyrinomonadaceae bacterium; assembly: GCA_035512935.1. Classification (GTDB taxonomy): domain Bacteria; phylum Acidobacteriota; class Blastocatellia; order Pyrinomonadales; family Pyrinomonadaceae; genus PSRF01. Next base: position 3,867 of record DATKDA010000101.1, on the reverse strand, counting down.
GGCAGAAGCTGTATAGCCAGCCAACACACTACTTCGCCATTAACGTTTCAATCTCCTCCGGCTGTTTCGGCACCTTACTCGTCAACACGCGGGCGCCGTTCTCCGTAATCAGCACGTCGTCCTCAATACGCACGCCGATACCCAGGTACTGCTCGGGGATCTCTTTCGTATCTACGGCAATATAGAGGCCTGGCTCGACGGTCATCACCATTCCGGCTTCGAGCGGTCGCGACTCACCGTCGAAGTAATAGCGGCCCACATCATGCACATCGATACCCAGAAAGTGACCCAGCCCATGCATGTAAAACTGCTTGTACTTCTCTTCCTTGATCAGCTCTTCCGGATCGCCTTTGAGTAATCCCAGGCGCACCATTCCCTCCGTCAGCATCTTGATCGAGTGGTTCTTCAAGTCGTCGTGTTTGATCCCCGGTCGGGACATTTCGATACAGGATACTTGCGTTTCCAGAACGAGATCATAAATCTCGCGTTGTGCCTTGGAGAAACGGCCGCTTATTGGGAATGTTCGCGTGATGTCGGAAGCATAGCCCCGGTACTCGGCTCCAGCATCAATGAGCAACAACTCGCCGTCGCGTAACTCGCCATCATTGTTTATGTAGTGCAGAACAGTCGCATTCGATCCTGAGCCGACAATAGAATTATATGCGGGGGCGGTTGCGCCGTGTCGCCGGAAAACGTGTTCGATTAAGGCCTCAATCTCGTACTCTTTCATACCGGGACGAACGGCCTTCATTGCCTCCCGATGAGCTTCTGCGGCAATATCCGCAGCACGCTGCATCAACTCAATCTCTTCAGCCGTCTTCAGAACGCGCATCTCGTGAACAATCGTTCCCGGGTCAATGATGGTCTGTGGTGGATGGATCGGCTTCCGAGTCATGGCCCGCATGCGTGCAATCTGGCGAATTATTGTGTTGTCGAGGTCAGGATTAACACCAAGCCGGTAATAGAGTTTGTCAGCACCGTCGAGAAGGTCATGTAGCTTTTCGTCAAATTCAGCAATCGGATAAGCCTCGTTGGCGCCATACTCGGCTTTGGCGCCTTCGACGCCGGCCCGGCGGCCATCCCAAATCTCCCTTTCCGGGTCTCGGGGGCGGACAAACATTACGAACTTTTCGTCTCTTTCAGGAGCAATCACGGCAATTGTGTCGGGCTCTTCGAAGCCGGTCAGATACAGGAAGTCTGAATCCTGGCGAAATCTGTACTGCGTGTCGTTTGAACGGGTTGCTTCACGGGCGCTGGGAATGATGGCGACGGATCTCTGGCCCATCCGACGCATAAATTCCGCGAGTTGCGGTCGAATCATAAGGTGTCTCCTAAGAAACGCTGGGAAAAAGTTGCCCGCACAATTATTGTACCTGAAGAGGACTCAGTAGTGCATGCTGCCGAATTGTCGCTATCCCACACTCTAGTTGGCGGCCTTCTTCTTTGTGTGGTTCGTTTGATTATGCGGATAGTGTTTTGTGGCGTCGGTCAAAAACGATCCACAAAGAACTCAACCGTGAAGGAACACAGCTTTACTAGGCAGCACAGTCGCTTTGGTGGATAATCGGACCAGATTCCCAATGAATGTTCAGCCCCTTAACAATCAGTTCCAGGACAAGAAAGAGATCATCTCCTACGATCCTGCTACGGGCGAAGAAGTAGGGCGAGCACCGCAGTCGACACCCGGCGAGGTGAAAGAAGCCGTCACATGCGCACGCCTGGCCCAAGCTGCGTGGGCCGCAATGACCTACAAGGAGCGCGGCCGGGTGATATTGAAAGCCCGGGAGATCATGCTGGCGGAACGGCACGAACTCGCCCTGTTGATCGCTCGTGAGACCGGCAAACCAGTCGCCGAAGCTCTCGCAATGGAGGTCGTTCCTACACTTGCTGCAATGCATTACTTTGCTAGAAAGACTCGGCGGCTCCTGCAACCGCAAAGAATCAATATTGGCCAGTATGCTTTCATGGGTCGATCTTCGACCATAGTCTACAAACCCATAGGTGTGGTCGGCATCATCTCTCCCTGGAACTTTCCGCTGGCTACCCCGGCTCACGAAGTGGTTATGGCTTTGATGGCGGGGAATTCAGTCGTAGTTAAGCCAAGCGAACTTACGCCACTTACCGCTCTTAAGCTTGAGGAGATTCTCAAACGTGCCGGGCTGCCCCAGGATCTTCTGAAAGTAATCATTGGCGATGGAACGACCGGGGCCGAATTGATTGATGCTCCGGTCGACAAGATTATGTTCACCGGAAGTGTTGCTACCGGCAAACGAGTCGCTGAAGCCGCAGCCAAACATCTCACACCGGCGGTGCTTGAACTGGGCGGCAAGGATCCAATGATTGTGCTCGCCGATGCCCACCTGGAGAATGCGGCTCGCGCTGCCGTGTGGGGCGCCTTCTCGAATTCCGGACAAGCCTGCGCCTCAGTGGAACGCTGCTATGTTGACGAATCTGTGGTCGGGCCGTTCCTCGAGCTGGTATTGAGAGAAACTCGAGCGCTCAGGCAGGACAGCCCGACCAAAGAGCATACCGACATCGGGGCCATGTCAAACGAGCGCCAGTTACAGATCGTTGAAGAGCATGTGAAACAGGCTCTGGAACAGGGAGCGCATGCGCTTACAGGAGGGAAGCGCGATGGGAGAAACAGCTTATTTTATCAACCTACGATACTGACAAAGGTCGATCACCGCATGACGGTAATGAAGGAAGAGACATTTGGCCCTGTGCTACCCGTCATGACCTTCAAGACTGAAGCCGAAGCGATCAAACTCGCAAATGAGAGCCCGTTTGGTCTTACCGCCATGGTTTGGACCAGGGACATCGAACGAGGACGCCGTATTGCTGAAAAAATCGATGCGGGCACAGTGATGGTGAATGAAGTGCTTTATACGCATGGAATCGCAGAAACACCCTGGGGCGGAGTAAAGGAGAGCGGTTATGGCAGAACGCACGGACGGATGGGGATGTTGGAACTGGTCACGCCCCAACACATACACGTTAATAGATTCTCTTTCTTTCCCGACATCTGGTGGTATCGCTACTCAACGCACGCCACAAAACTCTTCGACTCACTTGCCATCCACTTTACTACCGGCTCGATAATGAGAACTGCCCGGCTCTTACCCCAGGTGATACGCCGCCTCTTTGATTTGCGTAAAGATACAAAAATCTGAATGCGCGGCCGAATCGCAATTGCTGATGCGGTGGTTCGTTAAGCTCGCCAGTCACCCTCCCGTCTTTTTAGTTTCGTCACGAAGTCTAACATTATAAAGGGTTTATAGGCTGGATTGCTCGGTCAAGATGGTCCAAGACCAAGTCCCGGTCACTTGGAAGCCGCCCTTTGACGATCCATTTGTTGGTATAAAAACTACCGGTAAAGCTTGACAAACAATGGTGGGACGCATTATACATTTCGAGTTCAAACATAATTGGCGGTGCTCCTTATCCCTTCTTGATCTATGCCGGGTGAGTGATCGCACAACTTTCTCCAGCTTTCTCTGCTGCTTGTCGGACCGCAGGAGCTTTCACGTCACGCCTTCATATTCTCGCAGCAGGCTGTACTCAGTATTCTGGAACGAGTACAGGTCCCTAAATAAAAACTCAGGTCAAACGACAAACCGGGGAGGATTAAATGAAAAAGAGAGTGATTCTGGCGCTAACGTTGGTGGCTGTGGTAATGGGCCTAACAATTGCCTATAGCACGGCGATTCAAAACACTTCTGTATCTGCTGCTACCGATCAACGCCAGCAGGGTAAGCTGCTTCGAGCAGAGCGGGCGATTCCGGGACATTACATCGTGGTCCTTAATGAAAAAGCCGGCGACCCGCACGAAGCTGCGCTGGCTCTGACCTTTGCCCACGGTGGCTC
>DATKDA010000100.1:0-25968 GCA_035512935.1 Pyrinomonadaceae bacterium | reverse complement strand
AACTCGAAGCGTCACCAAAGCAGACAACAAATCTTGCCACGCTCCGGTCACCGGAATTAATCAGAAGCGGTGCGATTTCTCTAGCTGTTTGCGAGCGCAGAAGTGTCTGACGGTGTCGAAGAGAAATTTCCTGCTCACCAGAAGCTGACTCGCGCGATCCTACCGCCCTCTCCCGTCGTGACCGAGAACCAGTAGGCATTTTCTCCCAATAGAAGTCTGTAGCGAAAGATGTGAGTGTTGCCCGCGTCCTCGCGGTCAGAGTACGTGAAAGATCCTAACGCGCCGTGACAGGCGAACCATTTCCAGAACGCTTTCCCTGTGGCTGTACTCAGGAAGGTGGCCATTGCCGGAGTGAATAAAGCAGGGTCGTGTTTACCCTTCAAAAGTCCTGTCAAAACTTCCTTCAACCTGAGCGAAGTCTGCGGGTCAGGGTCTAAACTTCCTTGCGGCCTCGCCAGCGCCGGAACGTACATACCCGCAATATCTATCGCCAGTTGGTCAACGATCCTGTCGGCGTGATTGGTCAGAATGATGACCGTAAGTTGATCACCTACGAAGCGGTAAATTATTGATGAGAAACCCGGCGTGCCGCCGCTGTGCTGGACGACACGGTGACCGTGATAAGTATCTATGAACCACCCATACCCATAGTCAAATGAAGCCAACGCGTCCTGATTGGTTTTGGCAGGAGTCCACATCTGTTCGAGGCTGGATCTCTTAAGAAGTCTCTCGGTGTAAAGCGCGGCGTCCCACCTGGCCATGTCCTCCACGTTAGAAAGAATCGCGCCTGCGGAAAATGCTATGAAAGGAGCTAAGACGGGACGGTGCTCGAATCTATCGTTTACCCACTCGTAGCCTGACGCGCGGTTTGTGACAATCGGTTGCGCGTCTGTGTTGCGAGTGGAGGTCATGCCTACGGGACGGAAAATGCGTTCGTCCAGAAACTGCCAGAAGGATTTGCCGCTCGCCTTTTCAACTATGATGCCGAGCAGGTAATAGCCTGTATTGTCATACGCCCAGGTCTCGCCCGGCTGGAACTCCAGCGGCAGTTTGAAGAACAGTTCGATAAGTTGGTCTCTCGTGAGGTTAGTTTGAAACAAGTTGGGGAAGTCAGGAACAGCCACATGGTTTTGGATGCCCGACGTATGAGTAAGGAGATGCCGGATGGTAATACGGCTCCATGTCTCCGGCGCCACCGGAAAATACTTTGTGATCTTGTCATCAAGACTGACCTTGCCCTCTTCAACGAGCATCATCACCGCTGTCGCAGTAAATTGCTTGGTCATCGATCCGATTTCATAAACGGTATCTTTCGTGGAGGGAACATTCCCTTCAACATTCGCGAGGCCGTAGCCACGTGCCTTGATGATCGTGCCGTTGCGGACAACGGCTAGCGAGAGTCCGGGGATGTGAAGCTCCCGCAACTGCCGCTCGACGTAATCATCCACCTGGTCGGCGCGAGCGGGAACTATTACGCAAAGGATGAAGGCTGCGGCGACGGCTATCGCCCTTAAGTGACTGCTCATCATGTTTACTCCGTCGCCGAAGGTGCGACATCTATCTTCGCGGTCGGATTTGCGATTGAACGAAAGGCGCAGTCAGTCAGTAGCTGGGACCGGACCGTCCGTTCACGCAAATGCTTCAGGAAGAAATATGTCAGGGCGCTATCCGGAGGACTTGGCCGGTGCCGCTGAAGATGCTGTTGTTAGTTACGTACATGGTGCCGTCAGAACCGATAGCGACTCCACCCGGCGCAAAGAGTGACCCAGGCGCGATCTCAGTTCGCGTACCGTCCGGAGCAACGCGAATCAGAGCACCAGTCCAGTCGCCATTGATAAAGGCTTCAAGCAGGCCATTCTTCGCGATCTCAAGCACGTACATCGAACCGTCCGGACCGAACGCGACATCGATGATCGCCGTAAAGCCGGCGGCATGAACCTCGGCCGTTCCGCCACTCGCGGGAACACGGTAAACATTCGAATCATTAACCGGAAACGGAAAACCGGCGAGCTGGCCCACGTAATAATTCCCGTCCGGGCCGAGAGCGACCGAGGTCGGAACCGCATCCATTTCCAACAAGGTACCGGCCGGCGGCAAATCGGGAATAAAGTCAAATCCCGGCGGCATTGCCCCGAGCCGGTTCGGAAAGACCGCAAGCACGGATACATTTCCTCCCGGAGATACCTCGAGCAGGTCGTTCGCGCCTGCGTCCGCAACGATCCGCTTGCCGGCAAGCGACAGAATCCCATACGGATTCGAATCCTCTTCATCACCAGTGGGATTCGCAGCAGCTTCGAAGTCGCCGAGATTTTCCCCGATGCTCCAATTCCCCAACGCGTTCATTCGGCCAAGCCGCGCAAAATCAGCGCCCGCCGGACCGAATTGAATCGTCCGATCGGCCGGGTCGCCACTCCAGCCCATTGTGAAAGCTCCGCTACCGAGCCCGTTGAACGAGATGTCCTGGATTCCCGTGGCGAAGCTGCCGTCTTCACCGGCCAGAGAGGGTATTCCCGACGCGACGCGAGTCATGATTCCGCGTCGGAGGTCGATCCGCGCGACCGATCCGCTTGTGCCGTAGCACCTGTCGCCTTCCGGTCCCGGAGCGCAGGTACCCGGACCGCCGCTTCCGGCTTCGGCTACGTAAAGAGCGCCGTCCGGGCCGAAATTGACTCCGCGGGGATTGTTGAGGCCCGTGGCGACGACCGTTATCGTCGCGGGAATGGCAAGCGCGGGCTCCTTTTCGGCGCTCACTGGTTTGTCTAACATCGGAAGCGCGGTCACGGAAATTGCCATTGCCGTTAACGCACACGATAAAACGAAATTCTTTTTGATGTTCATTGTCTTTCTCCTTTTTTATTTCAGATTTTTCTTACCTCGGCGGGTCGGGTTGCGGGTCGAAGCCTTTCATCGTCCCCGGCGCCACATAGAGGCTGCTCTTACCGGTAGAGTCTTCGACCACTTCGCCCGCCATCACGAGATTCTTCGCGTCATCCCTGACCACGTGCGCCGCTCCGCGCACTTCGAAGCTGCGTTCGGTGCGCCCGCCCGAGGCCTCGCTCCAACTGATCTCGAACGAGCGCATCTGGCCGGGTTGGAGGGTGATAGTCGGGCCCGTCTTGAGGTGCGCGCCCCAGAGGATTCGTGCCCGTGTTGAGGTAGGTAACACGCAGGGACTGCCCGGCGACGATGCCTACGGGGCTGATGGTTACATCGCCGTCAGCGCCGGGTTCGCGCCGGCTGCTGTCTCCCGGCACGTAGAGGCTGCTCTTACCGGTCTCGTCCTCGATCAACTCGCCGGCCACCACCAGGTTCTTCAAGTCAGGCCTATTTGCGTGCACGCCGGCCCGCACTTCGACGCTGCTCTCGGTGCGCCCGCCAATCTCGCTGCGGCTCAGGTCCAAAGAGCGCGTCTGGCCGGGCGCCAGCGTTAGTCGGTCGCCCGTCTTGAGGTGCACGCCGTCGCCGTCGAAAACGCAGGGGACGATCTCCAGCGGATTGCTGCCGACGTTAAGGAAGGTGACGCGAAGCGTTTGTCCAAAGGCGACGCCCACCGGCGGCAGTACATTGACGGCCGGGTCGGCACTCTGGGCGCGGGCGGCCGGAGTAGTCAAGATGGCGGCGAGGGCGATTATGCTGACTACAACCGCGCCCAACGCGAGCGCCTGTTTGAATTTGTTTCGTGTGTTCATGGTCTTTATCTCCTTTTGTTGTTTGTGCCGGGGCTGCCTGAGCCATCGGCTGTGAAAGCTGTCGGAACAGACCCGTTTTCTTCCTTCACTCATGACGGCGAAATCCGAATCGAAATCCCATCACGCACAGAAGAAAAATTTCGAAATTGAGTCAGTTTGGGTCCTCGTTCTCATTCACACCACGGCTTTAGCCCGGTGATAACGCGATGGACGAAGACTTGGAACCGTTTCAACGGTTTACTCTTTTGCGGCAAATTCAGCAGCAGCAGCCGAAACCGTTGAAACGGTTCCTGGTATTCAGCACGCGTTTTGACCACCGGGCTAAAGCCACGGTGTGAATGACAGCGACAGCAAAGGGGCCGGCAGATGCGGCGACGAGCGGCGTCACTCTCATTTTTGCTCCTGTTTCATAAGTGGGTTCGGGCCTAGATCGCCCCTGGCGTAGTCGGGGCGACCATCAGGAAAGACCGCGATCAGGTTGAGCGGGGCGGAGCCGGCGTTGATGAACGTGTGCGGCACACCTGCCGGCACGCGCGTGATGTATGGCCCCTCGACGGTGAAGCGGCGGTCGCCGATGAGGTAAGTTACCTTCCCTTCCAACAGGATGTGCGCCTCTTCGGTCTCGTGCGTATGTAGATTAGGCCCGCCGCCGCGGTGCGTCTCCGTGAGGATGAAGGAGAGAGACTTGAAGCCGTAATCGGCGCCGTCTATGTAATACCCGAACTCCCCCGGCGGGCCGTAGAACTTCCTCATCTGATTGGGGCGTATGACATCTTCGGTAGGCCGGAAAGGCGACTCCGGAGGGTTGTCGAAGCCCTCGGAAGGGAGCGGCATGTTCGTGGGAAATATCTCGAAGGGCCTGCGCGGCTGTGACTCTGACGTGGCGGCGAGCGCCGCGGCTGTTTGCTTCGGACTGTTATCGCCGGGCGCGGCGCAGGCCGCGAGCAAGACTGCAAGCGCGAGCGTGGTCGTGAATCTCTTTCTTGTATTCATTCGACAGTCCCCTTCCTGTCCGTTTAAGTGCCCTACACCCATCGGCGAAATCCGGGTCGAAATCCCATCACGCGCATCGAATTTTTATTGGGATTGCGGGCGGAAAACAGGGCAGCAGCTAAATTGTTCAGCTTATCTATGATCACGGAATGGAGAGACCATGTGGCGGGCCAACGCTCCCAACGGAGGGCGGTGCTATAATCCGCGCCGTCCGACCGACCGTATCAACGGGAAAAAATGGCGAAGCCTTCCCCCGAGGAAATCACCGGCTTGCTTCTCGCCTGGGGCCACGGCGACAAAGCGGCGCTCGACCGTGTGATCCCGCTGGTCTATCAGGAACTACGGCGGCTGGCGCACCGCCAGATGCGGTGCGAGCGCGCCGGCGACACTCTTCAGACCACGGCGCTGGTTAACGAGGCGTACCTCCGGCTGGTGGACTACGAGAGGATGGCCCCGCGCGACCGCGCGCACTTCCTTGCCATCGCCGCGCAGGCCATGCGACGCATCCTCATCGAGCGCGCACGCAGCCGCCGCTCAGCGAAGCGCGGCAGCGAAGCGCAGCAAGTCTCGCTCGACGAAGCGGCGGACGTGTCGGATGAGCGTGCCGCGGATGTGCTCGCGCTTGACGAGGCGCTCACGTCCCTTGCGGTGATTGACCCGCGCAAAAGTCAGATAGTCGAGCTGAAGTATTTCGGCGGGCTGACCACCGAAGAGACAGCAGAGGTGCTCGGCGTTTCAACTCCGACAGTCGAGCGCGACTGGCGCACCGCCAGGATTTGGCTGCACCGGGAAATCAACAAGACAAAGTAATGCGTGATGAATGATGAGTCATGAGTGATTATGAGTGAGCACATACCAGTGCTCTTATCTCACAAACTCATCACTCATCACTCATAACTAGACAATGACTCCTGAACGCTGGCAACAGATCGAGCGAGTACTCCATGCGGCCCTTGAGTGCGATCCGGCAGGGCGCGCAGCGTTCCTCGACCGCGAGTGTGCCGCCGACGCCTCCCTGCGCGAGGAGGTGGAGTCGCTGCTCGCATCCTCACAGCAGGCTGACAGCTTCCTCGGGTCGAACGCCTTGGAGGATGCCGCCGTGTTGCTCAAAGACGCGGATTCGGACGGCTCGATGATCGGACGCCACGTCGGCCCCTACTCCATTCAAAAGCAACTGGGCACAGGCGGGATGGGAGAAGTTTACCTCGCCCAGGATGTCAGGCTGGGCCGCAACGTGGCTCTGAAACTTCTCGACCCCGGCCTCACCGAAGACAGCGAGACGCGCACGCGCTTCCTCCGTGAAGCGCGCCTGGCCTCCTCGCTCGATCACCCGAACATCTGCACCATTCATGAAGTTGGCGAAGCCGGAGGTCGTCTCTTCATCGCGATGCAGCATGTCGAGGGTGAGACTCTCAGGAAGGTGATTGATGGGCGACCACTGAACCTGGACAGCCTGCTTTCAATCAGCCTGCAAGTGGCGGACGCCCTTGCCGCGGCTCACGCGCAGGGCATCATCCACCGCGACATCAAACCCGGGAACATCATCATCACACCGCGCGGTCAGGCGAAGGTGCTCGACTTCGGCCTGGCCAAGCTGTTGGAGCGGGCGGAGGGAGAGTCTGAGACCCACTTGACCATGACGGGCACGGTGATGGGCACTCCCGCCGCGATGTCACCTGAGCAAGCGCGTGGTGAACGAGTGGACCATCGGAGTGACATCTTCTCCTTCGGCGTCGTGCTTTATGAGATGGCTACCGGGCGCATTCCCTTCAAGGGAAGGTCAAAGGCCGATGTAATCAGCGCGCTGCTCAAAGACCCGCACCCACCTGCTGCTGAGTTGAACAGAGAATTACCGGCGCGGCTGTCGGCGACGATTGACCGCGCGCTGGCCAAGGAGCCGGCCGACCGCTACCAGTCAATGCCAGAGTTGATTGCGGACTTGCGGCAGGTGGTGGCGGAGGCCGGCGGACTGGATCACCTCTTCAAGTCGTCCGACATACGTCGCGGTGTGGTGCCACTTGTTCCGCCCAGGCGACGGGGGCTGCTCGGGGCGTTCAGTCACCGGATTCAAACTCCGGCGGCCAAGGTCTCCCTCGGCGTTGCTGCGTTGGTGCTGATCGGAGTGGCACTTGCGCTCTACTTTTCACGGCGTGAGCAGCCGCAGCCAGCCACGCCGATCCAATCAATCGCGGTGCTGCCCTTCAGGCCGCTGCTCGCCGAAGGACGCGACGAGGCGTTAGAGCTGGGCATGGCAGACACTCTAATCGCAAGGCTCAGCAACATCCGAGAGATCAGCGTGCGGCCCATCAGCGCGGTGCGTAAGTATGTAGGGTTGGAGCAGGATGCGGTCGCGGCAGGTCGAGAGCAGAAAGTGGACGCGGTGTTGGACGGTAACATACAGAAGTCGGGAGACAGAGTAAGAGTGAGGGTGCGGTTGCTGAGCGTAGTGGATGGCAGGCAGCTTTGGATGGAGGAGTTTGACGAAAAGTTCACGGACATATTTTCGGTGCAGGATTCAGTCTCGAGGAAAGTTTCGGGGGCGCTGGCGTTGACGTTGACCGGAGAAGAGAAAGAACTGCTGACGAAGCGCCACACCAACGACATCGAGGCGTATCAGCTTTACCTGCTGGGGCGTTACCATTTGAACAGGCTGACGGACGAGGGTTTTTGGAAAGCGCTGGACTACTTCCAACGGGCGATAAAGAAAGACCCGAACTACGCGCAGGCCCACGCAGGCATGGCCGACGCCTACAACTCCCTGAGCGGCTTCAACGTCCTGCCGCCGAAGGAAGGCTTCCCGAAGGGCAAACAGGCGGCCGAGGAAGCTCTGCGGCTCGACGAGCGCCTCGCCGAAGCTCACATCGCGCTGGCGAACGTCAAGCTCTTTCACGACTGGAACTGGGCGGAGGCCGAGCGCGAGTTCAAGCGCGCCCTCCAACTTAATCCCGGCTCCTCAGACGCTCACCAGATGTACGGTTACTATTTGGCTGTCATGGGCCGATTCGACGAGGCTGTCCGTGAGATGGAGCGTGCCAGGGAGCTTGATCCGCTCTCGCTCGTGAAAATCGTCGGTATCGGTGAAGTCTTCCACCTGGCGCGGCGGTTTGACGAAGCCGCCGCGCAGTACCGGAAGGCGCTCGAGATGGATCCGAATTTCGGCTTCGCGCACTGGGCGCTTGGGCGGGCGCTGACGGGGAAAGGGAGGTACGACGAGGCCATCGCGGCGTTTCAGAAAGCCATCCCTCTCTCAGGCGACAGCCCCGACGAGCCTGCGGAACTCGCGCGCGCCTACGCGCTCGCGGGCAGGCGGCGCGAGGCGCTAAAGATAATTGATGAGTTGAAGCGGCAGTCGGAGCGCAAGTACGTCGCGCCGACATCAATAGCATCGATCTATGCGGCGCTCGGCGAGAGGGAGCAAGCTTTCGCGTGGCTCGAAAGGGCGCGCGTGGAGCGCGACTCCCTGTTGGTCTTACTCAAAGTCGAGCCGATGTTCGACAGCCTTCGGCCTGATCCGAGATTCATAGATCTGCTGCACCGTGTCGGACTAGAACCGTAAAGCACTTTCGGATCATAGATGAAAAGAACGACGAGGCACTCCAAGGTCTTTGAGAAGGATTGAATTGCGTGCTTACATCAGGTGGGGAAGAATCTTTGTGACTCAGTTGTGACTCGAGAATTGACGGTATCTGTAAGTTTAATTAGTCCAAAAGAGTTGGCGGCTTCGAAGTTCCCCTTCGGACTCATTTCGCAAGAGGATCACGACATGCGCATCAAGGGACTTGGTGCGGCCGGCTAGTTGGTCGGAATAACAATCAGATCAACCGTCATCACGGTTACGCTGTGGATGAAATGACGGAATCGAATTCAACGGGATCGTTCGGCGCTAACACTAATTGAGAACGTAATCCCCAAAAAGTCCCCAACGTATTTTCAGCGGTTCAATAAGTCTTTTTAGATAAGCAGTTTGCATGGATGAGCCCAATTACTGAGCCAAGCGGGCTACAAGTGCTTTAGAATCAAGAATTTACAGCAACATTTGGACCAGAGAATAGGCTGTGAATTTACCTTGATTTTAGCGCATCTTAAACTATCTCCTCCCGCGTGCGCCAGCAACAATGCAATCTCATCAAGGTGAATGCGAGTTTACAGGGAAAATCTGGAGCCCGCGACATCAAATCGTGGGTCAACGCGATTACTGCTGCTTCAACGCGAATGAATTGCTGAAGAAGTGAATATTCAAAAAGCAAGCGGTGGCGTAACAGACGAGTAGGTTACGAGAATGCGGTTTTCTCGGAGTCTACTGAGTGTTATAAGACGATGTAAAACGAACGAGTTATGGCGCAGGCAAGCTGAAACTATAACATCCAATTTCCGAATGAAAAATGAGAATCGGGACGAATTGAATTAGAGGTTTGCTAGCTAAATCTCGCGATCAAAAAAGAGGGATCCGAAAATCTCGTTAAATGACACCTAACCGTTGGCAGGAAATTGAACGACTGTTTCACGCCGCACTGGAGTGCGAGCCAGAACAGCGTCACGTGTTTCTGGCCAATAGGTGCGAAGGCGATCCTTCGCTCTACAAGGAAGTCTCATCGCTTGTTTCCTCTTTTGAACAAACTGGAACGTTCTTTGACGCCACCGCTTCACCTCTCGCGGCCGAGATGTTTGGCGACAGAGTAGGCGAAAATATTGGTCCTTACCAGATCCTCTCAGTGTTGGGTTCAGGCGGCATGGGTACAGTTTATCTGGCCCAGGATGTACGCCTGCGACGCAAAATCGCGCTCAAGCTACTACCAGCTCAGTTCACGAATGATTCAGACCGCTTGCGACGTTTCCAGCAAGAGGCGCGTGCTGCTTCAGCATTAAACCATCCAAACATCCTGACTGTTCACGAAATCGAACAGAAGTCAGAGCTACACTACATTGCCACCGAGTTTATTGATGGCCTCACACTTCGTCAGAAAATGACTGAGTCAAAAATAGACCTCGAGCAAGCCCTCGACATTGCCATTCAGGTGGCAAGCGCACTAGAAGCTGCCCACGCAGCAGGAATCGCGCATCGGGATATCAAGCCTGAGAACGTCATGATTCGCTCTGATGGGTACGTGAAAGTTTTGGATTTTGGTCTGGCGAAGTTAACCGAACACTCTACGATTCAATCGAACGACGATGGTCAAACGGGACTCAATACAGACCCTGGCATGGTCATGGGGACTCCTCGTTATATGTCTCCGGAACAGGCGCGCGGGCTGGAGGTCGATCCACGGACAGATATATTCAGTCTTGGAGTAATGATCTACGAAATGCTGGCAGGAAAGGCCCCATTTGAAGGCGCGACCCCGAACGATGTGATCGCGGCGATTCTGAAGGATGATCCAGAGCCTTTAGCTGCAAGTCTCGCCGAAGTGCCGTCCGAGCTTGAGAGAATTGTGAAGCGAACTCTGGCAAAGAACCGCGAAGATCGCTATCAGACAGTTCGAGAGCTGTCGGTAGACCTATATCAACTCAAAGAGGCGATTCAGCTTAACGCAAAACTGGGCCAGACAAGCTCCACCCGGCCTCAATTGAGAGAAATCCAGCCACCCGGCGCGACGGCGATGGGCCAGTCCAGATCCACCAACCCGGAAGGATCTACAGAGAACGTAGATGCCAAGAAAAAATGGCGTGTCGCTTTTGGCCTCATAACGCTGCTTCTGGTTGTAGCAGTTGTGATCTCGGTTGTTTCTCTTAATCGGAGCCGAAAAACAGGGTTAAGCGCCGACATCAGTCAGTCATCACGTCCATCCGGGCGCGCGCTCACAATTCGTAACGGTTACATCACATCGGCGAGATTCGCGCCTGATGGAAAAGGCGTGATTTACAGTGCAGCGTTTGACGGCAGACCGGTCGAGATCTTTGCAACCGATGTACAGGGCTCTGAGTCGCGTCCTATTGGAATTCAATCGGCGGCACTAAAGGATATCTCTTCGACAGGAGAAATGGCCGTGCTCTTTAACTTCGAGCTAAGTTGGAATGACGGTCGAAATGGGACACTCGCCTTAATGTCGTCAACTGGTGGTGAACCTCGAATCCTGATGGAAGGGGTGGACGAAGCTACTTTTGCGCCTGACGGAAAGACACTGGCTATAGTCCGTGCTGACATGGGCCAGCACCAACTCGAATATCCTGCGGGAGAGGTTCTTTACAAGTCCGGTGGATGGATCTCCTATCCGCGTTTTTCTCGAGATGGCGAAAAGATCGCTTTTTTTGAACACCCATTGGGCGACAATAGTGGGTCTTTAATGCTTCTTGACGTTAAGTTGAAAGAGACCTCCTCTCTTTCCAGTGGCTGGAGAGCTTTGAAGGGACTTGCTTGGTCTGCGGCGGGAGATAGCCTTTGGTTTGGTGGTTCTAAGCTAAGCAAGAAGCAGAATATTAACTCTGTCACACTATCGGGAGAGGAGCGATTAAATCTTGATGACGTGCCGTCGTATGCAAAACTCGAAGACATCTCTCCGGAAGGAAGGTTGTTAATAACCCACGGAAATACGCACACCACTATTGGGATACTGGGTGATCATTCAGCGAGCGAACTCTTGGGGATGCGTTTCGCCTGGTCCACAACTGCCGATTTATCTTTAGATGGTAAGGCACTGCTTTTCTACGAATGGGGATGGGAAGCGGGCGAGACAGTGGAGGTCAAGTCTACTTACTTACGAAAGCTTGATGGCTCAGATCCGATTCGGGTTGGTGAAGGGAGGGCCTTGGCTTTATCGGCAGACGGTAATTGGGCGTTGGTAGCACAAGAGAAATCACCGCCGCAGCTTGCATTGCTCCCGATTGGCGGAGGCAAGCCGATAGAGCTACCAAACCCCGGCTTCAAGGAATATCACTATGGGTCCTGGTTTCCTGATGGACGGCGAGTATTGTTTACTGCTCTAGAAGCGCGCGAGGATGCATTCCTTCGTTCGTATGTTCAGGAGATCGAGACTGGCGTTGTGCATCCCTTGACTGAAGAGGGAACTGTCGCGCTTCGGGTGTCGCCTGATGGCAAGAAGGTTGTTGCTCTGGATCCCTATGGAAGTTATTACATTTACTCAACTGACGGCGCCGCGCCAACTCAGCTTAAAGGCGTGGAACGAGACGAGGAGCCCATCCAGTGGAGTTCCGACGGTCGTGCACTTTTTGTACGGGGAACGGGCGATTTCGATACCAAACTGTATCGCGTCGAAATTGTGAGCGGGCGACGGCGGACGTGGAAGGAAATCAAGCCGGTAAACCGCGTAGGTCTCGTCGGTCTTGAGGCGAAACCCGGTGGGATCCTGATAACGCCAGACGGAAAGTTATGTGTATACACCTACTGGACGACAACGCATGAGTTGTTACTGATGGATTCACTATGACCTGCCATCAAGATCCACTCAACCGGAAGCCACCTCGTGAAAATCTCCAACTGATACCCAATGAGAGACCTCTTGGTGCGTGGGTGTTCTGTCCTCTGGCAGTGTTATTGAAGTCGGCATGTAAGCTTAACGACCTGCTCAAAGAAAAGCTGAGTCCGCCGCCCAAGCGAACGAAGCTCACTTTCGTGGCCCGATCGTGAATATCGTGGTAATGAGGGTGTGTGCGATCCTTGGGAATCTCAAGTCCATCATACGCTTTTTGCCAAGCCCCGGTGAATCGCAGCGAGATTCGATCGGTAGCGAAGTACCCGAATTCCCAATCTACATTGCTTCGATTCAGATTGAATTCTTCAAGATCCTCCACGATCGCATAAGAGTACCGTCCCTGAACGTAACCACGCGGCAAAATCTCCTCCAGGTCGCGGCCCACGAAGACTCCCATTTGCAATTCACGCAAACGACGTCCAATTGCCGAATGTCCTCTGGTTTCATAATGATGTGTTGGTATCACCGTTGCGACAAACGGTGTCAGAGACAGTGGGCGACTGCGTAGGTTATAACGCACGCCTACGCGCAAGTCTTGAAACGCCGGATGGTAAGAACCCGTATCCGCCGGGCCATGAGGTACGGGGCCCACAAAGCCCTCGTACTTTGAACTGACATGTGTAATTTCGGCATCGAGGGCCAGTTTATTGCTGAGACCATATTCGAACGTGGATATGACGGTGTGAGTGCGTACCGGTCCAGAATCAAATTTCTTGCCCTCGGAGTCGACATGGTCTTTTACCTGAATATTCTGGTAGGTGACGGAGATCTGGCCTTCACCCTTGAGAGGTAACCATGCTTGTGCGTGGACCGACGTCGTCAATCCTAAGGGAAGGATAAGGACGGAAAACAGAAACGTGGGAGCAAGGTATCTGGGGCACATGACCCGCCGCCTTTGACCGATGATGTTGTTGCAAGACTCTTGAGTCAGACTTTCTTCGAACGAGATTTCATGACCTGATTGACAGCCTGAAGAAAGTCCTCCGCATACTTCGGGTTTTTCACGATGACCTTGAATTGCCTGGCGACAACTGCTTCTTCTGACTTAAGCTGCTTAAACGTCACTGGTACCACAACCGTCTTTGGCGAAAGAGATGCAACTTGTCTCTCCAGGTCGGGCGCAGCGGAAAGATTAGTTAGAACCAGGTCGTACTGACCAGTCTTTAGCGTTTCGTTGAGACGGTTCACATCGTCGAAGGTATTAGCCTTATGGCCAACAGCTTTAAGAAAGTCCTTAAGTCGAGAAGCATTTCCCGCCGGCAGGGCAGGCGAATGAATCAGAATGGAAGAAGGGTTTTTCGAAGCCTGAAGCTGATAAAACCTGAGACCGCGTCCAACGCGCATAGTCTTATCACCGCACGCATGTGCAGGTTCCACAGCTGAGAGTGTAATTGATAAAGCGATGAGGATGAGCCCAAGCTGTCGCATATGGCTCCTTTCTTGTAGTAGCACTTCAGAGGAGATCCGAGTGGACGTATACTACTTTCATACCCTTCCGCGGTCAATAATCAGATTACAATTACAAGCTCAAGCCTCATTGGTCCGCCCCAAGTGACCCTAAAGTCGATTGCCTACCTGTAAAGCGAGAATTAGCCCGAAAACCTCTAACACTTGACTAATCTTGGCGTCATTTTGTCATTGCTCTTTTAAGCCAGGCCTTTGCGAGTGTCCAATCGCGCATTACTGTGCCGGGCGAAACTGCGAGCACCTCCGCGGTTTCTTCAATGCTAAGCCCGCCAAAAAACCTGAGCTCCACAACGTTGCGCTTTCGCTCGTCGATGTTTGCCAGTTCGTTTAATGCCTCATCAAGAGCGACCACGTCGGCACTTTTTTGGTCCGCCACAATTAACCCTTCGTTCAATGTCACCTGGCGTGCGTCGCCTCCTCTTTTTGCATAGCGACGACTCCTCGCGTAGTCGACCAGAATTCGACGCATCATCTGAGCAGCAATCGCGAAAAAGTGTGCCCTGCTTTCCCATTGCACCTTCTTTACATCGACGAGGCGAACGAATGCCTCGTTCACTAAGGCCGACGTTTGGAGAGTATGTCCGGGTCGTTCCTTTCTAATATGCCTATGAGCAAGGCGATGGAGTTCTTCATAGACCAGAGTCATCAGCTGGTCGCGCGCAGACTGATCGCCATTGCTCCAGGCGATTAGCAATTGAGTTACTGCATCTGGCGAAGGCGTCATTCACGGAACGTTTATGAGAGTAATACCACCTGCGTGCAATGCGACTGCACGCTTTTTGGTGGTCTGCGTTACCAATTCTACCCCTACCCAAGAGAAAAGTTAAAGGTTTCTAGAGGTTTGACCATCACTTCTCGCTTCTGTTGTTGGACCTCTTCAATCGAAGACGATGGAAACCAATTAATCGAGCTTTTGACGCTCGAAACTCTGAAGTAACTACGGGCCTTTTTCCGCAACGAAAGATACTCAACCTCAGAAGGAGACTCTAATCATGAGATTCAGAACATTAAGAAGCCTCGTTATTGCAATTAGTGCTGTCCTGCTCATCGCGGTCACCGCATATGCAGCAGTTACGGTCATACTTGCAGTAGGGACCATTCCCGATTCACAACTCTTCAACGGACCGGCAACGGTAACAGTTCGAACACTCACCATCTCGCCCGGCGAGTCGCTCGCCTGGCACTATCACCCTGGATATGCTTACAACGTTGTGAAGAGTGGTACCTTAACGGTCGAAGATGGATGTGGTGGAGAAGAAACGCTCACGCCAGGCCAGGCCTTTGAGGAGATGGATGGCCGTGTCCATCGAGCTCGGAATCTTAGTGCAACTGACGATGTGGTTGTTTATAACACCTTCATTGTCCCACAAGGCAAACCCACAACGAGGAATATCCCGAATAACGAACGCCGATGTGGTCCGCCAATTAACACCAGCGAATGCAAGAATGAAGGTTGGCTGAACTTTAATCACCCGCGCAGTTTCATCAACCAAGGTGAGTGCATTGATTATGTTCTTCACCGCCCCCGAAACGTGATACCTGTACCGGAAGACCCGCTGGGCCAATAGTCGAGCGAGAAGTAACTGGCTGGATTCACTGGCAAGTAACCCCTGAGCACGACCTTGCCAGTGACCAGATCGGAACTCGCCAGGAGCACCATAGGTTACACTCGAGTTAGATTTTCTCTGCGGATGGTCTATATGAGTCTTCAGGTCGGAGATCGTACCCAACCGGCGTTCGCCAGCCGTGTCCACTACGACGGCGCGGTTCCAGGTTACGCATTTACCATGATTGAAGTACGGGACAGGCGTTCCAAATTCGAAAATACAATTAGAACTGCCAAAGCCCAAGAACCGAACAACTGATTCCGCAGCTCTGTGTAAAAACAACAAGAGGCGACACTTACGAGTGTCGCCTCTATTGCTGACCCAAGCGGGCGATAAGTCTTTAGAATCAACAGTTTACAGACATTATTGGACCCATCGAATCGGAGGATTAAATGCTGTAAACGCCGTCATCTTAAATGATCTCCGCCCGCTTGCGCCAGCAATAGAGCAAACATCCAACGGCAACGGATTTTAAGTCCCGTGAACCCGGCATTACTTAGTCTTACGAAACGATACGAACCAGTATTTACGCGCCAAGCGGGTCGTCAAAGTATCACTTCGGCTGGTTTCGTATCAACACGTACCGCCACCATCTTAGCCCCATCTTTCTAGCTTTAGGTAATTGGTGCTGCACATCAGGCCAAGCGGATGCAATCAAAATCCTAAAAACGTGGCGGCGTTGTTGTAGAAAATGTCTCGCTTCTGCTCCTCGGTCAGGAACTAGCCGACTCGATGATGCCTTAAAGTTCTTGCCCTTTCGGTTCAATTAATGCCTGGGCAGCATCTGAGAATTCCATTTTTGAAATTCGTTTCGTAGCTCAATCAGCATTTTAGGATGCCGCTCTTTAAAATCAGATTGCTCTCTTTGATCAATCGAGAGATCGAATAAATACTCGGCCCCTGTTGCATCCTTCAAGTATTTCCACTTTCCGCTACGAGCAGCGTCTTGTGGGCCATACGACGTGCGCCAGAAAAGTGTGCGGTCGTAAGCGGTGCGTACTCCTTTGCTGACCGGCAAAAGGTTTTGACCGTCAAGGAGGCAATTCGGATTGGGTTTAGTTTGCGTAGCTGCGAGTATAGTAGCTGTCCAGTCCATCGTGATGGCGACCTGTTCAGTTATGCGGTTAGCCGGAACCACACCTGGCCAGCGAACAATCGCGGGCACTCGTATGCCGCCTTCGCGCAAGTCATCCTTCTGCCCTGAGAAGGGCCAGTTGTAAGAGAATCGCTCGCCCCCGTTGTCGCTGGTGAATATGACCAGCGTATCGCTTTCCAATGCGGCCTTTCGCAAAGCTGCCAGGACTCTTCCAATCCCCTCATCAAGACTCTTCATCATGCTTGCATAAACTTTGAGCGAGCCGCCTGCTGTAAACCCATCGTACCCCCCTCTCAATGCGCGACGCTCGCCTGCGGGTTCTTACCAGGGCCAGTGAGGAGCGGTGTAATGAAGGCTCAGGTAAAAAGGGCGCGTGCGGCGACGCGAAATAAATTCTATGGCGCGCTCTGTGAGAAGATCGGTTATATAGCCGATGCGCTCAACTGGAACGAGTTCTTCATAAAGATCAAGCTCGCCCGTCATGTCTTTGTGGGTGAAGTAATGAACAGAGCCGCCGAGGACGCCAAAGAACTCATCGAATCCATGATGGTTCGGGCCGTATTCAGGAAGATAACTCAGATGCCACTTGCCTACGAGCGCCGTTTCATAGGCGTTGCTCTTGAGCAATGATGCTATTGTCGGATGCTCAGGCGGAAGTCCGACACGCCCGCCCACATCTTTTTTGGCCCGCAACGGCTCTTCGAGACCAATCGGCAGCCGCGCCGGGTAGCGTCCGGTGATGAAAGCGCATCGCGTTGGAGTGCAAACAGGAGATGCGGAATATGCGTCGGTGAAACGCAGCCCCTGCTTTGCCAGTTGATCCAAGTTGGGAGTGCGATAATCCGGGCGACCATAACAACTCAGGTCGCCATACCCCAGGTCATCAGCCAGGATGAACAGTATATTAGGCAGCCGTGTTGTCGAAGGGAGAGACTTTTGACTTCCCACAATGAAGGCGCCTGCGGTTGCAACACCGATAAATTCGCGGCGGTTGATTTGTCCGGCTGTATGTTTCCGCATCAGTCGCTTTCGTCGTTCCGGTTTTTTGACAAGGATTTCACTTGCCGCTCCTCACCAAGCCGCAGAAACCGAGCGGCGTTGTTGTAGAAGATATCTCGCTTCTGCTGTTTCGTGAGGAAGGTAGCCGACTCAATTGCTTCGATACTCCCTCGCGGCCACGAGCCCGGGCCAGTGTCAGAGCCGTACATGAGGCGTTCCCCGTAACCAAGCTCGACGAGGCGGCGAAGATAAGAATGGAATTCTTTTCGCGGCAGTACGTCAAGCACGGCAAGGTCTGCATAGACATGAGGGTGAGCATGGAGCAGGCCTATCAACTCGTCGAGCATGGGCCAAACGTCGTGCATGACCCACAGACGCAGCTTAGGATGACGTAGCAGCACATCCTCGAGGAGCAAAGGGTTACCCAAGCTCATCCGGAATTTGGGAGCGTGCCAGAACTTGGAATCCTTATAGCTCACTCCTGGCGGAGCGATTCCCATATGGATGCCAACAGGTATATCCAGCTCTTCGGCCAAAGCAAAATATGGTTCTAAGCTCGTATCATTGGGTGCGAGTCCGTGATATTGCACGAGGATCTCGCCCATCGCTCCGAGACGACCCGCGCGATATTCTTCTCGCAGAATTGCCAAGTCAGGAAGGCGGGGATCGGCGTAAGGATATGGAAACATAGAAGAGCCAATAATGCGGTCAGGAGCCGCTTCGATCATTGAGTGAACGTATTCAAGCGGGCCGAAGACAACGGCCTTCACTACATTGCGTCTCTTCATAGCGGCGGCAAACTTTTTGAACTCCGCCAGATCGGAAGCTTTTGGAGAGGTGGGCTTACCCGTATTTGAATCTTGAGGGCCGACGTGCAGGTGCATATCAATGATCGGCTCTTTATGTTTTGCTGCTGACTGTGCGGCAACGCCGATTGGAAGCATTGCAAACAGCACGATTATGCAGAGGCGCGCTATGCAGATGCTTTGCAGCATATCCTTGACTCCTTTCATTGCTTCAAGACACCCGCATCATAAACAAGCTTGCCGCCAATAATGGTCAGGAGACTCTGCGTCTTCGGCAACTCAGTGATAGTTACTGTGAATATATCTTGTGAAAGCACGGCTAAGTCTGCCAGTTTACCTTTTACGATACTGCCTTTTTCTTGCTCGGCATGCTCTGCGAATGCCGACCCGCGCGTGTAGGCTTCGATTGCCTGCTCAAGGGTAATAGCTTCCGTAGGTCTGGCCGGGTGAATGACAGCAAACATGATATTCAGATAAGGGTTGAGCGGCCCATCGGAACCAAACGCCAATGGAATCCTTGCATCGAGGAGTGAGCGCAGGGGGAGGAATTGGATGTCTGCGCCATAACGGCTATGCAATATCTCTGTGAATGTGAAGTGCGATGGATTCTGCACTACAACCACACCCAACCGGCGAGCGCGCGGGATTAAATCACCTATTACACCATCTCCGTGCTCAATTCTCACACGCATCTTTGCCCAGTCAACCTTTGAGCTTATCCCTTCCATAGCGTTGAATAGTACTTCGACCGGTTTGTCGCCCGCGCAATGAACGAGGAGTTGGTCTTTGCGCGCCAATGCCTCCCTTATCATCGAAGCTATTTCTTCTGCAGAAAAATTGAGCCGCCCTGACCAACCTGGGCGATCACGGTAAGCACGACGCAATGCCGCCCCTCGTTCCAGAGGCGTCCCATCAAGAATCCATTTTGTGCCATTGACAGTGACCAGTGGCGACCAGCGGGGATGAAGCGGAAGGTTACGGCCTTCTGTCAAATCGCGCCCCCTAACGCTGGTCATGGGGAAGCGGATAACACGAATGCGAATCGGCAATCTCGCTTTTGTCAACAAATGGACGTAACGACCTGCCGGTAGAAAGGACATATTCTGCACAGAGGTTATTCCATAACGAACCGCTTCATCCGCAAAAGCGCGCATGCTCTTGATTGCCTCTTCATCCGAAACAGTGCTGGCCAGCCGGCGACTCAACTGCCAATCAGCATACTCAAAAGATTTGCCGGTTATTCGCTTCGACCCTGATACGCGCTCAAAGTAACCTGCCATCGGGTCCGGCTCTTCATCGGTGATGCCCAAAGCAGTCATGGCTTTTGAGTTGATGATGTATCCGTGAAGATAAAATGCTCGGAGCAACACAGGATGATCAGGCGCAATGTGATCAAGGGCAAAGCGCGTGGCTTGGGGATCGGCTACTACCGCCGACCCGATTGAGCCAAATATCCACGTTCCTTCCGGCGTTTGCTTTATGGCATTGCCAAGCGCGTCGAGCACTTCCTGCCAACCTGGCTCCAGGCTGTTGAATTGCAAACGGTATCCTGGTGGGTCTGGGGTGTGGTGATAATGAGCATCGTTGATGCCGGGAATGACGAGACGACCCTCCAGATCAATACGCCGCGTTTTCGGGCCACCTAGAACGGCGATTTCGGCGGATGTGCCGACAGCAATAATGCGCTCGCCGCGAATGGCAATGGCTTGTGCGTAAAGATGTGCAGGATCAGCAGTGAAAACTTTGCCATTGAACAGGATCAAGTCCGCTGGCGCTTGCTGCCCAAAAGCAGAGATAGGAACCATTATTCCAAGGATCAAGGGGAATAGGATTTTCTTCATTATTCTTTCCTCGACGCCGGTTTCGCCTCTTGCTTCTCATCCAGTCGCAGGAACCGTGCGGCGTTGTTGTAGAAAATGTCTCGCTTCTGCTCTTCGGTCAGAAACGTAGCCGACTCGATGCCTTCGATGGCCATCCCAATTGCTTCGGGCCACACGTCCTCGTCTGACCCGAACATCAAACGCTTTCCCAATCCCGCATCCATGAGAGCCTTCAGCCGCTCGTGGAAAGTCTGGCGCGGGCTGTTCCAATTATGTCGTGCCAGGTCAGCGTAGACCTGAGGATATTTCGTCATCAAGGCAATCCTCTCCTTAATTTCGTCATCAAGGCAATCCTCTCCTTAATAAAGCCCCCGCCGCCATGCATCACAAGTAAACGCGCAATTTCGGATCGCGGATCAGTACCTTCTTCAGAGACGCGGGGTTGCCGAGCGGACGCCAGTCTTCGGGCACGCGAGCCGAAGGCCCCGTTCCCGTGTGAAGGGCGACGGGAATATCCAGCTCCTCAGCCAGAGCATAATACGGTTCCATACGAGGGTCATCGAAAGACATGCCTACGTATTGCAATCCCAACTCGCCCAAAACAGCGAATCGTCCGACAAGGAACTCTTTGCGCACGGTGGCGACATCCGGCAGGGTGTAATCAAAACTCGTATGCAATCCTCCGATGATAATGTTCGGGGCAGCGTTCTTCCATCGCTGCACTTCATCCAGCGGGCCGCTTGCCACGGCCTTGACGATGTTGTAACGCTTCATTTCTCGAAGCGTCGCATCCATAAGCGTTTTATTTGTTCGATAGCGGGGGACTTTACCGGTGACGGGATTAGGCGGAGGAGGATTGCCAAAGCGATCAAAGGGAGCCGCGTGAATGTGCATATCAATGATGGGTGGTCTTTGGTGACTCGCCGATTGTTGAGCAGGCGTTGGCATTGCGCCTATCGAGAAGAGCAACAGAAGCAATCCGATTCCAGTGGCATATCGCATATAACCTCCAATCCCATGATTGCTTCTTGTCAGGGTACTTTCAACAAACTAGCCGCGTTCTCCCAAAGAATTCGTCGCTTATCTCCCGCAGTTAAGTAATCAGCTCTCGTAATAGCCTGCACTGCTGGCGTGATCATTTGCGGCCATACCATCTGGTCTGAACCAAATAGTATTCGATCACTCCCTACAGTCTCGACTGCTTCCTTCAGCATCCTGTTGAACACGCTCGGCCCAAGAATCCAATTTACTACTGCTGTGTCGAGATAGACGTTAGGATAAGCATAGAGCATGTAAATTGCGTGGTCCGGGTATGGCCATCCCATATGCATTATCACTACTTTCAGCTTCGGGAACCTGATTACAACGTCTTGAAGTAATAAAGGATCTCCCAGTTCTATTTTGAACTTTGGGGAAACCAATTGCTGCGGCTCTGGACCATCCAACCCAGTATGGAAAAACACCGGAATGCCCTTCCGTTCACACACTTCATAGTAAGGGAAAAGCGCAGGATCATTAAGCGCCAGACCATCGTAGGCTAGCCCCAACTCGCCCATTGCTCGCCATTTGCCTTGCTCGATCTCTCTCGCGAACTGGATTGCGGCGGTTCGATGATCCTTTATTGATGTGTCCGGCGAGAAAGAAGGAATAAACCGATTGGGATGTGCTGTCACCCAGCTTTGTACAAGATCATTATTTCCGCTGAGTAGTCCCAGTTGCACATTGTTTTTATTCATGTACTCGATAGTTTGCTTCAGCAAAATTGAAGGGTCAGTCACCATGCGATTAGCTGTCTTTCGATGAGCACCGAAATTCGCTAATGCAGCTTTCTTGAAGAATTCCGGTGTTGATGCATGCATATGAACATCTATGACTTTAAAGTTATTGCGCTCGATTCTTTTATTCTTTGTCTGCCCAACCGAAGTGGACGCTGTCAGAATTAGGAAAACAGCAACAAGCAGGGTAGATTTCATTGTGTAGCCTTTCATTATTTAGAGACGAAATTCTTTGAATACGCCGAGCTCGTAAGTGCGCCAGGACAGGATATAGACCGCCCGGGTCAAACTCGACCGCTCTGGCCAGCCCATCAACTGACCTCGGCTCCCGATCAAGATGGTCAGCGACTCCCGGCTCCGCAACGAACCGGAGAAGCTTCGTAATCCAGGCGAACAAATAGTCCCAACATCTTGAGAAAGGCGATGAGCGCCTTCTTGTACTTCGGCGAAAGCTGTAGCTGAACGTTAAGCAGGAACGGCCTCAATGATGCTCGACGGAGTAGCTGTCGGCACAATCCGCGCGAGTTGAAAGCCGGCAGCGGCGAGCAGCTGATGATATTCAACTTCTGTCCGATCCTGCCCGCCGAAACAGACCAGCATTTCGAGGTCGAGAAGCTTGCCCAAGAATGGCGTGTCGCCAGGTGGAATCACCATCTCGACCAGTAGAAGCTTGGCGTGGTCTGACATGGCGCGGCGACAGTTCTTGAGAATCGCGAGGCTGCGCTCGTCATCCCAGTCGTGAATGATTGAAGCCATCATGTAGGCGTCGCCGCCCGTGGGCAGAGGCGTCGTGAAGAAATCGCCTCCCACCAATTCGCACCGGTCGCTCAAGCCGGCTGCTTCGATAGTTCTTTTTGCTCCTGCGACCACGCTCGGCAAATCGAATATCACGCCCTTCGTTCCAACGTTGGCCTTGAGGATGGCGGCCATGAGCGCGCCGTGCCCGCCGCCGACATCAACGATCTTCGCAAACGGCGAGAAGTCATAGGCCGCAACGACCGCGAGGCCGTTTGCTGTAACGAAGGTCGTCATCGCTTCGTCAAACGCCTGGCCTTGCTCCGGGTGTTGCTGGAAGTAGTCGAATACGCCCATCCCGTGGACGCGCTCGAACGCGGTCTTACCTGTCTGGACGCTGTATAGCATTTGCTTCCACGGCTCCCAGTCGAAGTCGGTGATCAAGATCGCAAGTGGCCGCATCGAGCCAGGGATTTCTGTTTGCAGGCAAGCGCCGATTGGAGTAAGCGCGAAGTGCCGCTGTTCGCCTTCGGTAAAGAGCCCGACGCTCGCCAGCGCGCGCAGCAAGCGATAAAGCGCGCCGGAATTGCCGCCGACTGTTTGCGCCAGGTCGTCAATGTGTCGTGGCCCATCCGCGAGGTGATCGGCAATGCCAAGCTTTGCGGTGACGTAGATTGCTTGCGAGACCCAGTGGCCACACATCATCTGATGCAATACAGCTTGCGGCGGAATTTCCTGGTGTTGGAGTGCTGCGCTCATGCTTTCCTCCTTTTCACAATGCGATTAGCTAACTCAAAATCATTCCGGCAGATTCAGGCGTTTTAGCATCTCCTTTAATCGCGGGTCAGAACGCAAATCATTAATTAACGGATCAGCAGGATAGAAATGGGCGACTGATCATAAAGGCATCGCTGCGCTGTGCGTCGGGTGCATGGCGGTTGTTCGGCGCGGCGTTATCCTAGGACTCGTCGCATATTCATAGCTGCTGTGGCCGCCTCGGTGGACCGTCCCCCCAATTGACATCCCACGCCCTGTCTACCGTGATGAAGAACAGCCGCGGCGCGACGTTGCGAAGGCTCCGCGCCGTCGGCTCCAGCGCGTGGTTAAGCCGCAAGGCGTCATTGTGACAGCCACCGGAGGACGTTAAGTGCCAACTGGCGGTTGTCGAATCCGCCTTGGCCACTCTCTTCAAGAATCCCGCTCCGAAAAACGGCGGCTTCTCCCAAGACGACGACACGGCCCTTTCCAAACTTCAGCGCTACGCCTTGAGCACGACCTTTTGCCGACATCCGGCGCTCCTGAGCGGCTGATTCAACGACTCGGTCGTATGCTGCGTCCGAAAGTTTGAGGAACGCCGTGCTGCCTGGAGGTCCCGCAAGCGAGCTGCCCGTAAATGTCGTGATCGCGTTGATGCGCTGTGAGGACTGCCCTCCGCGGGTAATCGCATGATCACCGAGAAGACCATTCGATCGCGTGAACACCAGCGTTGAGGGCGTCTGCGCGTGGTTTCCAGGCGTCGGATCAAGGGTTGTGCCGTCGCGCACGTCGACACCTAAACGGTCAGCCAAGCTGCGCGCGGCCGCCGGATACGGCGGGTGATCGACGATAAGCAGCAATCCGCCGCCGTCCTTCACCCACTGCTCCACAGCGTCGCACTCGTCCCTGGTGAAGGCGGGATTTCCCTGTGCGCCGCGTGCGTTCACGATCACGAGCACACGGGCCTGCTCCAGCGCCTTCCGGTTCAGCAGCTCGCGATGGGCGACGATCGTGTAACCCTCTTTTCGCGACAGCTCGGCGAACTGACTGTAGCTGCCGCTGGTGGTATGGAAGTTGGAATGTCCTTCGTCGAACACGATGAGCGGGTGGCCCGTGGCCTTCTGAGCCAAGACTTGAGCTCGAGGTGCCAACGGCACCTGACCAAACAGTTCCAGCAGCACCAGGGCAAGAACCAGTGATCCGCATATCGATCGCATGTTCAACATCGGCGTTGTTTTTTCGAGCCTTGCGGCTTAACGGCCGCCATCAGTCGCCGCGCACAACTTGCTGAGCGGCAAGGGTCGCGCATGAAAGCAACGCTCGCTCGCGGTCGGCTGCATGGCGTCGTTAGGCGCGGGCGTTATGCTATCACTCCTCCAATATTCATGTCTTCTGGGACCGCCTCGGTGGACCGTCCACCCAGTTGACATCCCACGCCCTGTCTACCGTGATGAAGAACATGCTCTTCTCCAAAGCCCACGCCTGATGAATCATCTTGCTTGGAATGTAGTTGAAAGACCCGGGCCTCAGTTTCTGGCGCTTCCCCTCACACTCAAACATTATAGCTCCCGCTGATAATTGTGTGCGTTTCGTTAGCCGTATGCCAAGGGTTGTGGTATATGCAGCGGTGTGGGATGCCGAATCAGGAGCTGCGTGGCCTGAGTTTTCGGGTCGGAGCTTCATACAACTCCTGGGTCTAAGGCAACCTCGTTAGTTAATCCCTTGGGTCATTTGTCTCCAAACGGGTCCCTGGCCCACCTTACCGCTCTCTATTCGTTCAATGGCCTGCCGGATTTGCATCGCCACTTCAAACTCGCGATCATCCTGGGCCTCTCTGAGTGCGCGCAGAGCGCTTTCGTCCCCTAACTCATAAAGAAATCGACTGGCTCGCCAACGTTGAATAGCTATTCGGTCTTTTAGTAAGGGCTGTTAGTAAGGGCTGTCTTGGGTTCTTATCCTGGGGTTTTGCGAAATTTGTAAGGGGGTAGCCAATTTTAGTCCACCGCATTTGTGGCGCGTCTATAAGTCTAATGAATGCAACAGTTGCGTAAGAGTGCTCAATTGCTGAGCCAAGCGGGCGATAAACCGTTTATTGTCAATAGTGTACGCGGATTATTGGACCATCAGAATTGGCCGCCAATCTTGCCGCGAATGTGAGCATCTTAAACGATCTCTGCCCGCTCGCGCCAGCGGTAGGTGCATGCATTCCCGGCATCGCTTGAACGTGCGTGGGCCTTCGCTTCACTAGTGTGAATGGAACTACCCGCGGTTGCATGGCTGTGCGCTCACGATTGCTAAACAATGCGTGGCGAACGGTGTGCGGCGCCAAGAGACTCTGCTTTGGCGGTCATGAAAGCCTCAGCCAGACGCTTGATTCCGAGTTCGATCTTTTCAGCCGACGCCGAGGTGAAGCACAATCTAAATTCCTGTCTACCTGCTCCATTATCAGAATAAAATAATCCTCCCTCGGCTATTGCCACGCCCTTCGAGGGCCAGTTGGACTAATTGCGGGCTTTCGACACTATGTGCTAACCGACACCAAAAGTGGAGTCCGCCCAAAGGACATCTAAAAGTCAATGCTTTGGCTGGAAAGTGCTGTTCCAGAGCTGTTCAGGTTGGTGGCCAATCTGTTCTCGTTGGAGATGTGCCGTATAATCGACTTGAAATGAGTGGGAGGATTGAACGAAACGAGGCAGCCGTAATGGATATGACACACGGGATGGTCCTACGCTACCGCACCGCTGGAATTCTTGACTTTTAGTCGTTCTGAAATAGAGTTGTACATTCTCAGTGGTCGG
>DATKDA010000099.1:0-6134 GCA_035512935.1 Pyrinomonadaceae bacterium | reverse complement strand
TGCCGCGTTTGATCCGCGCGGCGGCCGCGAACTCTGGCGCGCGCGTCACCCTCCTCCGGGACGCGGATTGTTCCGAACTGTGGCGGCTATAGCGGCGCGTGCGGCTTCTCTCTACTTTCGCTTCGGTGGACCAGTGACGACCGCCTTTCTTGGCGTTCAGCTCGCACGTTCAGTTGGCAGTTTAAGCTGGTCAGGTTTGGCAGTTCGCTCGTCATTCTCTAATCTCCAGTCGCTTGCAATCAACTCCGCCAGAAATTACGGGAAGTCGCAGTTCAAATCCTTTGGTGTGGCGACACGAGCGCGCGGGTTATCGGGCAGTTCGGTCAACATCAGCGGTCGAGTACGATCGATAGATGTTGAGGATCGCTTGATGGACCGTCTGGATCCCGCAAGGCAAATGGAACGACTGTCGCGTTTTCTATGGCATCGGGATCGATTGGCGGCGCTGCGCGGTCAGTGGATGTATTTCTATACGAATTTGAGAGAGCGCGATGGCAATGGTCTGGCTGGAGTGAACGTGCATACTGGCCGTACGGAACGGCAGATTAGATTGAGTGATCTGGACGAACGTTTTGTGACGGATGAAGCGATTGGGTTGTTGTTTTTGGCAAACGGGAATCGATTGAGGGGTCATAAATTGTAGGGGGGGCCCTCCGTACCAAAATCCCCCACACGGCAGAGACTGGGGAAGTGCGGCACCTGTCATTCACCCCCTACCTTTACGTGTAGGGGATTTCTTAGCCGCGTCAACCAAGACTTTGCTGATGGAGAGGCTTGTCCGGTCGCTGCGAAGTGTTGAAAAATCAACTCCCGCCTCCAAGGTCTTCGATGTGAACGGAGATTAAGACATCGCGATTTTTCAGCACTTCTCCGCTTCCGGTACTGATCGGTACTGTATCGCGAGGCCAAACTGATCGCACGCTTCCTCTCGTAAATAATTGTGAAGGACGAGGAGGGGCCGAATTCTTTCAATCTGAGGTTACAAATGGCTGATATACCCGCACGAATGTTACGAGATGCGATTCTTTCTGATGACCTGAGAGCTTTTATCACCACGGCAGGAGGGGCATTCACCCAAGAACAGATCGACCGCCTGAACCGGGCAGGCGTGCGCTTCTGGGGATCAGAAGGCATACCACCGGAATTCACCCGCCGTTATCGCCTCGGTAGAGAAGCTGCGCTACACCCATTGAAACGAGCTCATTACCTCCCCCAGATCAAGGTTATTCGACTGCTTCAGAGTGCGGTGCCTACCCACATAATCCATGAGATTGCTCATGCCTGGGATCATGTGCGAAACCGAACGCCCCAACCGTCGCGCCAGATGCGCAGAATGTTTAATTTATACTTACCGCGGGTTAGGGGAAATAATATGCTTCCCTTCTATAGCGTCTACCAAGGCTACTCGACGAGAAGCCCCTGGGAATTCTATGCCGAGGGCTATACGGTTTTTCACCATCCAACACATCCAAATGAGCAACAACAACTACGGCTGTTGCGATATGCCCCAGAGCTTTATGATTTCCTCAGCGGAGAAGTAAGTGGTCTGCCTACCCCCAACCGCCCATACCTTCAGAGGTTGAGGATACAGTGAGCAAACTCGCCACGATCTGATAAGACCGGATGCGGGCGGGGTGATCGCGGAGGCTGTGACAATCATCAGCTCATCCGCTTTCGTTAGATCGACGGAGTAGTTGAATTGAGTGCACGAACCGGTTGCTGCGCCTCCAAGAGAAAGAAGAAGGCCGGGCGCCTGTTTGGACGTCTTTTTAGGTGGCTCGACTGCCGTTCGTACGATAAGGCCGGCGAAGGCTTCATCTCGAGTCCCGTGGCCCTCAAGGTAGGGTTTCCAAGTTTCTTCAAGTGCGGCTTTCATCGAGCCCAGCCCTCGCTGCCAGATGCCATTCTTCTCAGCGTAAGGCACATGATCCGGCACTACGCTTCGAACAGCTTCTCCGGCTGTGAAGAAAATCAGCGAATGGTTCAGCCCCTTTGGAAAGAACTTATTCAGCTTAATCGCCTGTTGGCGCAGAGCTTCTAAAATCTGACCGTCCCACTGATGCATCCCTTCGTGGAAAACAGTTTCGAAACCATATAGCCCTTGAAGTCCGGAACTCTGGCTGGACATGACCAGCAGATTGCCTGTCGTTGAATATGCGCCCGCCCAGTTCGTGTAGCCCGATACGTGTACCGGAAAACCCGCCGCCGGCCACTCAAGTTTGTAGGCGTTCGTAATGAAAGCGAGAACGGGAGCTCCATGGCGATCTATGAATGCCTGTATGGACTCTTGCCAGTTGCGGTTAGCGTCGCGGTGTTGGTTCCACCACGCCTTCCTATAGACTGGCGCCGCGCGCTCCAAAATCGTCGCGATGGTTCGATCGATTTCAGATTCGTTTAGCGAGCGGGCGTCACCTGCGCGCGCCAAAGCACCGGTGACGGCCGGCAGCGAGTCATCAAATACAAGATCCCGCTTACTCACGCCTGCCGCATACGAGGTAACTGCTTCGCGCCAGATTTCCTGCTCTTTTGCACTCAGCTTCTTGAAGCCGCGTTCCTGATCCGCGGCGGCGCCGGCCACCGCCTCACGCGCTCTATCCCTTTCCTTGTTCTCGGCGCGGCCCAGCACGTAAAGGAAGTGATGCAGGTTCAGCCAGAACTCATCAGTATGGAAAACAAAGATGGCACTGCTGCGCTCGTCAGGTGTTGTTGCTTGGTCGCTTGCTGAAACGCCCACCGAGACTGATTCGATAAAGGCCAATCTCATTTTTGAGGGAGAGCCGACTTGAGACTGGACGCAAATTGAAAGCGGCACTGTGACGAAGATGGCAGTGATGGAAACAGGCCCGAGAATTTGCTGGATCATGTTCCTAGTTTCGCATCTCAAATATTGAAATTGAAGTCCGCAGCGCACCGTTATCAATCCCCAACGAACTTTTAGACAGGTCGAGTACTTTCAGCATAAAACCCCATCTCTTTCCTGCTGCATGAATTGCCGCATGGCCCCAACATGCCCGGGTGAGCGACGCTCCGACCAGTCTTTGAGGGGCACAATCCTCCGTTCAACCAAAGCCTTGTTTGTCTTAACCATCCTGCAAAATTTCGCAACCATAGGACCGTGCGTGTGGTTTTTTGCGCAATTGTCATAGCAAAAGAGATTGAATCCCACCGCCAAAGCGGCCCGCCATTCCACGAGAAAACCGAAGACTGCTGGGCTTTTACGAGGCTCGCTCGGACCATTAGCCAACCCACTGACAAAAAAGAGATTGAGTTCACGCATGGCCCGCAGTTTGCCATACCTCAAATGATGAGGGCTTGGGGAAATACCCGTCCGGCAAACTGGTGAATCATGAGAACGATCATTGAACCTTTTAGAGTCAAAGTAGTCGAACCCATAAAGATGACGACGCGTAGCGAGCGGGAGCTTTATCTTAAGGAAGCCGCGTATAACCTGTTCCTGCTTAAGGCCGAGAACGTGATCATCGATCTGCTTACCGACAGCGGCACAGCAGCAATGAGCGCGGACCAATGGTCGGCATTGATGAGCGGCGACGAGTCCTATGCCGGCAGCAAGAGCTTTTATCGTTTTGAAGAAGTCGTGCGCGACATCTTTGGCTTCAAGCACGTAATTCCGATGCACCAGGGACGCGCCGCCGAGCGGATCCTTTTCTCCGTAATGTGCAGCAAAGGAAGCATCGTCCCCAATAACACCAACTTCGACACGACGCGCGCTAACATCGAATATCTCGGCGCGGAAGGCGTCGACCTGCCGATTGCTGCGTTCTATCAACCTGCTGTCAATCACCCGTTCAAGGGCAACATGGATACGGCAGCACTCGAACAATTCATCGAGCGAGTAGGCCGCGAGCGTATTCCTCTCGTTATGGTCACGGTGACAAACAATTCCGGCGGCGGGCAGCCCGTCTCAATGGCAAACATCCGCGAAGTGAAAGCCATCTGCACTCGATACGGACTCCCGCTCTATCTTGACGCCTGTCGGTTTGCGGAGAACGCTTACTTCATTAAGTTGCGTGAAGATGGATACGCGCATAAATCCGTAAAAGAGATCGCGCGCGAGATGTTCTCTTATGCTGATGGCTGCACGATGTCGGCCAAGAAGGACGAGTTAGCGAACATTGGCGGCTTCCTCTGCACAAATGATGACCAGTTGGCCCAGCAGGAAAAAGACCTGCTGATTCTTACCGAAGGCTTTCCTACCTATGGCGGACTGGCCGGACGTGACCTCGAGGCAATTGCGGTCGGTCTTGAAGAGGTTCTACACGAAGACTATTTGCAGTATCGCTTTGCTTCAATCAACTATCTTGGCGAGCATATCTCACGCGCAGGCGTGCCAATAGTGCAGCCCCCGGGCGGCCACGCGATCTATATAGACGCGCGAGCCATGCTGCCACATATCCCAGCGCGCCAGTATCCGGGCCAGGCGCTCGCGGTTGAGCTTTATCGCGAGGCGGGTATTCGATCCTGTGAGATCGGCTCCGTTATGCACTCAGAAGAGCATTCCGATAACAACGAAGAGACTCCTTCAAGTATGGAGTTAGTCCGACTGGCAATTCCACACAGGGTCTACACTCAAAGTCACATCGATTATGTAATAGAGGCCATCCTACAGGTGTACGAACGGCGCGAGGCAATTGGCGGCTATCATATCGTCAGCCAACCTAAATTTCTGCGCCACTTCACCGCGCGCTTTGAGCCCGTGGAGGGCTTAAGGGAGCAACAGAGACTAAGGAGCTATCATGGAGAACAAGTACTTTTACACGACTGAAGTTGAATGGACCGGAGAGCGTCACGGGGATCTGCGCGCACCAGTTCTGCCGGAGCTACAAGTCGACGCTCCGCCGGAATTCAAAGGGCACGAAGGAGTCTGGACGCCGGAACATCTTTTCGTAGCGGCAGTAAACTCTTGTTTCATGACCACATTTCTGGCCATTGCTGAAAACTCGAAACTGGAATTTGTCAGCTTTAGCGCTGATGCGAAAGGAAAGTTGGAGAAGCTCGATGGACAGGGTTTCAGCATGACGGAGGTCGTTCTGCGACCCAAACTCCGGATTAGCCACG
The DNA here is from genome assembly GCA_035512935.1 of Pyrinomonadaceae bacterium. Taxonomy (GTDB): domain Bacteria; phylum Acidobacteriota; class Blastocatellia; order Pyrinomonadales; family Pyrinomonadaceae; genus PSRF01. The sequence continues at coordinate 1,058 of DATKDA010000099.1, read as the reverse complement.
CCCGCGATGCCGAACGCGCGGGTCGCATTCTGGAGAAAGCAGAGAAGAGCTGTTTAATCTCCAACTCGATCAAGACAGAGACAAAACTTGAGCACGAAATCAGCTTCGCCGGCGAGTGAAATCAGCTGTCATTTTCAGCTTGTTGTTCTTGTTTGTTAGTGTAATTTAGTGGATGACTTTATTGCCGGTCACAAACGATCCACGAAATCACACGAAGTTCCACGAACAAAAACCCGCACGCAACTTTGACTGGTTTTAGAGTGAGCTCCTGCCTAAGCAGGCTGGTAACACTGAAGTTTTTGAATGAATTCGAGGAGCTAAGGCCCCTCCCTCGCCTGCTGGGCGGACCGGGTGCTCAGGTATTCCGCGAGAGCCTTGTCAGCAGTTTGAATGTGGACAAGGAGCCAACTGCGAAGCGCCTCAATCAGACCATGCTTGTCAGTTGCCGTTCCTGTCGCAAGGCTTTCCTTCAGTTTTTGCACCTCACCCAGCAACCGTTCGTGTTCGAGGAGATGAGACTCAGAGGCTTCGTAAGCGTGCAACCTCATAAGGATTTGTTCGGAGAGAAAGTGAAGATTCGTGTGCTCCACCAGCTCGCTGAGTAGAGCATAGACCACACTGTCGTCAGCCCCGCTCCGAACGGCAGCTTTGAGATCATTGAGCAGGCTAATTTGACCCGCATGCTCCCGGTCCATTGAAGCAACGCCGAACTTCACCGTTGAGTCCTCTCTCGCGTCCATGATCCGTATTCTCGCATGCTCTTTAGTCAGGGTCTAGCATGTTTTAAGCCTTCAGTGACCGAATAATGTTGGGTTGAACCACGAATTAAGAAGCGTGAGCGGAGGAGCTATGGGCCTCTGTGGTTCATAGAGTCAGCTTTTGTAGGCAAGAAGGTCGAACGGTCCACTAACTGCCGTTGGTGGTCTTGGCGTGGTCCGGAGAGTCAGCCTTTAGTAGGCAAGGTCGAACAATCCACCTCCGAGAGTGTGTCAAAAGGTCCGTCATAGTGGGTCCCAGTCAGAACCGTAGCGCGGTAGCGTCGGGTCATGTTTCCAATT
>DATKDA010000098.1:0-15387 GCA_035512935.1 Pyrinomonadaceae bacterium | reverse complement strand
GCCAATCGAAGAGCTGGCTCGCCGCGGTGTAGACACTCTCAGGTTCGGCCCGATGAAGCCTGTGGGGTTGATCGATCCACGCAGCGGCCGTGAGCCGTACGCGGCAGTGCAACTGCGGCAGGAAAATTTAATGGCGGACGCGTACAGCCTTGTCGGGTTTCAAAATCATCTACGTTACGGCGAACAAGCCCGAGTAATTCGAACGATTCCGGGACTGGAGAATGCCGAGTTCCTGCAATTCGGCCAGATTCACCGCAACACTTACATCTGCTCGCCGCGAGTTCTGGCAGCGACAATGCAGATGCGCGACCGCCCCGCGATCTTTTTCGCCGGTCAGATAACGGGCGTTGAGGGCTACGTTGAATCGGTGGCGATGGGATGGCTGGCCGGTATTAACGCGGCGCGACTCACAACCGGTCGCCCGGGCGTTGTTGCCCCAAGCGGAACAGCGACCGGTGCTCTGGTGCGGTACATCGTTAATGCCGATCCAAAGAAGTTCCAACCGGTGAACATCACCTTTGCGCTCCTACCGTCTCTGTCCGAACTGGATCGCCGCCGGATTCGTAGAAAGCGTGACCGCCATCAGTTACAGGTCGAATTGGCACTGAAAGAATGGGACATTTGGCTTCAAGAGATTCAAAAAAGCGAACGGGTCGAGGCCGTAGCGCCGTGACCGCGTTGTTACTCCTGCTGACCTTATTCGTACTGGCCGTCGATTTTGGCCATTCCAGCAAGTCATTAGCGCAGTCCGGCCGGCGTAAAGAGCCTGCCACGAAACCTCAGCGAACGCCGCCTCTTGGTCCAATCGCCGAACCGGCAGGCTCAACCGCCGCGCCGGCTCAAGGTAAGTCAGATGCGCCTAAAGAGACTTCGGATGAGGTCGACTCTGCGGACGTAGTGCGGATCAGCGCTAATCTCGTACCCATTCCTGCTTCAGTGGTCGACGCCAAAGGCTACGCGATCACAGGGCTCAAGCTGGAAGACTTCGAACTTCGCGTTGACGGACATGTCAGAGAGATCAGCGATTTCACCCGCGCTGAGTCACCTGTACGTCTTGCCATGCTGTTTGATAACAGTGGCAGCCTCGATGCAGCGCGCGAGTTTGAGAAACAGGCGGCGATGCATTTTTTCCGTCGCGTGATGCGCCCCGTAGACGAGGCCGCAATCTATTCAGTAGCGACCGAGAGCTACCTGGCACAACCGCTGACGAATGACATTCGCAAACTCGAATATACGATCGAGAGCTTTGGTCGGCCGCAGGGCGCAACCTCATTGTTCGATGCCATCATTGCCGCCGCCGCCTACCTGCGACCGCACGCAGGCCGCAGAGTGATCGTTATTGTTTCGGACGGTATCGAGACAACGAGTCGAGCGAATTTCGAAACGACGATGCAGCGGGTGCTTGCCGATGACTGCCAGATCTTCGTCGTCCAAACTGGTCTGTACGAAGGCGCCAACGTTCGTGCCTTGGCTGCGGAGCGCAGGATGGAACAACTGACGTCGCAAACGGGTGGGGCCGTCTATATTCCCAGGACGACCCGAGATCTGGAATTTGCATTCGCCCAGATCGCCGCAGACCTCTCTCAGCAATACATTCTGAGTTATTACGCTGCCTCAGATCTAAATGATGGCCGGTTCCATGCTATAGACTTGCGCGTCAAGGCCCGTTCGGATGTTCGCGTTCGAGCTCGCAAAGGCTACTATTCACCGAAGCCGGCGACGGCAGCGACAAACGATTAACGATTAGTGTCAGTGGTCTTCTTACGCGGCGGAATCGATGGAGCAACTGCTGGATCAGTTTCTCGAACACCTGCGGTACGAGCGCAACGTGAGCGCCCATACGCTGCGTAACTATAAGAGCGATCTCGAGCAGTTTTTCTCTTACCTGTCACCAAATACGGACGTGCAGTATCCGGAGATCGGGCAGATCGATCACCTCACTATTCGCGAATGGCTGGGAACGCTCCATTCACAGAACAAAAAGAAGAGTTCGGTTGCGCGCAAGCTCGCGGCTTTGAGAACTTTCTTCCAGTTCCTCCTGCGCGAGGGGATCGTGGAATTGAATCCCGCCAAACTCGTTTCCACTCCGCGCCTCGAGAAAAGGTTGCCAAAGCATCTCTCGATTGAAGACGCCATCAGATTTATCGAAACTCCTGATATCGAAACCGACCTCGGCAAACGGGACCGCGCAATCCTCGAACTGTTGTACGCCACCGGTGTACGCGTTTCGGAACTTACGACCCTCAGCATCGGAGACATAGATTTCAGACAGCGGCTGATAAGGGTTACCGGCAAGCGTCGCAAAGAGCGGATCGTGCCTTTTGGAGAGCCGGCGTTGAGAGCACTGGAGGCCTACCTATCGGTGCGTGACCGTTTTTTGGCCCAGGCGCCGATCTCGAAGCGAGATTCTGAGGCAGTGTTTCTTAATTATCAGGGAACGCGAATCACAACGCGCTCAGTTGGCCGGATGGTTGAGAAGTACATCAGGATCTGCGCCGGCATGCATGACATCAGTCCCCATGCCTTGCGTCATTCATTCGCCACGCACCTTTTGGATAGCGGCGCCGACTTGCGAGACATTCAGGAACTACTGGGCCATGCTCGCCTTTCGACAACTCAGATCTATACGCATGTGTCGATGGAAAAACTGATCGAGGTGTATGACAAGGCGCACCCGAAAGCGTGAGCAGTGAGCGGTCAGTAGTCCGTGGTCAGTAGTCCGTGGTCAGTAGTCCGTGACTGACAACTGACAACTGATCACTCTCACTACTTTCTGCTCACTTTCAAAGCGTCGAATGATTATCGTCGCCGTTGGCTTGTTCTATAGCTGCCTGACAGGCTGCGTCATAGCGGGCCGTAGGCACGACGTTGAGGCGACGTTCGTCGATCAACTCGCCACATGCCGCACAGATGCCGTAGGCACCTTCTTTGATTCTCAGAAGAGCCTGGTCGATATCCGCTACCATTTGCGACGCCCGCTCACCTAAACGCAGCGCCAACTCCTTATTTACGTCCATGAGCGAGAGATCGACACTGTCCTTAACGCCATCATCCGAAAGTTCGAGGGCAGCCGACTGGTCTTCGCGTATGTATTCCGTGTGACGGCGGAGTTCCGCGATGAGAAGGCTTCGATAATGTTCGAGTTTGGCCGGATCCATCTGTGCCTTTTTTTAATTCAGGTTGGGCGCCGGCTCGAATAGCCAGTGCCATACTTTGATCGGGTGACGCGGATTATACCCTACCGCAAGCACAAACTGTAATTCGCCGAATGCTTCTGACTTGGCTTTTTTGAGGCTAATTACAGGCTCCAAAGGACATCCATTAGCCAATATTGTTTAGCGAGTTTTTGTGTGACTTAATGGCTCGATCTTTTAGGGTCCGAAAAAGTCGATCCACGAACTACCCGAATCGGATTAGAACCGGTACTTGAAGCCGGCGTGAATTCCGCGCGGTGGACCAGGCAGGATACCCCGGGCGCGATCCGCAATATAGAGACGGTCGAACAAATTCTTGGCAGTGATAAAGAAAGTGGTCCGCAATTGTTCAACACTGTAGTTCGCCGTCGCATTGAAGATTGTATAACTCGGAATCAGTCCGGTCTGTCCACTCGCATTTAAGGGGTTGATCAGGTTGAGGTCTTCGCTGAACTGAGAACCTGCATAGACACCTTCGACAAAGAGGTCCAGGCCACCTGAATGCGCATAACCAACGCTTGCATTAAGCAGATGCTCCGGAGCGTAGGGAAGGCGATTACCCGTTACTCTTGTTGCTGAAAATCCCGGGACTCCGCTAAAGCGGTTCCCGCGAAACTCCGCAACCGGCAGATAAGTGTAAGCACTGCGGAGGTAAATGTTGTACCGCCGTTTCAGAATAGCTGCTGAATCGAAACCAGCTGTCAATTCAAGTCCCTGATGCAGAGTGGCGCCACCATTCGTTACTATTGAGCCAATCCCTCCCGCGAGACTTGCCGGAATGATCTGATTCTCGTAATCCAGGCGGAAGAAGGTTGCGTCCAGTCTCAGAGCCCGATGCGGACGGCCGCGCATGCCGACCTCATAGTTCCAGCTCAGTTCCGAATCAAGATCGACGCTCCCGCCGGTGGTGTTATTGATAATGTCCTCAGTGCGTGGTGGTGCAAAACCGCGGTGCACGCCAGCAAAGAGTGTGACCCTTTCCTTGATGGTGTATGCCACTCCCAGCCCGGGGACGGCTTGTGTAACTGTGGTCTTCCCGGTTACGCTCAGCAATCGATTGGTTCGTTGATACTTAACGTGCTCGAGGCGGAAGCCGGGCGTAACGGTGAAGTTTCCGATCAGAAAGCGGTTTTGTATGAATCCGGAATAGGCCTGATTGCGACGGCCATTGTCTTCCACAATAACACCATCGCGCGCATCAGGGCGGTCGCCGTTCTTCTGCACCCGGGCCTGGTTTTCAAAGTGCATGCGAAAGCCAGTTTCAGTTTCGTTACGTATGCCGAAAAGTCCATGCGTGATACTCAACCGCGGTTCCAGCCCGGCAAAGTAATACCTTCGCAATCTACCTTGATTCCCACAGGTTGTGTGGAGATTGGCCATGCCGCCACATAGGGGATTCGAAGCATCATTAGGACGTTGGTTCGAGTTGGATGATTGTCGCCACCAGTGCCGGCGAAAGTAAGCGCCATAGAAATTCGTTGTCAGTACGACATTGGGGTTAATGACGTACGCGTGGGTAAGCGAAGCCCCGTAACGGTCACCGTAGAAGAAGTCATTGCGAAAGGGATTCTGGCGGGGATTGGCGCGAAACTCGTCCTCCCGCAAGCCCGAGTAACCGACATTCGAGTCCTCGTCGTAGTAATTGAATTTTATCGTGATCGCATTTTCCACATTCAGTGAGGTTAGAGACTTGAAGTTGAAGTCATTGAGTTTCGAGTGAACGTTCTCGCGGGAGCCATTACCCTGCTTGCGAGTATAGCCAAACAGTAGTCCCGTGTTACCAATGGTGCCTCCATAGGTGAAGTTGCCGTTAAAATATCTGCGGTTACCACCGATCAGCAGGATCGACCCTTCGGGCTCATCCGGAGGCTTCGGAGTAATGTAATTAATTACGCCAGCTACCGTTTGAGGGCCGTAGAGGATCTGGCCCGAGCCTTTCAGAACTTCCACACTCTCAAAGCGATCAATTGGTGGGTGGTAGTAAGAGGCGTTGTCACCATAAGGAGCATAGGTTAAGGGGATTCCGTCCTCGAGCAGAAGTACTTTGGTAGACCGGGTAGGATTTATGCCGCGTATACCGATGTTCGGTCTTAAGCCAAAGCCTTCTTCGTCTCGGACGTGGATGCCGCTAACCTTTCGCAGGACCTCAGTTGAATTAAAGGCTCGACTATATTCCAGAGTTTGGGAGTCGATCACGTCGATTGAGCCAGGGATTCTCCGCGTCACTTCGGGCAGGGCAGCGAACTGATTACTGGTAATCACAACGGACTCAGCGATAGGCCCGGGCTGGAGGACGACGTTGATACTCCCGTTACTTCGGTCAGTAATTGTCATCACCGTCGAGAAAGGCGCGAAGCCTTTTTCAGAAGCAGTAAGACGGTACTCGGCCTGAGGTATGCCGGCGAAGTAAAATTGGCCATTCTGATCCGTTGTAGTTGTGCGCTCATAAGTTGTGCGAGTTTGGCGAAGGGTAACGACCGCGTCGCTTATAGCAGCGGAACTTTGATCGCGAACGTGACCAGAGACTGACGAGATGTTTTGGGACTGGGCGGTTCCGGCTAACAGGAACAGTAACGCGAGGGTGCCTCCGAGTCTAAGCCCCGCTCCAAATTGATTGGTTTCCATGATCTCCCCCTGTAAATACAAGCTCAAAAGGCTAGAGCAGAAATTGAAAGTGATTTTCAATTTCAGGCAGGGCGTAACAATAAACCCGGGCGAGGCTGGTTGTCAAGGTTCATGTTGAGTAGATTTTTATGTGAGGCAACCGAGTCACGGTGTTGCGTTGATTCAGGGAATAAGTCTTCCCACACTGGACTGGATTGCGAACACGTTCGATGTTAGACCCCTTCCGGTGTCGAGGGACCAATAACGGGGTGGTTGCGATCACCAAGGGTGGGGTACCCCTGGGCTCGGATTGCCGCACATCTTCGGTGTTACTCCTTATCGTCCTGCTTAACACAGATGAGCAAAGCGGCCAGTAATGGAATCGTGAGCTCGTGGTGACCGGTGATCGCGTAACCCTGACCGGCGCCAGCCGCCGTGGGACGCCGAACGACGTTCGTCAAGGGCCGATAGGATTGAATGAAATCAAAGTTTGCCGTCGTAATGTCTTTTAGTGGATGACCAAGATTGCGCACTAACGTCACTGCCTTCAGAAAAACCTCAGGAAGCACTACCGCGGATCCGATGTTAAGGTAAACGCCACCACCACTCATCCGCCGGACCAACTCTCCCAGTAAGCGAAAGTCTGTATGCGTTGCGGCGCCCAGCGCGGCGCCATCTGCGCCAGGATGAAAGTGAGCGATGTCACCGCCAATCGTTACGTGAGCTGTGAACGGAATTCTTCTTTCGTAAGCTGAGCAAAGAATTGAATAGGCGGAGTGTTTTGGCTGAAGATTTTGCAGTGCCTCTCCAACGGCTTCACCCATTCCGATGCCCTCACTGGCCGCATTCTTTGCTGCGAGGTTCAGAAGTCTACCGGTTTCATCGGCAGCGCCAAATCCACCCGCGCCCAACGTTGCGTCAACGTCTTCCGAAGTGGAACCGACCATTGCGATCTCTGCATCATGGACCAGCACGGATCCGTTTGCCGCGATGGCCGTTATGAATCCCCGATCCATCAGATCGATGATGAGCGGCGCCAGCCCCGTCTTGATTACATGGCCGCCGATCCCCCAGATGATGGGCTTTCGGAGATCACGAGCCCTGCGCATCTGCTTCGCCAACGCGCGAAGGCTTTGAACTGCGAGAATGTTTGGGAGTCGATCTAAAAAATCTCCAAGCGTGGAAGCTTCTGTCACCGGCTGTGCAAAATCTTCCAAAACGACCTTGCTGGGGCGGGAAGCCAGTTCATAGGTGCTAACCTCGTCGAGGGATAAGGGTCGTAGCTCGGCATCGTAGCGTGACATGGCCAGTGCGGATTCGTCTAAGAGAATACCCTGAAAGCGCTCTTATCTAATCTGATCTCTTTGATGGAAGGAGCCACGAACGAAATTATATCACGCGACCTTCTGAGACCCCTGGTGGTTCGGTCCACTCCCGTTGCGAGCCGGACGCCCATTGAGTAACGGCCGCAAGGCCTGACCCGTGTGAGAACGTCGCGACCGTGCCACTGCCTCAGGAGTGCCGGACACCACGACTCGTCCGCCTTGCGCTCCACCTTCCGGTCCCAGATCGATGATGTGGTCCGCTGATTTAATCACATCTAAATTGTGCTCGATTACGAGTACCGTGTTGCCGAGTGAAACCAACCGCTGAAGAACATCGAGCAATTTGTGGACGTCGGCGAAGTGCAAGCCGGTGGTTGGCTCATCGAGAATATAGACCGTCCTGCCGGTGGCGCGTTTTGATAACTCCTTGGCGAGCTTGATGCGTTGCGCCTCGCCGCCGGATAAAGTAGTTGCTGATTGGCCCAACTTGATGTAACCCAGACCGACGTCGAGCAGCGTCTGAAGCTTTTGCCTGACCTGGGGAATATTCTCAAGCAGCGGTAGCGCCTCTTCTACGGTCGTGTCAAGCAGTTCAGCAATGGACTTGCCTTTGTATTTCACTGCGAGGGTCTCACGATTGTACCGGGCGCCTCGGCAGACGTCGCAGAGCACATAAACATCCGGTAAAAAGTTCATCTCGATGCGTTTCAAGCCATCACCATCGCAGGCTTCGCAGCGTCCGCCTTTGACATTGAAAGAGAAGCGGCCCGGTTTGTACCCTCGTTCGCGTGATTCTGGAAGCATCGCATAGAGTTCGCGCAAAGGCGTGAAGAGGCCGGTATAGGTTGCGGGATTTGATCTCGGCGTGCGGCCGATGGGTGACTGGTCGATCTCGATCACTTTGTCGATCTGGTCCAATCCCTCGATAGTCGAATGGGCGCCCGGTTCGCTGGATGAGCCATAAAGATGTCGAGCCAGAGCTCGGTAGAGAATGTCCGCCACCAAAGTCGACTTGCCTGAGCCCGACACGCCTGTCACTACCGTTAGCAATCCTAGCGGAAAAGCGACATCAATCTCCTTCAGATTGTTCGCACGCGCTCCTTGTACGGTCAGATACTTGCCGTTGGGTGAACGCCTTTCCGCCGGAACCTCAATCCGCTTGACTCCTCGAATATAAAGGCCGGTAACCGATTCGGGATTATTCGCCACCTCTTCCGCGCTGCCGTGCGCCACCACTTCACCGCCGTGCGCTCCGGCGCCTGGACCGAGATCGATGACATGGTCGGCGCGGCGGATGGTCTCCTCATCGTGTTCGACGACCAAGACCGTATTTCCCAGATCCCGCAGGGCACAAAGAGTATCCAGCAGTTTTTGATTATCTCTCGGATGGAGACCGATTGACGGCTCATCAAGAACGTAGAGCACGCCACGCAGTTGTGATCCGATCTGTGTCGCCAGTCGAATGCGTTGCCCTTCCCCACCCGACAAAGTGGACGAGCTTCTATCCAGCGTCAGATAGCCAAGACCGACCGTCTGCAAAAAACGCAGCCGGTTTCGAATCTCCCGCAGTATTGTCCCGGCGATCAATTCTTCCCGACCCTTCAGTCTTATGGCGTCGAATGCCGCCACCGCTTCGTCAATTGTCAGGTTTGTGTAATCGGCGATACCCCTGCCGGCCAACCGCACTGCCAGAGAGTCCTGGCGCAGCCGCCGCCCTTTGCATTCGGGACAGGTTGTCGGAGAGACCAGTTCTTCCAGCGCGAATCTGACTTTTTCATTGGGCGGTTCATTCAGCCGCTCACTCAGCCAGTGCAGTGCGCCTTTCCACGGGCCCCGGTAAGAGTAAGAACCTTGCGAAAACTTTAGGTACGCAGAAAGACCGTTTAAGAAGTTATCGCATACGAGCTTGGGCAAGTCTGCGAACGCCGCAGCCGCATCGGCCTTATGGTGCCTAATCACGGCAAGCAGAGCGCTGCGCAGGTAAGCTGAGCCCTGTTTATCGTCCGGACCAACGAACGGCAGCTTCTCGGCTGGCAGTCCGGGATCGGGTATCAGTTTCGCCGGATCGACTTCATGGACCATGCCTAATCCATGACACCGTTTGCAGGCGCCATAAGCTGAATTGAAGGAGAAGGAGCGCGGTTCGAGAGGAGGTACGTTGATGCCACAGTTCACACAGGCCATCCGCTCGGAATAGAGCTTTTCGTCGCCATCGATTACGGAGACTAGCACCGCGCCGCCGGTCAATTTCAATGCCGTTCTTAAGGATTCGGTCAGTCGTTCAGTGATGCCCGGTTTGATGAGCAAACGGTCCACGACAGCCTCGATTGTATGATTGCGTCGCTTGTCCAGACGAATCTCTTCATCAAGCGCAAGCAATTCGCCGTCGACCCGGGCTCTGAGAAACCCGTCTTTGGCGAGTTTCTCGAGCTCCTTCTTGAACTCGCCCTTCCGTCCGCGAACTATTGGGGCCAGGATCATGACCCGCTCGCCTTCAGGGAGCGCCAGGACGCTCTGAACGATCTGCTCGACGCTCTGGCGCGTGATTGGTTCACCGCATTGATGACAGTGTGGCTGGCCAATTGACGAGAATAGCAACCGCAAGTAGTCGTAGATCTCAGTCACCGTGCCGACTGTAGAACGAGGGCTGCGAGCCACTGTCTTCTGTTCGATTGAGATTGCCGGAGAAAGACCATCTACAGAATCGACATCGGGTTTCTCGAGCTGATCGAGAAATTGACGTGCGTAAGCGGAGAGTGATTCGACATACCGGCGTTGTCCCTCCGCGTAGATCGTATCGAAAGCAAGTGAGGATTTCCCCGAGCCGGACAGGCCGGTAATCACGGTAAGCCGGTCACGGGGGATCTCTACGTTGATGTTTTTGAGGTTATGCTGCCGGGCGCCTCTGACGGTGATGCGGTCGATTGCCATTGGACGAGAATCAAAGCTTGCCGCTACGGAAGTAAATTACATGCGGCGGGGAAACCATGATTCTAGCTGAGGGTGCGAAGGGTGAGCAACTGTAGGGGTGGCCCTCCGTGGCCGCCCCCTCGTTAGGTGCATGGTGCATGGCCACGGGAAGGTGTTCGTGGCCGCCCCCCTCGTGATCTCAAAAACTTTGAACCAACGAGGGGTGGCCACCTGGCCGCCCCCTTCATTAGGTGCATGGCCACGGGAAGGTGTTTGTGGCCGCCCCCTCGTGATCTCAAAAACTTTGAACCAACGAGGGGTGGCCACGGAGGGCCACCCCTACAATCTTGACAGGGGGGCATACACTCAGTTTAATTCGAGTTATAGCTGTGAATCTTCCGAACACCCTGACGTTACTGCGCATCTTTATCGTTCCGCTTTTGGTGGTGGTCCTGTTGACACCGTTTTCCGAAGATTGGTTTGGCGTGCCCAGGCACATTCTGGGCGTCACGATATTTCTGGGAGCGGCGCTCACCGATTATCTGGACGGTCATTTTGCCCGCAGTCGCGACCAGGTCACGCGCCTGGGGCAATTACTGGATCCAATAGCAGACAAGCTCCTCATATCCGCCGCGTTAATTTCACTGGTAGAGAACCAACTCGCGCCCGCCTGGGCTGTAGTAATAATAATAGGACGCGAATTTGCCGTAACTGGACTGCGATCGATTGCTGCTGCGGATGGAGTTGTGATCGCCGCTTCACGGATGGGTAAGGTTAAGATGCTGGCGCAGGTGATCACCGTAGCGTTGTTGATAGGTTCCAGTGTGGGTGGCCGGCCTCCCGTGGCCAACTTTGGACGGCCTTTTCCGGCGATTGAGTTCTGGACTGTGCCGGAATTGCGCGCGGCCGTGGCACACCTTTTCGGGGAAGGGCCAACCACAGGCAACGATTGGCAGGTTCTGCTGTACACCGCAGGTCGCGCGATGTTATGGCTGGTGGTGATCTCGGCGTGCCTGTCGATGTACGGATACTTTCGAGCGTTCTATCAATCCGTGCTTGCTAGTCGGACGGCAAAACAGAAGGCGCGTAGCGCCGCAGCCGCCACGGCTCGCGATTAGTGCATCGCATGTTCAAGCTACGTTTTGGTACATTGCTGGTTTTCTCATGGCTCCTTGTTCTTTTCGTCCAGGGAGTTGGAGAAGGGGTGCTGGAAAGACCAAACCTTTCTGTTCCAGTTCCCCAGCCTAGTCCGACTATCATCGTGGAGAATCGACCTCAGAGCCCCCTTGTAATATCCGCACCACGCTATATCTCGAACCCTCAAGGACCAGAGATCGCTTTTAACGTTACCAACGTTTTCACTAAGGAGATCAGGGCCTTTGCTATTAAGCAAGTAGTGGGGAAGGGCGTAAGCTCACAAAGCTCAGTGTACCTTTTCAACTTGGACTTAAGCCTCTCCGAACTCCCGCCCAACTACAGTAAGACTCACTATTCCACATTTGAACAGCCATCGGGTCGGGAGGTCCTGATTAGTCTAGCAGTTGACTATGTCCAGTTCTCTGACGGCACCAATTGGGGAGATGATTCAGGGAAATCGTCTGACACTCTTTCGGGTTGAGAGTATGTTGCCACCCTTAGCCCTGAAGAAATACGCGAACAGTGCAGGAGATTTGAAATGGGGTCCGCGATGAACAAAGCAGCGAATCTTGTGTTTGTTGCCCTTATCTCGGTAGTTATATGCGCGGGGATAATAGCGTCTGGCAAGGAAGATTTATTTAGGGCCTCCACTCGGAATAAACAGCACAATGATTTGAGGGCAGAGAATAAGACGCAAGCCCTTCAGGTTTTGGCTATAGAGACAACAGCTAATGGTCATCTCCGCATACTGTTCAAGAACGTTTCCTTGAAAGATGTAAACGGGTATGTAGTGGTGGTGGGCAACGGTAGAATTACAATCGATCTCTCCACTGGCGACCGGGTTATGCCTCCGGGAACAACGGACGACCTAGAGCTTCCACCGAGGGAAACCACACCGCACATTGCAGTCCTCGCCGTAATGTTTGCCGATGGAAGTATTGAAGGCGATCCTGCGATCGTGACAGAACTGACAGAGTGGCGATCAGGAATAAAATTACAACTGAGTCGTGCCATTCCGTTGATAGAAGCCGCTCTCCAGTCGCCGGATGTAAACACATCGATTGCCTTAGATAGGCTTGAGTCCCAGATCTCTTCTCTTTCCGTTGAGACCGACACGATACCTGTCTCGTCGTCAGAGACTCAAGGACCGGATCAGGAGGAGGCCCGTCTGACCTATCGTGTGATTAGTGGGCTGCGGAGTGCAAGGGACGACCTGCTCACAAACATTAGGCTCCTTCGAGAGAGGGCTAACAAACATGGTACACATAAGCAACGGGAGCGGCTGCTGGAACTAAAGCAACGCATTGAAAGAAGGATTGCCAGAATTTAAAACCCGTTTCGCCCGAATGGACTCATATATTCGTGTGAATTTCGTGTGGCTTCGTGTGATTTCGTGGATCTTGTCTTTTTGGGCTGGTTAAGAACGATCCACGAAACCACACGAAATTACACGAACAAATCTCGACGTAGTTGCGTGTGATTTGGTGGATCAAGAATCGGCCGATGAACCATGCTAATGGCGGAAAGCCGGGAAAACATTGAGCCCGCATGTTCCAAGCTCACTTAAACTTGGAACACGGCATACAAATAGTAGCAGTACTCCCTCAACCAGTTGATGTGGGGAAACAATACTTAAGTAAGCTCGCTTTTCAAGTTGATGAAGTTGTGCAAGCGGCTTAGTTAGGCGGGCACAAGAGAATGGTGGGGCTGACCAGGGTTGATGCTTCAAAGAAGACCAGTAAGATCGTTCCTTGAGTACAAAGAGTCGAGGCGACGCGACCGACACGACAAATGGTTTCGTTATCGAGCCAAGCTATATGGCGAAGGGGACGTCCAGCTTGGCCGCCGCGCCTATGATGTGTTCCTGTTCCTGCTCACATCCCCTTAGCGAATCTTCATCTGTTTTCTCGTTGGATTTAACTCGACGTCACCATCAGATATCGCAGTGCTATGGAGTCAGTACCGTAACGCGGTAGCGTCGGGTGAACAATCCCGGAAGTCGAAGCTACATGGACCAACTCCCGACGCTACCGCGTTACGGTACTGACTCCATGACACTGCGTCACCTCGATGACATAGCGCGACCTCGCTTTCACACACACGCTTCAGCCGAGTTAAGTCCCTTACTTCACCTCGACGAAGTCTCCAGTGTGAATCTCCTGCGCTACGCGAGTGATGATTGCCGTCGCGGTGCGGCGTTGCACGTTGAGTATCACCATCTCGCCGACAATCTTTCTCGGTAACGGTGGCCGCTTGTCTTTGATCTCCGGCGTAGTGATCGGGTTCCCTCGATAGAGGCCCGGACTCCCGCTCGAATCTTTAGAACGTTGCGCCTGAATACCAAAACCACCGCCGCGAAACACCCTGCTTTGAAAGTTATCTGTTCGCCCACGGGCCAGTTCCGGGATCTCCTTTCGTATAATATTGCCCGTGCCCACTTCACGATAGATGGTCAGATAGTTTCCAGGCGCGACGTTATCCTCCGCCCCGAGATCGATATAAACAACGTCGTTTCTGGATGCCATCTCGCGACCATGGCGAGCCATCATTATCCGTCCGGTCTGTTTACCACTTGGGTCCGCAAAACGATCGAGCGGGCCTTCAGATGAGGCAGCGGGAGAAACACGCGCCGGGACGTCGGTCAGCAGGTCACCCAACAACACACTTTCGCACGAAAACGTGATCTGGGCAGCGGCAGTACGCTCGAAGGCCTTGATCACCTGCAACTGGCCCACCTCCTGAACGTAGATGCCGAGAAAGCCGGACTTTTGTCTATGCACTCCCTTGGGCTCTCCCCGAGGCCGCACGATCATGAACTCCTGACCCTCGCGTATTCCCTGTTGCGAGCCGGAATTGAGGTAGACGATGTCACCGGAAGCAAAGGTTCTTTGCTCCTGCTCCTGCTCGGCGCCGACAATCTGAGGTACGGCGGGAAATCTTTCGTAGCGAATCTGTCCCGCGCAATACAACAGGCTTCGGCCTGCAAGAGGCATTGGCGTCGTCGCTGGTTGGTTGATCTGCTGAGCCGTAGTTGCGGGAACGAAAAGAACGGCTGCGAAACCGGTAACAGCCAGGAAGCGGAGAGAACTCCCGATAAACTTCGTAAATTGCATTGCATGGACTCCTTAATATATATAGACCGGAGGGTTCGGGGGCGTCTGGCAGCAAAAACATCTCATTGCCGGTTACGCAGAGCGACTTGCGAATTCATTCGTAGCCAGTCGAAAGTTTCTTGCGCTGAGGGAGCCGTTTTGGGGTGATTTCCATCGTACTGCGAGGTCGCGCGAGCGTCAACCACCAGCTTGACCGAAGTCGTGTAAGTCCTTTTATATATAACCTTGTCTGCGGCTTGCGTTTTCAACAACCTGTTGTTAGTATCCGCATTTTGTCGGAATGCGCTGTTTGCGCCCTGTAACGGGCCGGCGTAGCTCAGTTGGTAGAGCATCTGATTTGTAATCAGAGGGTCGGGGGTTCAAGTCCCTTCGCCGGCTCCAGGACAAAGCAATCATTGAAAAAGGGATGAGCAGGGGTGGTCGAGTGGTTAATGGCACCGGGCTGTAAACCCGGCGGGCTAACGCCCTACGCAGGTTCGAATCCTGCCCCCTGCACCAGAGCGGACTCTTGATTTTTGATTTGCGATTTTTGGATTTGCGATTGTCGAGTTTGGATTTCTACGCTGGAGAGCTAAGTGCTTACCCTTGTGAAATCAAAAATCAAAAATCGCAAATTTGAAAATTCTCCGGGCGGGTGTAGCTCAGTTGGTAGAGCATCAGCCTTCCAAGCTGAGGGTCGCGAGTTCGAATCTCGTCGCCCGCTCCAGATTTTGAAAGCAGCTTGACTCGTGCCCGCGTAGCTCAGGGGTAGAGCGCCTCCTTGGTAAGGAGGAGGTCATGAGTTCAAATCTCATCGCGGGCTCCAGGTGTTAGAACTAATTAAAGAGGCAACGAAGAATGTCTAAGGAAAAATTCGACCGTTCAAAGCCGCACGTGAACATCGGGACGATCGGGCACGTGGACCATGGGAAGACGACCTTGACGGCAGCGATCACGCGGGTGTTGGGGAAGAATAACCCGAAAGTGCAGTTTATTGCGTTCGATCAGATCGACAAGGCGCCGGAAGAGAAGGCGCGCGGGATCACGATCGCCACGGCGCACGTCGAATACGAGACGGCCAACCGGCACTACGCGCACGTGGACTGTCCGGGACACGCCGACTAT